>NZ_JBWKRS010000049.1:0-36725 GCF_059419385.1 Pseudomonas sp. GW821-FHT05H12 | reverse complement strand
CCCCCCCCCCCCCCCCCCCCCCCCCCCCCCCCCCCCCCCCCCCCCCCCCCCCCCCCCCCCCCCCCCCGGCTCCTACATTTGATCTGCGGTGTTGCACCTATTTTTTATCCGCCAAAGGTTTGTGAGGGGCGGCGCAGTGTGGGATCGAAGGGGTTGATCCTCGGCCCGATCGCCGCCGCTTCGCGCTTGAGCAACTCCACCACCATCGGCAACCGGCTCGGCCCCAGCCGGTCGCTGATGGTCGCCACACTCAAGGCCGCCACCGCGTGACCATCGCGGTTGAGGATCGGCACTGCCAACCCCGCCATGCCTTCCAGCACGCCGGTATTGCGTGCCGCGTAACCCAGGGTGCGTACGTTCTCTACCTCCGAACGCAACAACACTTCGTCATACAGGTGGAAGTCCTTGAGCCGTGGCAGGTTGTAGCGAATCACCGTTTCACGCTCTTCCTCCGGCAAAAACGCCAGGATCGCCAGGCTGCCCTGCCCCACGCCCAATGCCACGCGCCCGCCGATATCTCCGGTGAAGGTGCGGATCGGGTACGGGCCTTCGCTGCGGTCCAGGCAGATCGCGTCAAACCCCGAGCGCGCCAGCAGGAACAGCGAGTCCCCCAGCGATGCGCTGAGGCGCAACATGCTTGGCCGCACCAGGTCGCGCAGGTTGCCGGTCTTGCCCGCATTGGCCGCCAGGGCGAAGAACTCCAGGCTCAGGCGATAGCGCTTGCTGCGCGCGTCCTGCTCGACCATGCCTTCGTCCATCAGGCTGCGCAGCAAGCGGTGAGTGGTCGGTTGCGACAAACCGACCTGCTGCGCCAATTGGGTCACACGCTCGCCGCCCTCCGGCACCTCACCCAGGGTGCGCAGCAGCGCAAACAGCCGGGACACCCCACCGACACCGACTTCCCTGGCGTTTGCGTTTCGTTCATTGGAATCCATAACAACAGATCTCTTGGTAAATTCCGGTGAGTGAATAAAACTGAAAATAGTAGTCCGTTCAGTGAAATTCTATCTTTCGCCCATCCTAGTCTTCGTCCTAATCTGCGTCCACCAGGGGCGAAATGAACAACAACCGGCAGCCGACTAAAAGATCGAGCGCCACCGCACCCGCAACACTCTTTTCGCATCTGCCCAAAACAACAAAGCGCGTGTCGACGCGACTTAAAAAAGGTGGAACGCAACCATGGCATTTCTCCAACTCAACGCCTTGAGCAAACGCTACGGCGCCGTCGATGCGGTGGTCGCCACCGACCTTGCGGTGGAAAAAGGCGAGTTCGTGTCCCTGCTCGGCCCGTCGGGCTGCGGCAAGACCACCACCCTGCAAATGATTGCCGGCTTCGTTGACGTGAGCGGCGGGCAGATCCTGCTCGACGGCCGTGACATCACCCACGCCAAGCCCGCCAGCCGTGGCCTGGGGGTGGTGTTCCAGAGCTACGCGCTGTTCCCCCACATGAGCGTGCGCGACAACGTCGCCTTCGGCCTGAAGATGCGCAAAGTGCCCGCCGCCGAGATCGCTGCCAAGGTCAAGACCGTGCTGGAACTGGTGCGCCTGGCGCCCCACGCCGAACGCTACCCGCGCGAGTTGTCCGGTGGTCAGCGCCAGCGCGTGGCCCTCGCCCGTGCCCTGGTGATCGAGCCGCCGGTGCTGCTGCTCGATGAACCGCTGTCCAACCTCGACGCCAACCTGCGCGAAGAGATGCAGTTTGAGATCCGTCGCATCCAGTGCGCGGTGGGCATCACCACCCTGATGGTCACCCATGACCAGGCCGAAGCGCTGTCCATCAGCGACCGCGTGGTGGTCATGCAGGCCGGCCGCGTGACCCAGGTGGATGCGCCCTACAAGCTGTATGAACACCCACGCACGCGGTTCATCTCGGACTTCGTTGGCAAGGCCAACCTGCTGCCCGGCGACTACGACCAACTGGGCGTGCCGCAAGTGCGTCATGAAAGCGGCCACGGCGAGCTGACCCTCAGCCTGCGCCCGGAAAAAATCCAGCTGGTGGATGCAGGTCACGGTCGCCTGCAAGGCAAGGTCCTCGACCGCTACTTCTTCGGCAGCCAGTGGCTGTACCGCATTCACACCCTGCTGGGCGAAATCACCGTGGTGCGCAGCAACGATGGCAGCGCGCCGCTGGGCTGCGGCGCCCTCGTGGGTCTGGACTGGCAGGCTGACCTGCTGCGCGTGCTGGCCGCCGACGAGGTGCGCGCATGAGCCGGGGCTACCTGTTGTCGCTGCCGGCCCTGGCGCTGTTCACCGGGCTGCTGGTGTTGCCGCTGCTGATGACCCTGGTGCTGTCGTTCAACGTGTTCGACTACCAGGTGGGGGTGAAGGCCGATGAATGGACCCTGGCCCATTACCTGTCGCTGTTCAGCGATGCGTACTTCTACGAAATCTTCTGGCGCACGTTCTGGATCAGCGCGCTGGTGACCCTGCTGTGCGTGGTGATCGGCGTGCCCGAGGCCTACATCCTCAGCCGCATGGGCACCCCGTGGCGCTCGATTTTCCTGATCCTGATCCTCACGCCGCTGCTGATCTCAGTGGTGGTGCGTGCCTTCGGCTGGAGCCTGTTGCTCGGCGCCGACGGGTTGGTCAACCAGGTGATCCAGGCCTTGGGCGGGCGCCCGATGAAACTGCTGTACACGCCCTTTGCGGTGGTGATCGCGCTGGTGCACGTGATGCTGCCGTTCATGATCATCCCGGTGTGGACGTCCTTGCAGAAGCTCGACCCGTCGGCCGAACAGGCGGCGTTGTCCCTCGGCGCGAGCCAGGCCACGGTGATGCGCAAGATCGTGCTGCCGCAGGTGATGCCCGGTGTGCTGTCCGGCACCTTGATCGTGTTCGGCCTGGCCGCCAGTTCGTTCGCGATCCCCGGCCTGCTCGGCGGGCGTCGCCTGAAGATGGTCGCCACGGTGGTGTACGACCAGTACCTCTCGGAACTCAACTGGCCCATGGGCGCGACCATCGCGGTGGTGCTGCTGTTGGTCAACCTGCTGATCATGCTGAGCTGGAACCGCATGGTCGAACGCCGCTACAAAAAGTCCCTGGGGGTTTAAGCGCATGTCCAGAAACGGTCCTTTGGCCCTCGGTTTCCATGGCTTGGTGGTGCTGTTCATGATGGCGCCACTGGTGGTGGTGTGCCTGGTGGCCTTCACTCCGGAAAACACCTTGAGCATTCCAACGTCGGGCTTCTCCCTGCGCTGGTTCCGTGCGGTGTTCGAGCGCGCTGACTTTATCCAGGCGTTCTATAACAGTCTGATCCTGGCCTTTACCGCCGCCAGCCTGGCGACGTTGATTGCCGTGCCGGCGGCCCTGGCGATCAGCCGCTACCAGTTCCCGGGGCGCAACTTTTTCAGCGCCCTGTTCCTGTCGCCGATCATCATCCCGCACTTGGTGCTGGGCGTGGCGATGCTGCGCCTGTTCGCCCTGATGGGCGTCAATGGCAGCTTCACCTGGTTGATGCTGGCTCACGTGGTGATCATCACCCCCTACGTGCTGCGCCTGGTATTGGCGGCCGCCATCGGCATTGATCGCAGTGCCGAGCAGGCCGCCGAATCCCTCGGTGCCAGCCGCTTTACGCTGTTTCGCCAGATCACCTTGCCGATGATCCTGCCCGGTGTGGCAGGCGGCTGGTTGCTGGCGTTCATCAACAGTTTCGATGAGGTGACGCTGTCGATCTTTGTCAGCTCGCCGGCCACGCAAACCCTGCCGGTGCGCATGTACGTGTACGCCACCGAGTCCATCGACCCGATGATGGCTGCCGTTTCCGCGCTGGTGATTGCGCTGACCGCCGCGACCATGATCCTGCTGGACCGGGTCTACGGCCTGGACCGCGTATTGGTGGGGAAACACTGATGGCTTTGTTCAAACGCTTGGCCGAGACCGGGCGCCCTGCCCTGGCCTTCACCCTCGACGGGCAACCGGCGACCGGCTTGCTCGGCGACACCGTACTCACCGCCGTACTGACCTGCGCCGATCACCTGCGGGGCAGCGATTTCAGTGCCGAACGGCGCGCCGGTTTCTGCCTGATGGGTGCCTGCCAGGATTGTTGGGTAAGGCTTGCCGATGGCCGGCGCGTGCGCGCGTGCTCGACCCTGCTGGAAGCCGGCCAGGCCATCAGCCGCGACCCGGGACGCCAGCCATGAAGCCGGTGGTGATTGTGGGCGCAGGCCCGGCCGGCATCAGCGCGGCGCGCACCTTGCTCGACCATGGCATCACACCGTGCCTGGTGGATGAAAGCGCGCGCGGCGGCGGGCAGATTTATCGTCGCCAACCGGCGAACTTCCAGCGCTCGGCCAAGCAACTCTACGGTTTTGAAGCGGGCAAGGCCGAGGCTGTGCACCGCACGATGGATGAACTGGCGCCCTTGATCGACTACCGCGCGGAAACCCTGGTGTGGAATGCCGAGGATGGCCGTCTCGACCTGCTCAAAAACGGCCGCGCCGAAAGCATCGAGTATTCGCAGCTCGTCGTCGCCACCGGTGCCACCGACCGCATCCTGCCGGTGCCGGGCTGGACCCTGCCCGGCGTGTACAGCCTGGGCGCGGCGCAGATCGCCCTGAAGTACCAGGGCTGCGCCATCGGCGAGCGCGTGGCGTTTTGTGGCAGCGGGCCGTTGCTGTATCTGGTGGCTTATCAGTACGCCAAGGCCGGCGCCCAGGTGGTGGCGGTGCTCGACAGTGCGCCGTTCAGCGCGCAGTGCCGTGCGTTGCCTGCGTTGCTGGGTCAACCGGCAACCTTGGCCAAAGGTTTGTATTACCGCGCATGGCTTACTGCCCACGGCATTCCGGTGCACCAGGGCGCCACGCTTGAGCAGATTGACGGTGAGCAACGGGTCACTGGGATTCGCTGGGGTTCGCGCACCCTGGAATGCGATGCGGTGGCCTTCGCCCATGCCCTGCGCAGCGAGACGCAACTGGCGGACTTGCTCGGCTGTGAGTTCGCCTGGAACGCGTTAAATCGCGCCTGGCTGCCACAACGGGACAGCGCCGGACGCAGCAGCGTGAACGGCGTGTACCTGGCGGGCGATGGGGCCGGGATCATGGGCGCCGACGCCGCACAGATGGCCGGCGAGCGTGCGGCATTGGCGGTGCTGGAAGATTCGGGCATCGCAATTGACCAGCGCCGCACCGCCGTGCTCGAACAACAGCTGGCCGGTATCCAGCGCTTTCGCCATGGCCTGGAAACCGCGTTCCCCTTCCCCGAACAGTGGGCCGCGCAGGCACCGGATAATTTGATCTTGTGCCGCTGCGAAGAGGTCAGCGTGGGCGATGTGCGCGCCGTGGTGGATGAAGGCCACTGGGAAATCAACCGGGTCAAGGCTCACTGCCGCGTCGGCATGGGCCGCTGCCAGGGGCGCATGTGCGGCTTGGCGGCTGCCGAGATTGTGGCCGAGCGCAGTGGCCGGGGCATTGACGAGGTCGGCCGGTTGCGTGGCCAGGCCCCCATCAAGCCCCTGCCGTTTGGCGTGGAGGTGCAGCCATGATCGACGTGATCGTACTGGGCGGCGGGATCGTCGGCGCCTCGGCGGCCTTGACCCTGGCGCAAAAAGGCCAACGTGTCGCACTGGTGGAGCGAGACTTCTGCGGCTCCCATTCCAGCGGCGTCAACTATGGCGGCGTGCGGCGCCAGGGGCGGCCGTTGCATCAACTGCCGTTGTCGCAACGCGCCCATGAACTGTGGGCAGACTTGCCGGGGCTGATCGGCATCGACGGCGAATACGTGCGCTCCGGGCATCTGAAACTGGCGCGCAGCCATGCCGATTTCGCCGCCTTGCAAGCCTATGCCGAACAGACCCGTGGCTTTGGCCTGGGCTTGCAGCTGCTCGACTACACCGAGCTGCGCGCACGTTTCCCGTGGGTGGGCGATATCGCCGTGGGCGCGTCGTTGTGCCCGGAAGACGGCCACGCCAACCCGCGCCTGGTGTCGCCGGCCTTCGCCCGTGCGGCGCAACGCTGCGGCGCCACGGTGTACGAGCAGGCGGAAGTGATCCGCATCGAACACGACGGCCGCCAATTCCAGGTGAGGTGCGCCAATGGCCTGCAGTTGCAAGCGCCGTGGCTGTTGAATTGCGCCGGCGCCTGGGCCGGTACCGTCGCCGCGCAGTTTGGCGAGCCGGTGCCGATCACCTCGGCGCACCCGGCCATGCTGGTGACCGAGCCGTTGCCGGTGGTGATGGACGTGAGCACCGGCGTGGAAGGCGGCGGCATCTATGCGCGGCAGGTCGCCCGGGGCAATTGCATCCTCGGCGGCGGTCGGGGCTTTGCCCTCGGCCCGCAGCAGGCCCGCCCTGGGCAAGCGGCGGTGCTGGAGATTTTGCGCAATGCCGGCGAGCTGTACCCGTTTCTCAAGGGTGCCCAGGCCATCCGCACCTGGAGCGGCACCGAAGGTTACCTCCCCGATCATGAACCGGTGATCGGCCCCAGCAGCACTCAACCCGGCCTGCTCCACGGTTTCGGCTTTGCCGGCGCCGGGTTCCAGCTCGGCCCCGCCGTCGGTGAAGCCCTGGCAGAGATCGTCTGCAGCGGGGCCAGCCGGCAACCCATCGAAGCGTTTTCCATCCGTCGTTTCCAAGCCTGAGAGGAAAAACATCCATGAACCCACGTATTGCGCTGTCCTGCTTGTCCCTCGCCCTGCTCGCCTCTACCGCCCATGCCGCGCCCACGCTGTACCTGGGCATGAACGGCGGCACCATGGAACGGGTGTACGCCGACAAGGTGTTGCCCGCGTTCGAAAAGGCCAACAACGTCAAGGTGGTGATCGTGCCCGGCACCTCGTCGGACATCCTCGCCAAGGTCCAGGCCAACAAAGACAACCCGCAGATGCACGTGATGTTCCTTGACGACGGCATCATGTACCGCGCCATCTCCATGGGCCTGTGCGACAAGCTCACGCCGAACCCGACCCTCGACCAGATCCCCGCCAAAGCGAAGATCAAGGAAGAGGCCGTGGCCGTGACCCTCGGCGTGACGGGCCTTGGCTACAACGCCAAGATGTTCAAGGAAAAAGGCTGGGCAGCGCCGACCTCGTGGATGGACCTGGCCGACCCGCGCTTCAAGGACAAAGTGGTGTTCCAATCCCTGGCGTCGTCCACCTTCGGCCTGCACGGCTTCCTGATGTTCAACCGTATCCAGGGCGGCGACGAGACGAACGTGGAGCCGGGCTTCAAGGCCTGGCCAAAAACCATCGGGCCGAATGTGCTGGAATACATCGCCAGCTCGGCGAAGATCTCCGAGATGGTGCAAACCGACGAAGCGGCGATCTTCCCGCTGACGCCGACCCAGGTCACCACTCAGAAGCTGCTGGGTGTGCCGATGGAATATGCGCAACCCAAGGAAGGCGCGGTGGTGCTGAACGTGGCCGAATGCGTGATTGCGCGCAATGACCAGCCGGAACTGGCGCAGAAACTCGCGGCCTTCCTGCTGACCGCCGAAGCCCAGGCGCCGGCGCTGGAGGAAGGTGACCAGATCCCGTCGAACCCGACCACACCGACCACCGACAAGACCCGCGCGCGGGTGGAAGCGATGCAGGGTTACTTGCAGACGGCGATCTCGATTGATTGGGACAAAGTGAACCTGGCGCGGCCGGAGTGGAATGCGCGGTGGAGTCGCTCGATCGAGCGCTAATCAGCATCTCCTGTGGGAGCTGGCTTGCCTGCGATGCTCGTTAACGATAACGCGGGCATTCTGGAGAAACGCGGTGCCGTTGCGATCATCGCCGGCAAGCCGGCGCCTACAGGGGGGTGATGGGTAACGCGCGTTTGTGGGCGGTCTTCAGGTAGGCTTGCTCCACGATGTGGCGTACCCGCTCGCTCACCGGTTCGCCCATCAGGTAGGCATCGATCTCGGCATACGAGCAGCCATAAGCGTGCTCATCCAGCTTGCCGGGTGCCAGTTCTTCCAGGTCAGCGGTGGGGTGTTTGTGCACCAGGTTGTCCGGCGCACCCAGGGCCGTGGCCAGCAGGCGTACCTGGGTCTTGGTCAGGCCCGACAGTGGCGCCAGGTCACAAGCACCGTCACCGAATTTGGTGAAGAACCCCATCAAGGCTTCGGCGCCGTGGTCGGTACCGACCACCAGGCCGTTGTGCAGGTTGGCCACGGCGTACTGAGCGATCATCCGCGCACGGGCCTTGACGTTGCCTTTGATGAAGTCGACATGGGCCGCGCTGGCTTCGCTGGCGGTGAGGCTGGCCATCAGGCCGTCGACACTGGCGGCGATGTTCAGGGTATCGATCTGGTCCGGGGTGATGAAACCCAGGGAAGCCTGGGCGTCACGCTCGTCGGCCTGGGTCTTGTAGGGCAGGCGCATGGCGATGAAATGCGCGGCATACCCTTCGCTGCGCAATTGCTCGGCGGCCAGCTGGCACAGACGGCCAGCGGTGAGGGAATCGACGCCGCCGCTGATGCCCAGCACCAGGGCCTTGCCGCCAGAACTGCGCAAGGTGGCCTTGATGAAGTCGATGCGCCGCTGGATTTCCTTGGCCTCACCGCCCTTGACCAGTTGCCGATTGATGTTCAGTTCCTGTGCGATACGGTCTTGCATGTCACACCTCCACCTTGCCCACATTGAACACTTGTGCTGCGTACTGCAAAAACGAGGCGTCTTCGCAGACGTTCTTGATCGGGTCATCCGAGAACTTCACCACCGGCTCGCCGTGCACCCGTACCAGTTTCATCACGATGCTCAACGGCTCCACGCCTTCCACATCGCAGGCCAGGCTGGTGCCCATGCCGAAGCCGAACCTGGCCTTGCCGCGCACGTGACGCAGGATCGGCAGGCATTTTTCGAAATTCAGGCCGTCGGAGAACATCAGGTCCTTGGTCATCGGGTCGATGCCCAATTGCTTGTAGCGGGCCAGTACCTTGTCGGCCCAGGCGATGGGGTCGCCGGAGTCCTGGCGCAGGCCGTCATACAGCTTGGCGAAGTACAGGTCGAAGTCCTTGAGGAAAAAGTCGGTGCTGATGCAGTCGGTCAGGGCAATGCCCAGGCGGCCACGGTATTCACGCACCCAGTTTTCCAGCGCGGCATTCTGGCTCTCGCGCAGGCGCCCCAGTTGCTGGTGCACCATCAGCCATTGGTGGGCCATGGTGCCGATCAGCGGCAGGTCGAATTCATAGGCAAGGTGCGCGTTGCTGGTGCCGACGAATTGGCCGGGGAAGTCGCGGCGCATGATGTCGACCACTTCACGCTGGGCCTTGAACGACAAACGCCGGCGCGTGGAGAAATCGGAAACACGCAGGTCGGCCAACTCGTCGCGGCTGAGGTTTTTCTCCAGCCAGTCGAACTTCTGGTAGAGCTTGCGGGTGACGTCTTCCAGGGTCACGTCGGGGTACTTGTCGCGGTTGCGCAGCTCGCTCACCAGGGCCAGCACCGGCTGCTCGAACATGATGCAGTGCAGCATCGGCCCGACCACACGGATGTTGAGTTGGCCGTCGACTTCACTGACGTGGATGTAACGCAGGTTGAAGCGGAACAGGCCGAGGAAACGCTCGTAGTCCGGGGTGAGGTATTCGCGAAAACGTGGGTTGAACAGAAAACGCAGCTCACCTTCGCGCATGTGCAGGCCGGCCATCTTCTCCAGCTCGGCGCGCAGTTCGGGGATCAGGTGGCCAAGTTTTTCCCTGGACCGAACGATGAAGTTGTACTCGACATCGACGTTCGGGTGCTGGTGCAACACGGCCTGCATCATGGTGAAGGTGTAGTAGTCGGTGTCGAGCAAGCCCTGGATCACCGGGGCTTCGTAGTCGTAGGCACTTTCCATGGTGTGTCTCCTTAACGCGCGGCCATCGCGGCCAGTTCTTCGCGGGTGCTGCTGATGACGGCACCGGCCTTGAGCAACGCATTGACGGCTTGCACGCCGCCCTCCTCGCTGATACCTCGGCAGGCCGGCAGGTGCAGGATCACCTCGAAGCCCGCCTTGAGCAGTTGCATCGCGGTGGTCTTGACGCAGTAGTCCAGGGCCAGGCCGCCGACGATTACCCGGCTCACGCCCCTGGCGTTGAGGTACTCGATGACGCCAGTGGAAAGTTTGTCGTGCAGGTCGTGGTAGCAGGCGCCATAGGGGTGCAGGTCGGGTTCGACGCCTTTCCAGATGAAGTAGTCGTACTCATAGGGCGTGGGCAACTCGTCGAGCAAGGTGAAACCCTCGGTGCCCGGTACACAGTGACTCACCCAGGTCACGTCGGCGTGGGCCAGGCCAGTGGGTTGCAGCATGTCGCTGTGCTGCGTCACCACCCAGGGGGCATGCGGGGTGTGGGCGTCCTTGCTGCCAACGCGATGGCCGGCAAGGCTGGCCATGTAGTTGAGCTCGGCGCCGATCCTGTCGCCACCGGCCACCGGCAACTCGTTGGGGCACAGGGGCGTGAAGCTCTTCTGGGCGTCGACGTCGAATGAGGCAATGGCAGTTTTCGCAAGGGTCATGGTGGTTCTCCTGTGGCCTGGAAACAAAAGTACACGTCATGTACTTTCATTGCAAGAAACATTTAGTTATCTATGCTGGAGCGAGTACATGACATATCTGCTCGATCCGTTAGACTGTGCCCCGCCACTGTTTACAAGGAATGCCCGATGCCCCTTCACGCCTACCTCCATACCGTCGACCTGTGCGTGCTGTTCTATTGCCGCGCCACCGGCGAGCTGAAACTGCTGCTCAACAAACGCGACGCCGAACCCTTCGCCGGGCATTGGGCGCTGCCGGGCGTGGTGGTCAATGGCGACGTGCAAGATCTGAGCCTCAAGGATGCGGTGGAACGGTTGCGCGCCAGTGACAAGGTCGGCCTGGCACTGGCCTGGAGCGAGCAAGTGGGCACGGTGGGGGATGCGTTTCGCGACCCACGCTGCTGGTCATCGTCGACCTATTACCTGGCAATCGTCGCCGACGAGGTGGCGCTGGGCGAGCATCAGGCCTGGTTTTCACTGGATGACGTGGCGGATGGCAGCCTCAAGCTGCCGTTCGATCACAACCTGATCGTGGCGGCCGTGCAGGAGCGGCTGCTGTCCAAATCGCTGTACAGCAGCTTGCCGCTGATGTTTTTGGGTGAGGAGTTCAGTGCACCGGAAGCGACCGCGATTTTTTCCCTGGTGCTGGCGCGGCCGGTGTTGAAGACCAGTATTCGCCAGCGGTTGTTGAAGCTGACTGAGGCGGGGTATCTGCGGGAGACGGGCCGTAAAAAGCACGGTGAAGGTGGCCGGCCGCAGGCGACGGTGGCGGCGCTGAGACCGGGTGAAATCTACTTCTTCGACCGCAGCTTTGCGGAATGAAACACCCCTTGTAGGAGCCCGGCTTGCCGGCGATGGGGCCCCTGAGATTTCTGCAACATCAAAGGTCGCCATCGCCGGCAAGCCGGCTCCTACAAGGTTTGTGGGGTCAGTTCATTCAGTTATAGGTGTGTGGGGTCAGTTCATCCAGTTGCCGCCATCGACGTTGTAGGTCTGGGCGACGACGTAGTCGGCGTCCTTCGAGGCCAGGAAGACCGCCATGCCGGTCAAGTCCTCTGCCGTGCCCATGCGCCCGAACGGTACTTCGGCCCCTACCCGCTGCTTCTTCTCGCCAGGCGCCAGGCCTTCATGCTTGGCGAACAGTGCATCCACCCCGTCCCAATGTTCGCCATCCACTACGCCCGGGGCGATGGCGTTGACGTTGATGCCTTGCTTGATCAGGTTAAGCCCCGCCGACTGCGTGAGGCTGATCACCGCCGCCTTGGTCGCGCAGTAGATCGCCACCAACGGCTCGCCCCGGCGCCCGGCCTGGCTGGCCATGTTGATGATCTTGCCGCCGTGGCCCTGGCTGATCATCTGCTTGGCCGCGGCCTGCAGGGTGAACAGCGTGCCGGCAACGTTGATCGAGAACAGCCGCTCATAGCTGTCGCGGGTGATGTCGACGATGGGCGCCAGGTCGAACAGCGCGGCATTGTTGATCAGGATATCCAGCTTGCCGGCGTGGGCCACCACGGCGGCAATCGCGCCGTCGATGGAGGCCTGGTCGGTCACATCCATCGCGACGGCATACGCCTTGGGACCGAGTTCAGTGGCGGTGGCCTGGGCCCGTTGCAGGTTGATATCGGCGATGGCAACGGTAGCGCCTTCTGCAATATAGGCCTGGGCAAAGGCGCGGCCGATGCCGCGCGCCGACCCGGTGATCAACGCGCTTTTACCTTCCAGTCGTTTCATGAAGTTCGTGTCCTTGGGCATTATTTGGGGTAGCCGGCGCGTTTCATCTCGCGCTCGGTGGTGGACTGGGCTTCGAGCAACGCCTGGTCAACCGACATGCCACCGGTGAGCGCGGCGGAGAACAGCTTGCCCACCGACGTGCCGATCGCCTGGAACTCAGGGATGGTCACGTATTGAATGCCCACGTACGGCACCGGCTTGGCCGACGGGTGTGCAGGGTCGGCGTGCTTCATCATTTCCAGGGTGACCTGGGCAAACGGAGCGGCCTTCAAGTACGCCTCGCTGTAGGTGGACTGGCGGGTGCCTGGCGGTACGTTGGTGATGCCTTCTTTATCGGCGACCAGTTGGATGTAGTCCTTGGACGTGGCCCAGGTAATGAACGCCTTGGCCGCGTCCTTGTGCTTGGAGGTGGCCGGGATGGCCAGGGACCAGGCGTACAGCCAGGAGGAGCCCTTGTCGGTGACCTCGGTGGGCGCGGCGGCGAAACCGACGCTGTCGGCGACCTTGCTCTGGCTCTTGTCGGTGGTGAAGGAGCCGGCGACGCTGGCATCGACCCAGATCGCGCATTTGCCGCTGTTGAACAGCGCCAGGGTTTCGTTGAAGCCGTTGCTGGAGACGCCAGGCGGGCCGTAATTTTTCAGGGTGTTGACGTAATAGTTGGCGGCGGCCGTCCACTCGGGGCTGGTCAGTTCGGGCTTCCACTGCTCGTCGAACCAGCGCGCACCAAAGGCATTGGCCATGGTGCTGAGCAAGGCGATATTCTCACCCCAGCCGGCCTTGCCCCGCAGGCACATGCCGTATTGGTCTTTGTCTTTTGCCGTGAGCTTGGAGGCGAATTCGCCGAGCTGGGTCCAGGTCGGGTGCGCGGGCATGCTCAGGCCGGCCTGCTTGAACAAATCGGTGCGGTAATAGGTGACGGTGCTTTCGCCATAGAATGGCAAGGCGTACAGGGTGTTGTTGACCGACAGGCCCTGGCGTACCGAAGGGAAAATATCATCGGCGTCGTACGCGGCCGGCAGCTGCGTCAGCGGTTCCAGCCAGTGCTTGGTGCCCCACAATGGGGTTTCGTAGGTGCCGATGGTCAGCACGTCGAACTGCCCGCCCTGGGTAGCGATGTCGGTGGTGAGGCGTTGGCGCAGCACGTTTTCTTCCAGCACCACCCAATTGAGCTTGATGTCCGGGTGTTGTTCTTCAAACACCTTGGACAGGCGCTGCATGCGGATCATGTCGCTGTTGTTGACCGTGGCGATGGTCACGGTGTCGGCGGCGTGGCTGGGCATGGCCAGCGCCAGGCCGGAAAGCAGGAACAACACTTGCGGGAGCTTGCCTTTGCAGATCTGGAACATGGCGGTTTCCACCTGTTGTTTTTGTTGTTGAGGCCTGATTACAGCAGCTTGCCCACCCCCTCACAAACGAATGGCGAATGCCCGACTGATACTTTTTTAACTTATCCACCCGGATCAAAAAAGTATCAGTGCCGGGCGAAACCGGGGGTAGCGCTCACCCGTGCGGGGCGCGTATTTTGAAGTGAGTCCACGCCCACCCAGAGGCCGCATCATGCCTGTCAGCCGCGCCCAGCTGTTCGAGCACCGCCCTGCCGAACTCGAAGTGATCCTGCCCGAGCCGGACCACTGTTTCCGCTGGTTCGAACACGACTACCCCTTTGATCTGGCACGCTGGAACCACCACCCTGAATTCGAAATCCACCTGATCCGCCAGGGCAGCGGCAAGCTGGTGGCCGGCGACTACATCGGCGCTTTCAGTGCGGGGCATGTGGCGTTGATCGGTCCGGACCTGCCCCATGACTGGATCGGCGAACTGGCCCCGGGCGAGTACCTGACCGGCCGCGACGTGGTGCTGCAATTCGACGGCGCTGCCCTCCTCGCCCTGCGCAAGACCCTGCCGGAACTCGGCGATCTGCAGCAGCTGTTCGAAACCGCCCGGCGCGGCCTGGAATTCAGCGACGACACCGCCGTGCAGGCGGCGCAGTTGATGGAGGCCATCGGCAAGGCCCACGGCCTGCAACGGCTGATCCTGTTCCTGCAATTGCTGAACACCCTGAAGAACGCCCCCGTGCAGCACGTCCAGGCACTCGCCAGCCCCTGCTACGCACCGACCCTGGACGCGCGCAGCGCCGAGCGAATCAACAAGGCCTTCGACTACCTGATGCGTGAACTCACCGGCGACTTGCGCCTGTCGGTCATCGCCCAACAGTTGGAGATGAGCGAGCCAGGGTTTTCACGTTTCTTCAAGCGCAACACCGGCCACGGCTTTATCGACCTGATGCGCAAGTTCCGCGTGCAACGCGCTTGCCGCCTGTTGCTGCAAAGCGATATGTCGGTGGCGGATATCTGCTTTGAAGTGGGCTATGCCAACCTGTCCAATTTCAATCGGCACTTTCGCATCGAGATGAACCAGACGCCGAGCGAATACCGTCGCGAAACCGCGATGCACCTGTTCAATCGCATCGAAAAAATGACACCCAGTCATTTCTGATCAAAAGGTCGACTAATCCCCATTTTTTTCAAGCTGATCAACCGATTGAGAGAAGTTGGTACAGCCTGTGCAAACGTTTGCGGAACGAACTTGGCAACCAGGTTCACCTTTACCCGAAGAATCGGGTTCAAACCGCGTACGAATAGGGATTTTCAATGCACCCCACCTCAAGGCGTCCTGCTTCCCTTGGTGTTTCTTTGCTACTGGCCGCCGTTACGGGAGTACTCAGCGCCCCCCTTTTGGCGCAGGAAACACCCATCGATGACTCAGCACAGGGCGAAACACTGAGCCCCGACACGAAAAACCCTGAAGCCAGCCCGGCGAAAAAAGGCGTCTATCTGTCGGAATGGTTCAACCAGGACCTCACACTGATCGGCAGCAAAGACATCAGCTTCGGCCCCAAGCCACAGGATGATGTCTACCTGGAATACGAGTACTTCGGCCGCAAGGGCCCGTTCGAGCTGTACGGCTACATCGATGTGCCGAAGATCCTCGGCATCGGTAACAGTAATGACAAAGGCGTGTGGGACCATGGCTCGCCGGTGTTCATGGAACACGAGCCGCGCATCTCCATCGACTACCTGGCGGGCCGCAGCCTGGCCATCGGGCCGTTCAAGGAATGGTATGTGGCGTTCGACTGGATCTACGACCACGGCAGCAACAAGGCCAACCGCGCCAACACCTTGTACAGCGGCTTGGGCACCGACATCGACACCCACTCGCGGGTCAACCTGTCGGCGAACTTCTATGGCCGTTACCAGTGGGAAAACTATGGCGCCAGCAACGAGTATTCGTGGGATGGCTACCGCGCGCAGATGAAGTACATCGTGCCCATCAGCAGCTTCGACAACGGCGCCTCGCTGACCTACATCGGCTTCACTAACTACGATTTTGGCTCGGACCTGCACAAGGACAATCCGGCGCGTACCGCCAACTCGGTCGTGGCCACCAACGTGCTGCTGTATTCGTTCACCCACCTGCGTTTTACCCTGGTCGGCCGTTACTTCCATAACGGCGGCAACTGGGAAGATGGCAGCGAGTTGAATTTCGGCGAGGGCAACTTCCGCGCCCGTTCCGACGGCTGGGGTTACTACGCCGGCGTGGGTTACCAATTCTGATCAAGGAGCTTTACATGAACGTGTTTACCCGTCTCTCGATTGCCGTGGGCCTGGCCCTGCTGGCCCCTGCGGTATTGGCCGATACGCCGGCGCCGATCAAGCCCAAGGTGATGCTGATCACCATGTTCGCCCCCGAGGCGCAAACTTGGGTCGATCGCCTGGAACTCAAGCGGGAAGTCCGCGTGCCGGGCTTGTCCGCCGAATATCCGGTGATTCGCTGCAACACCCAGGACGTGTGCCTGCTGGTCACCGGCATGGGCCAGACCAATGCCGCCGCGTCCACCCTGGCGCTGGCCTTGTCGCCCAAGTTCGACCTGCGCCAGAGTTATTTCCTGATCGCAGGGATCGCGGGTATCAGCCCTAAACACGGCACTATCGGCACGGCGGCCTGGGCCCATTACCTGGTGGAATTCGGTACCCAGTGGGAACTGGATTCGCGGGACGCGCCAAAGGACTGGCCGACCGGTTACATCGGCATCAACACCAAGGGGCCCAACGAAAAACCACCGTTGGACTACAAGACCGAAGTGTTTGAGCTCAACCCCAAGTTGCAGGCTAAGGCGTTTGCTTTGTCGCAAAACGTCGAACTGACCGAAAGCAAGGAATCCAGCGCCTGGCGCAAGCACTACCCTGCCGCACCGGCCAACCAACCGCCGCAAGTCACCCGCTGCGACACCCTGGCGGGCAATACCTGGTTCTCCGGCACACGCCTGAGCGAGCGCGCCGAGGTCTGGACCAAGCTGCTGACGGACAACAAGGGCGAGTACTGCACCACCCAGCAGGAAGACAACTCCACCTATGAAGCCCTGCTGCGTGCCAGCCGTGAAGGTTTGGTGGATATCCAGCGCCTGGCGGTGGTGCGCGCCGGCTCCGACTTCGACCGGCCGTACCCTGGCTACAGCGAAGTGGACAACCTGCTGAAATACGCAGACCAGGGCGGCTTTGTACCGGCGCTGGAGAACCTGTACCGCACGGGCAACCCGCTGGTGCAGGCGATTCTGAAGAACTGGTCGGCGTGGGAAAAAGGCGTTCCCGAGGCCTGATGATCCCCTGTAGGAGCCGGCTTGCCGGCGATGGCGTCCTCGAAATCGCCATCGCCGCGGTGCGACGACTCGACAAGCCGGCTCCTACAAGGATGTGTCAGGGCAGGAAGATAATCTTGTCCGCACTGCCGCTGTTCACTTCTTCATAGCACTGCAAACCGTCGGCCAGCGCCACTTCGCGCAGGCCGCTTGGCAGGGGCAGCATGCCCTCGTCAAAGAAGCCGCCGAACTGCTCCAGCATCACAGCGCACTGCTGGCAGTTGTAGAGCAATGAATTGATCCCCACCACCGAACCACCCTTGCGGTACAACGCCAGCGCCGGCAATTGCACGTGGCCGTCAACCGGTGCGGCGATGATCGCGATACGCCCGAACGGCGCCAAGCCAGCAACCGCCGCCGGCAGCCAGAAACCCGTGGTGTCGAAGATCACCTCGGCGCCGCCCTTGAACACCGCATTCACCTGCGCGCCCAACGCCTCCGGCTCTCCCAGGGTGATTGCATCAAAGCCTTGCGCCTTCAGCACCTCGACCTGATCCGCCTTGCGCACCGCGCCCAACACTTCGGCACCGAGAATCTTGGCCAGCGCCAATGCTGCGCTGCCCACCGCCCCGTTCGCGCCGATCACCAACAAGCGCGTGCCCTGAGTAACGCCGCTGCGCGCCAGTGCATCCCAGGCGGTGGTGTATGGCACGCCAAGGCTGGCGGCCTGGGCAAAGCTCAGGTGGGTCGGTTTATGCGCCACGCCTTCGGCGGCCACCGTGAGGTACTGGGCGTGGGAGCCATCGGCAAAAAAGCCGAGGTCGCGGCCAGTGCCCCACACTTCCTGGCCGATCAGCGCTTGCGGGCCGTCCACCACAACGCCGGCGAAGTCACGCCCGGGAATGCGCGGCAATGTGGTGTACGGGAAGCGGCCGAGCACGTTTTTCACGTCGCTGGGGTTCAGGCCGGCCGCCTTGACCTGCACCAGCACCTCACCGGCAGCGGGCACCGGGGTGGCGACGTCGACAAAGCGCAGGGACGAAAGATCGCCGGTGGCGGAAAATTGCAGTGCTTTCATGGCCAATATCCATCGAAGAGAAGGAAAGAATTCAGGACAACCAACCGCTGACCAGCTGCCGGCCCACGGGCCAGAGCTTTTCACCCAGCAGCATGCCCATCAGGCCCACCAGGGCGATGGCGGGTGGCGCGGGCGAACGGAAATCCAGGGCACCGTAGATCACGCCGACCAATAGGCCGATGGCGAGGGAAATCAGGTAGTTCATGGGGGTCATGCCAGTTGGGTGGATGGGCTCAGTGTAGAGAGCCCATTGCTGAAGCATCGGCCAAGTGCTTCAGGATTTCGGCCAAACCCTCAACCGACGTACTGCGAAGGCGCCACGCCGAGCGCGCGACGGAACATGTCGCTGAAACTGCTGGGCGAGTACCCCAGGGAGCGGGCGATGCCGCTGACGGACTGGCCCTGGATCAGCTCCGCCACCGCCGTGGCCAGTTGCACCTGGCGGCGCCATTCGGCAAAGCCCATGCCCAGATGGGTCTGGAACAGGCGCGACAAGGTGCGCACGCTGGCACCGGCGGCTTCGGCGTGCTGTTCGAACGGGATTTCCAGGGACGGCGCCGCCATCACCGCCTGGCAGGCATTCACCAGTCGCCGGTCGGCCTCCACTGGCATGGCGATGCGGATCTGCGAACGGCGTGCCCGTTGCAGTTCCAACAGGGCCAGGCTGACCACCGCATCGTAATACGCTGGCTCGCCGTTATCGCCCTGATCGACCAGGGTGACGATCAGCTCGCGCAACAACCCGCCCACCTCGATCACCTGCACCTGGCGGTCCAGCGTCGCCGCCAGCGCCGGGCGCAGGTAGATATTGCGCATCTGCAGGTCCGAGACCACGCGGATCCCATGCTCCAACCCCGGCGGTAGCCACACCGCACGCTGCGGCGGCACCACCAGGGCTTCGCGGGGCGTTTCGACCCACATCACCCCGCTCACGGCATACAGCAACTGGCCCCAATCGTGGCTGTGGGGTTCCACATACAACCCACGCGGGTAGGTGCGCGCCAACGGTTGCACGGGGACGGCGTGATCAGAGAGGTCGGGAGGTGCGGCCAGGGCCATGAAGAAGGCATCGATCAAGGGTGAGCGGCCATGGTAATGACCGCCACCGGATAATCCGAGCGGATTTTTACAGGTTTCAGCCGTGGGCCGATTTGGCGCACTCGCAACCCGACGCCGAGGCGCAGGGCTCGCCATGGGCATGGTGCTCGGCGCAGCCTTTGCAGCAATAGCCTTTACCGTCCTTCATCACCGCATCCTTGCCCAGTACGCACTTGCAATGGGGGCAGGCACAGGTTTTATCAGCCATGGTCAGACTCCTTTTTCATGGTCGTCCAGGTGCAGCGGGCGCCACACCTTAAGCAGTGACTATAGGCAAGCCATCCGGGTTCAGCGCCGTTAATCGGCCAGACGGCTATTGCTGCGGTACATGAACACCAGCGCCAGCGCCAACAGCAGCATCGCCACGAGTCGGCTGCCCGACAGTTCGATGGCCGGGTTGCCCAGCCAGCCGAAATTATCGATCAGCATGCCCATGCCCAACTGCCCGACGATCACCGCCACCGTCGCCACGGCCGTGCCCACCACCGGCACCGCACCGACCATCACCATCATGTACACCACGCCAAACAAGGCACCGGTGAGTTGCCATTTCGGCACGTCCAGCAGGCTGACGGCCTGGGCCGGTTCAAAGAAGAAAATCAGCAGCGCCGTGCTGATTGCACCGACCGCAAAGGTCAGCAAGCTGCTGCGCAATACGCCCACCGCCTGGCCCAAACGCCCGTTGATCGCGGCTTGCACGCTCAAGACCGCGCCTGCGGCGATCACCAACACCAACAACAAAATCAGATTCATCGCCTTACCCTCGTGCAATCAGAACAAGTGCCGCCACAATCAACGCCAGGGCAATCCAGCGCTCGCCATTGACCCGCTTGCGCTGGGTGCCGAACCAGCCGAAGTGGTCGATCAACACGCTCTTGCCCACCTGCCCTGACAGGATCGCGATCATGGTCATCGCGATTCCGATGTGCGGCGTAGCGAGGGTCAACACCACCACATACATCGGCCCCAGGAACCCACCGATCAACTGCCAGCGTGGCAAGTCGGTCAACGCCGGGCCTTTTTGCGGGCCACTGAACAGCAGCAACAGAAACAAAATCGCCGAACCGACGCCGAAAATGCTCAGGGTTGCCCATAAGTGCCCTACCTGCACACCCAACGGCCCGAGCAACCCGGCCTCTACCGACAGGCCCATGCCCGCCAAGATCACCAGCGGCAACAACAGCAGCCGCAACAGGTTTTTTTTCGGCGTGGCCGAAGCCGCACCCGCCATGGAACTCGCTTGCATACATCACCTGCGCATCAAAGAAAGGAAACATGGCGCGCATTATCCAGTGGCCGTGCTGTGCGATAAATGGGAGCATGCCGACAACACCTTTGCGCAAAACGCACAGCCTGGAGACCACGATGCAGGGCTTGAATGAATTGAGTTTCAAGGCGCTTCGACTGTTTGTCGCGGTACTCGACCACGGCAGCTTCTCTGAAGTGGCGCGCCGCGAGAGCCTGGCGCCCTCCTCCATCTCCCGGCAGATCCAGTTGATGGAACAGGCGCTCGGCCAACAGTTGTTGTACCGGCACACTCGCGCGGTGAGCCCCACCGAAGCCGGCCGCGTGCTCGGGCGCCATGCGCGCTTGATGCTCGAACAACTGGAAAGCGCCAGCCAGGCCCTGCAGGAGCAGGAGCGCGAGCCCAGCGGCCTGGTGCGCATCAACGCGCCGATGGTGTTCGGCCAGCGCCACCTGTCGCCGTGGCTCGGCGAACTGTGCCGGCGTTACCCGAAGTTGCAGCTGGATATCCAGCAGACCGACACCTACGTCGACCCGCTGCAAGACGGCACCGACCTGCTGTTTCGCATCGGCGTACTCAACGATTCCAGCATGCAGGCGCGCATCTTCGCCCCCCAACGCTTTCGCATCGCCGCAAGCCCGGCCTACCTGGCCCGGCATGGCCCCCCCCGGCACCCCGAGGAACTGGCCCACCACCAATGCCTGGCCTACAAAGGCATCACCGGCCAGCAACGCTGGTTCTTCCGCCGCAACCAGGGCGACTGGACCCCGTACAGCGTCAAGGGCCCCATCACCGGCAACCACGCCGACACCCTCACCCACGCCGCCGAACAAGGCCTGGGGCTGGTGGTGTTTCCGTCATGGCTGATCGGCGAAGGCCTGCGCGCAGGCACCTTGCAGGCGGTGCTCACTGAATACGAAGTGGCGACCACCCTGGAGCCGCAGCAGATTGCCGCACTATGGCCAGGCAGCCGCCGGCTGTCGCTGAAGGTGCGCACGGTGATTGATTATTTCGTGGAGTGTTTTGGGACGGTGCCGTATTGGGATCGGTGAGCGATCGGGGTCACATGGCTCACGCTGTTTGAGGAAACGTCCGAGGGCAAAACGTAGGCAAGTTCTGTTTTTGTGGGCCACTATTTTTGGGCGCATGACGCTACCGGCACAATTCGATGACTTCCACTCTTGGATAGCCATCATGACTGCAACACGCTCGGCAATTTCCGTCACTCTACGTCAAGCAAAAGCTGGCCTCTCAGAGTTGGTTGCCCAGGCCGCTGCCGGTGAAACAATCATAATCACCAGACAAGGCAGAGCCATTGCTCGCCTTATAGCCGCTGAACAATCAGCAACGCAACGGATCGGGGCGATGAAAGGAAAGCTGGTTCTTCCTGACAAATTCGACGAACGCTTACCAAGCGAGCTACTGGATGAATTCTACGGGTGAACCAGTCAAACGATCAAAACACCCACTGCCCAATCAACCAGGCATTCGCCCCACTGATCACCGCGAACAAAAACCACGCCAACAGCTTCGTGGGCCAGCGATTCACGAACGGCCCCATCAATTGCTCGTCGCCGGTCATACGGATCAACGGGTACAGCGCAAACGGCAGCTGCAGGCTGAGCACGACCTGGCTGAGGATCAGCAGTTTGCCAATGGCGTCGTCGCCCATCAGCCACACGCCGAGGAACGCGGGGATCAGTGCGAGCCCGCGGGTAATGAGGCGGCGTTGCCAGCAGGGAATCCGCAAGTTGAGGTAGCCCTCCATGATCACCTGGCCGGCGATGGTGCCGGTGAAGGTGGAGCTTTGCCCGGAGGCGAGCAATGCGACACCGAACAGGATGCTGGCGAACGCGCCGCCCACCAGGGGATCGAGCAAGTGGTAGGCGTCCTGGATCTCGACCACATCGGCATGGCCGGTGTTATGGAAGGCGGCTGCGGCGAGCACCAGGATCGCGGCGTTGACCAGCAAGGCCAGGGCCAGAGAGCCGATGGTGTCGATTCGCGCCAGCTTGACCGCGTCCCGCTTGCTGGCGAGGTCCTTGCCGATCAGGCGGGTTTGCACGATCGACGTGTGCAGGTAGAGGTTATGCGGCATCACCGTGGCGCCGAGAATACCGATGGCCAGGTACAGCGGCGCGGCATCGCTGATGGCCGACAAGGACGGCGCGAAGCCGCTAAGCACGTCCGGCCAGTACGGCTTGATCAGCACCAGTTCAATGAAGAAGCACACGCCGATGGTCGCTACCAGCGCCAGCATGATCGCTTCCAGGCGACGGAACCCACGGTTCTGCAGGGCCAGGATCAGCAACGTATCAAAGGCGGTAATGACAATGCCGGTGGTCAGTGAGACGCCCAGCAGCAAGTGAAACGCCAGGGCACAGCCCAGCACTTCGGCAAGGTCAGTGGCAATGATCGATATTTCCGCCAACACCCATTGGGTGCAAGCCGAGCGCTGGCTATAGCGTTCGCGCGACAGCTGCGCCAGGTCCTTGCCGGTGGCGATGCCCAGCCGTGAACACAGGCACTGCACCGCCATGCCCGCCAGGCTGGCCAGCAACACCACGAACAACAGGCTGTAGCCGTAGCGTGAGCCCGCCTCGATGGCGGTGGCCCAGTTGCCGGGGTCCATGTAGCCGATGGAGATCAACAGGCCGGGGCCGGCGAACATCAGCATCCGCTTGAAAAACGAAGCCTTGGGGTCGACGGCGACGGAGCCGGCCACTTCCGGCGGGCAGAACGGGGCGGTAGCGATTTTCGGCAGGCTGAATTTCACGCGGTATCCCAGGCAAACACACAAGACAGGGAAACAGCTTATCAGTCAGACGCGACCGTGCGCATCACCGTGTCCCGGGGCAGGTCGAACGCCTCCACCACTTGCACCACCAGGTCCATCTCCTGGTTCAACGCCTCGCGTTCCATGCGTTGGCGAATCACGCCCATCACCAGCACCGCCAGGGTGGTGATCGAGTAAGCCGGGCCGGAAAACGCCCGCACACCGCTCACCAGCAACATCGCCGCCGCCAGGGCCTGGCCCACCACCGGAATGGCCGTGGCCGCCCCGCGCCGCAGCATGAACCCGGTGAGTCCCACCAGGGCCGTACCACTCAAAGCGGTTGTCGCCGAACGGCCCACGTCGAAGCGACTGAACACACCCTGCTCTTTCTGCGCCGCCGCCTTCAGTTCGGCGTCGAAGGCCTGGCGGTCGGCGCGGCTGAGTTTGTCCTTGTATTGCTCGATGAGTGTTTCCGCGACCTGTGCCTCGATGTCTGCCAGCGCCACACTGTCGAGCGGTTCATCGAACTTGATTCCCAGGCGCTGCGCTACATCTTCGGCGATCTGCCGATAACTCACGCCATGGCCACGGGCCAGGTTCATGAACGTGTCGCCGCCCATGCGCTGCAGTTCAATCGCCAGCTTCAACGGTTCGCGCACGCTGGCATCAATCGACGCACTGCGCTTTTGCGCCATCAGCTCGGCGAGAAACTTCAGTTCTTCGGGGCGGGCCTGCACCAGCGTCGGGAACAACTCGACGTCCTCCTCGGCAAACCGCACCTCAGCACTGCGCTGATCAGAGCGAATCAGGCCGCGACGTTCCTGCAACAGGTCGGTGTATTGCACCACCGTCTTCAACTGCGGCCAGTACGCGGCATGGTCGAAGGTGGCCAGGTGCACATTGGTCACCTTGGCCTTGAGCGCCGGGGTCAGCGGGATCGCATAACGGCCGATGCAGCGCTCGGTGTCCGGCTTCATCGCCAGCGCCCAGTCCTTGCTGGAATGGCAGTTGATCACCCGCCCCTTGAGCGGCGCCGACACCTCGTCCCAAGGGCTCGACGTACAAATCGCACCGCCCATCAACAGCAGGTTGTTCAGCGGCAGCTCACGGGCGATATCCGGGCGAGCCAGCACACTCTTGACCAGGATGCGCGCCCCCAGGGAGTGCCCGATCAGGTTGATGCGCCGCACCGGCAACGCTTCGGCGTGCAGGTAACCGGCCAGCTCCAGCAACAGGGTCTTGGCCACTTCATCGACACGGGCCTCGACACTTTTGTAGTGGTCGAGAAAATACGCGATGGCCTTGCCCACGCCCACAGTGGCCGCGCCCAGGCCACCACCGCCGAGCATCGAACCTATCACCTCCTTGAACGGGGCAAACAGGTTCTCCAGAAAATGCCCCGCCGGCCAGAACAGCATCAGGTTGGTCGAGCCTTCGATGCTGGCCAATTGGTCTTTGAAGCTGCCCAATTGCTGGCGGTTAAAGAACGCCGAGTAACCGTGAACGTAGAGATTGAGCACATCCCCCTGGGGCTCGCCACACAACACAAAGGTGGGCTTGCGGGTGCGGTGCATTTCATCCCACTGGTGCTGCATGGGCCGGTGACTCCTGGTGACGATGGAGGGCGATACTACCAAAGCGCGGCCGCAAAAGAGGTGAATCCTGACCGACGTGTTGAAGATTCAGAACAACGCGGCCGCCTTCGACTTGGCCAGGTAGCGCGCCGGCGACTCGCCCAGGTTGCGCCGGAACATCGAGGTAAAGGCGCTGGAGCTGCTGAACCCCAACTCCAACGCCACCGCCGTAATGGAAACGCCATGACTCAGGCGCGCCGTGGCTTCCAGCAGGCAGACTTGCTGGCGCCAGGCGACGAACGTCATGCCGGTGCTTTCGAGAAAATGGCGGGTGAAGGTGCGCCGGCTCATGTTCGACCAGGAGGCCATTTCATCCAGGGAAATGGTTTGCGTGGGCGCCTCCAGAAAGCGCTGGCAGGCCTGGGCCAGGCGTGGTTCGCCGGGCAGCGGCGCACTCAGGGGTAGCTCGGGCATGGCGCCCATTTCATCGATCAACAGCGTCAGCACACAGCGCTGTCGCTCACTGGCAGGCGCCGACGGCTCGAATGCCAGCGCCGCCTGCAGCAGATGGCGCAACAGTGGCGATACCTCGAAGACCTGGCAACGCGCCTGCAAACCGGCGCGCTCGGCGGCCTGGTCGTCCAGGTAAGTGTTGAGCATCACCACCTCGCCGCGCATGTGCATCTCATGGGGCACGCCGGCGGGCACCCAGATCGCCCGCTGCGGCGGGACCACCCAATTGCCGAGGTCGGTGAACATCTTCAGTGCGCCGGTGGAGGCATACGCAAACTGGCCACGCGGGTGGGTGTGCCGTGGGAAGACGGTGCCGCACGGGTATTCACGCAGGGTGACCAGCGCTTCGGGGACATGGGCATCAAAGGTCGGAATCATGGCCCGATAATGTCAAAGCATGGCCCGACATAGCAAGCGGGCCATCCGGCAGCGCCCTAACCTGTTCGCCATCGAACAGCCCTGCCTGCCCCAAGGATTTCCCATGCACAAGAAACACCTCGCCCTGGCCGTACTCGTCACGCTGATCTGGGGCTTGAACTTTCCCATCACAAAACTGGGCCTGCGCTCGATCGACCCCTTTGTGCTCACGGGCATCCGCTTTGCCCTCGCCGCCTTGCCCCTGGTGTTCTTCATCAAGCGCCCCCGCGTCAACTTCGGCTATGTCGCCGCCTACGGCGTGATCTTCGGCCTGGGCATGTGGGGCGTGATCAATTACGGCATCCAGGTCGGCGTCAGCCCGGGCATTGCTTCGCTAATCATTCAGCTCAGCGTGTTTTTCACCCTGGGTTGGGGCTGCGTGTTGTTCAACGAAAAGATACGCGGCAGCCAGTGGGTTGGCGCCCTGCTCGCGCTGATCGGACTGGGTGGCATCATCGCCACGCAACAGGGTGAGCATGCGGTGCTGGGGGTGATGATGATCGTGTTTAGTGCTCTGGCCTGGAGCGTCGGCAACGTGATCATCAAGCAATCGGGGGTCAAGGAGATCTTCTCGTTCATGGTATGGGCCAGCCTGTTTCCGCCCATCCCACTGGGGCTCATGGCCTGGTGGCTGCACGGCAGCGCGTCGTTCGCCCAGGTGCAGGTCAGCCTTGACCTGACCGCCGTGCTGTCGATCCTGTTCCAGGTGTACCTGGCCACGCACGTGGCCTACTGGGGCTGGAATTCGCTGCTCAAGACCTACCCGGTGTCCACCGTGGCGCCCCTGTCGTTGCTGATTCCCGTGTTCGGCATCGCTAGTTCCGTATTGATCCTCGGCGAGCAGGTCAGCACCACCGAGCTGATCGCCATCGCAATCATCATCACCGGCCTCGCCGTGGGCCTTTACCGCAAGCCAGCTCCGCGCGTGCCGCCCGATTGTGCACACCGATAGACAGTCATGGCAGAAAACCGGGATTTTTCCGCTGCAGCGTGTTCACTAGGATTCACAGGGTCTTCCATTGACCCGAGGTCACCCCCATGAGCACACCTGAATTCTTTGTCACCCCAGGTTATGGCGATTACATGCGCGAGCACCTGCACTATTCCCAGGCGGTGAAAGTCGGCAATCGCATTGAAACCTCAGGCCAGGGCGGCTGGGACGATGAGTTCCAGATCCCTACCGACCTGGCCGAAGAAATCGCCCAGGCCTTTCACAACCTGGAGCGTACCCTCGCCAGCGCAGGCGCCGGTTGGGAGCATGTGATCCACGTCAACTCCTACCACGTCGGCGGCTTCCCGCCCGACGTCAACGAGGCAATGGTCAAGCAGTACCGCCGCTACATGCCCAACCATGCGCCCATCTGGACCCAGGTCGGCGTCGAAGCCTTGGGGTTGCCCACTATGCGCGTGGAGATCCGGGTGACGGCCATCATTCCTTGACGCCGAAGGTGCGGATCACCCACTCGGTAAACACCTTGAGCCGCGCACTCTGGTGGCGATTGGGCGGGTAAAGGATGTGCAGCGGCGTGGGCGGGCGTGACCAGTCCGGCAACACGCGAATCAACTGGCCCGCATCGATGTAGTACTGCACGATTGATGTGAAGTGCTGCCCGACGCCCAGCCCGGCGAGCAGCATTTCCTTGAGCCCGTTGCCTTCGTTGGTCGAGAACGCGCAATCGCCCACTTCAATGCGCTGCTCACCGTTCTCGAAGATCAGGGGTTCAGGCTTGCCGGAACCTGCAAAAAAATAGCCCGCCCGCAGGTGGTTCTGCTCCAGGTCCTGCGGCGAAACCGGCAGGCCACGGCGCTGCAGATAGCTGGGCGCGGCGCAGGTCAGGTACTCCAGGTCGGCCACCTTGCGTCCGATCATCCCCATGTCCTCCAGCTTGCCGGCCCGGATCACACAGTCGGCCCCCTCCCCGACGATGTTTACCGCACGGTCGCTGATCCCCAGGGCAACCGTGATATCCGGGTACTCGCGATGAAAATCCACCAGCGCGGGGATCAACAGGCAATTGGCAAACGACGCCGGCGCATCCACCCGCAAATGCCCACGCGGCTTGAGGATCTGCCCACGGGCCAGGCTGTCCACTTCATCCAGCTCCGTCACCAGGCGCCGTGCATGCCCGTAATACTCAAGCCCTTCGGCAGTGGGTGCCAAGGTGCGGGTGGTGCGGTGCATCAACTTGATGCCCAGGTGTTTTTCCAGGTCGGTGATCAGCTTGCTGACCGTGGAGCGTGGCAGCGCCAACTGGTCGGACGCCCGGCTGAAGGAGCCGGTGTCGACGACACGGACGAAGGCACGCATGGCGAGGAGTTGGTTCACGGGGGCGATTCCGCGGATGGAGAGTGACGGTTATTGTCCACCAAGTTGCACAATACCGACAGAACGCCAGGCAACAAAAAGCCCGGCACTCGGGCCGGGCTCCTGCCCATCACGGTTGCGCCTCTAGCAGGCGAAGTTGTCGATCCTGACCTGGCCATCCGGGAACGTTGCGATAATTTCCAGCTCCCCTCCCATCGCGCGGATGTAATCACGCAAGGTGCTGATGTACATGTCAGTGCGACGCTCCATCTTGGAGACTGCCGCCTGGTTGATGTTCAGCGCTTTGGCCAGGCTCTCCTGGCTCAACTGCTGCGCCTTGCGCAGTTCATGCAACGGCATTTCCTTCAGGTGCTGACGCAGTATTAGCTCGGCATCGGCGCGCGCCTCAGGCGTCATGCACGCTTGAAGGTCAGCGAATTTTTTAGCCATGGTTACGGCCCTCTTCACGCAATGTTTCCAAATGCACGTCATACAGCTTTTCTGCCATGGGAACGTGCACGTCGTACCAACGGTGCTGTGCAGTTTTATCGCCGCCAATCAACAGAACGGCACACCGCCTGGGATCGAATGCATACAACACCCGAAAAGGCCGACCTGCGTGCTGTACGCGCAACTCGCGCAAGTTGCCATGTCGAGTGCCCTTGATATCGCTGCTATGGGGAAAACGCAGGCCCGGCCCAAAAAGCCCAAGCAGGTCAACGCTGGCAGATACCGACGATTGCTCCCGTGCATCAAGACCGCCCCACCAGTCTCCGAATTCATCCGTGTATTCAATGTCCCAGACCATGCAAATATGCCACCCAAGGAATATAAACTCAAGGGCATAACTTTAGGATCACAGCGGCCTCTGTCGCCACCCGGGTTCCTAGGCAAATTGTTTGTACATTCTTCAGCACGCACGTGCTTCCACACTCTCGGCGCTTGCAGGGTTCTTTGAATAGGATTCAAAAAATTCCAAAAAAAACCGCCCTTCCGGGCGGCTTAAGGAACTCGGCTTTGATCAGAAACCGAGGTAGAAATTGACAGTGACAACAACAGATCCTGTGTGCCAAAACGGTAGTCGACCCACGAAAACGTCATTGAATTAAATGGTATTAATACTTTCGTAAACGCCCAGCAAGAACGGGATCCCACCTCACCCCCATCGCCGCTCGCGGCAAAAATACAATTTTTCGAAATGTAAAAAGCGCTCTAATAGCCCCTGTTTTGATCCGCTTCAACGATCCTGGAGTTCGCAATGCCCCATGAAGGCAACCTGTTACAAGCAGCCGTGGTGTTCCTGCTCGCCGCCGTGCTGACCGTGCCCCTGGCCAAACGCCTGCAACTGGGTGCGGTGCTGGGTTATCTGTTCGCCGGTGTGATCATCGGCCCTTCGGTGCTGGGCCTGGTGGGCAACCCGCAAAGCGTCGCGCAGTTCTCTGAACTGGGCGTGGTGTTGCTGCTGTTTATCATCGGCCTGGAGCTGTCGCCCAAGCGTTTATGGGTGATGCGCAAGGCGGTGTTTGGCGTCGGCCTGGCCCAGGTGCTGCTCACCGGCCTGGTGATGGGCGTGGTGGCGCTGTGGCTGTTTGGCCAATCGTGGAACAGCGCCATCGTGCTCGGCCTGGGCCTGGCACTGTCGTCCACCGCGTTTGGCCTGCAAAGCCTGGCCGAGCGCAAGGAACTCAACCAGCCCCACGGCCGCCTGGCCTTTGCGATTTTGCTGTTTCAGGACATCGCCGCCATCCCCTTGATCGCCATGGTGCCGCTGCTGGCGGGCAGCGATCACCCGACCACTGAGGCCCAAGGCTTGCAGCATGTGCTGCAAATTCTCGGCAGCATCGCGGTGGTGATCATCGGCGGGCGCTACCTGCTGCGGCCGGTGTTTCGCATCGTGGCCAAGACCGGCCTGCGCGAAGTGTCCACCGCCACCGCGCTGCTGGTGGTGATTGGCACCGCCTGGCTGATGGAGCTGGTGGGCGTGTCCATGGCCCTGGGCGCGTTTCTCGCCGGCCTGCTGCTGGCAGACTCCGAGTACCGCCACGAACT
The DNA here is from genome assembly GCF_059419385.1 of Pseudomonas sp. GW821-FHT05H12. NCBI lineage: Bacteria > Pseudomonadati > Pseudomonadota > Gammaproteobacteria > Pseudomonadales > Pseudomonadaceae > Pseudomonas > Pseudomonas sp. GW821-FHT05H12. The sequence goes on along the minus strand of NZ_JBWKRS010000049.1, from coordinate 6,871 downwards.
GGAATCCCAGATCGAACCGTTCAAGGGCCTGCTGCTGGGGCTGTTCTTCATCAGCGTGGGCATGGGCGCCAACCTAAGCCTGCTGCTCAGCGCGCCGCTGGTGGTGATCGGCTTGACCCTGTTGCTGATCGGCCTGAAGCTGCCCCTGCTGTACGCCGTGGGCCGCCTGGTGGGCGACCTCAACCGCGAAAGCGCGCTGCGCCTGGGCGTGGTGCTGGCGGCGGGCGGTGAGTTTGCCTTTGTGGTGTTCAAGATCGGCCGCGACCAGGGCCTGTTCGACCCCCACCTGTACGACGTGCTGGTACTCACCATCACCCTGTCCATGGCGGTGACGCCACTGCTGTTACTGGTGTGCCCCAAGCTGTTCAAGCCCAAGGCCAAGCCGGTGGAAGTGCCCGAGGAATACCGCACCATCGAAAGCGATGCGCCCCGCGTGGTGATCGCCGGCATGGGCCGCATGGGCCAGATCGTCGCGCGTATTTTACGCGCGCAGAACATCTCGTTCATCGCCCTGGACACCTCGGTGGAAACCATCGAGCTGACCCGCAGTTTCGGCGGCATGCCGGTGTTCTACGGCGACCCCCAACGACCCGAGATTTTGCACGCGGCCAAGGTTGACCAGGCGGAATTCTTTGTGATCGCCATGGACGACCCGGAAATCAACATCAAGACGGCGGAGCTGGTGCGCAACCTCTACCCGCACATGAAGATCATCGCCCGCGCCCGCAACCGCCAGCACGTTCACCGCCTGGTGGACCTGGACGCGTCACCGGTGCGCGAAACCTTCTACTCCAGCCTGGAAATGAGCCGCCGCACCCTGGTCGGCCTCGGCTTGACCCAGGCCCAGGCCGATGCGCGCATCACCCGTTTCAAGAACCACGACCTGCAAGTGCTGGCTGCCCAGCACGCGGTGTACGACGATGCGGCCAAGGTGATGCAAACCGCCCAGGAAGCCCGGACAGAACTGGCAAGGCTGTTTGAGATGGACCGGCTTGAGGAGGAGTCCGACAAGGTGTGAGGCAGCAGATGAACCATATTGCGAATTTTCTGACAGAATACGCCGCAATTTCGTTCATCTCTGGAGCGCTACATGGCCACCCTCACCAAGACCGCCGCCCTGCTGGCCCTCGCGCTCAGTGCAAGCGTTGCCTTCGCGGCCAGCAAACCCGCGCCACAGAAGGCCGACACCCAAACCATCTCGACACTGGGCGGCAAGTTCACCTTCAAGCTGCCCAAGGCGTATGTGGCCGACACGCTGCCCACTGGCAAGGCCGAAGACGGCACCGCCGACACCCAGGGCACGCTGTACGCCAACCAGACCACCAAAAGCGTGGTGATCGTCGCCGAAACCGCGCGTAAAGACGGGGTCACCATCCAGGACAACGACACCCAGTTCCTCGATGGCGCCGTGGCCGGTTTTATCAAGGACCAAAGCGCCGCCCTGCCGGACTTCAAGAAGCAAGGCGAAAAGAAGCTGACCTTCAAAGGCCTGGGCCTGCGCCAAGTCGACAGCACCGCCACCCAGGGCGGCGGCAAGACGCTGAATTCCACGTTCCTAGGCGGTTCGGGTAATCACCTGCTGGTGATCCAGGCCATTTCCCGTGGGGATGATGTGAAGGGACATGCGGAGTTGGTGAAGCAGATCACCGGCGGTAAGTAACCTGATCTCTCTTGCAACTTAGCACCCCTGTGGGAGCTGGCTTGCCTGCGATAGCGGTGTATCAGTCAACGGCGATATCGACTGATCAATCGCTATCGCAGGCAAGCCAGCTCCCACATTTTTTTGAGGTGCGGGTTATTTCAGGCTTTTTTCCAGCCAGGCCTTCAGGTCCTGCACTTCGGCCTCGCTCACGGTATGCGGCATGCCCGGGTAGCCGTGAAATTCCGGTTTCAACCCCAACCCCGTCAGCACTTCGTTCGCCCGCGTCGCCGACGCATAAGGCAGCGCCTGGTCCAGCGTGCCGTGGCCGATGAAGATCGCCAGCGCTCCCAACGCGTCATTCGGTTTCAGCTCGGCCTTGAGCACTGGCAGCACACTGCCACTGAGCGCCGCGATCCCGCGCACCAGCTCCGGCTGACGCAACCCAACCTCGTAGGACATGATCGCGCCCTGGCTGAAGCCCACCAGAAATACCCGGTCGGGCCGGGTGTGGTACTTGGCGGTAGCTTTGGCCACAAAGTCTTCGATGAGCTTGGCGCTGCGCTGCAGGTCGGCCGTTTCGCCGTTGTACTCAGCGTCACCCTGGGTCTTGGCAAACCAGCGATAGCCGTGAGGGTCCACCGGCATGGGCGCCCGCGCCGACAGGTAGGTCCAGGTGGACGGCAGCGCATCCTTGATGCCAAACAGGTCTTCCTCGTTGCTGCCAAAACCGTGCAGGAAAATCACCAACGGCTGGTTGCGCGCATCGGTCTGGGTCTGTTCCAGGTACGCCAACGGCAGGTCGGTGTGCAGCGAATCGTCGGCATGAACAGCGCCAGCCACCAGGGTCAGCGCCAGGGCAAACAATTTGAGCATGGGACGTTACCTCAGGGTTTGCGCAACAAATAGGTGTCCATGATCCAGCCATTGGCCAGGCGCGCGGCCTTGCGCACCCGTTGAATGTCGTCCGCAACGTCGGCCACTTTACCGCTGATCAGGATCTCGTCCGGTGTGCCCAGGTAGGCACCCCAGTAAATATCCAGGTCCTGATCGGCCACGGTACGGTAGGAGTCTTCGGCGTCGAGCATCACCACCAGGGTGTCGGCATCGCTGGCCTGCCCTGCTGCCAACCGGCGCCCGGTGGTGATCTCGACAGACTTGCCAATACGGTTCAGCGGCACTTTGTGCTGCGCTGCCAGGGCCTGCACGCTGGTGATGCCAGGGATCACTTCGAATTCAAAGGTGCAACGGCCACTGGCCAGGATCGCCTGCAGGATCCGAATGGTGCTGTCGTACAGCGCTGGGTCGCCCCAGGCCAGGAATGCACCCACTTCGCCGTCAGACATTTCCTCGTTGATCATGCGCTCGAAGGTCTGCTGTTTGTCGCGGTTCAGGTCCTGCACGGCGGTGGTGTAGTCGATATCACCACGCACACGCTCGGGGCAGTCGGCCTCGACAAAGCGGTAGCCGGGCTCGGTGATGTAGGTCTCGCAGATCTCGCGGCGCAGGTCGATCAACTTGTCCTTGCTCTGGCCCTTGTCCATCAGGAAGAACACGTCGGTGCGGTTGAGCGCCTTCACGGCCTGCATCGTGATGTAGTCAGGGTTGCCGGCGCCAATGCCGATGATCAGGATGCGTTTCATGGGTTGCTCTCATTGCGGGGCGTGGATTTTGCCATGTTCGCGGGGTCAGGCGTGAGTTTCCAGGCGCAGGCGCCACACACGGTTGAAACGCAGCTCGGTGCAGGACAGCGGCTCGACGTCGACCCGGTAGAACATCGACAGCGGCAACTGCAGCACGTGCAACAGCGCGGCACGGATCACAAAGGGATGGGTAACGGCCACGACATGCCCCGGCTGGCTTTCCAGGGCTTTCATCCACTGCCCGACCCGCAGGCAGATCTGGTCCACCGACTCGCCACCGTGGGGCGCGCTGGCGCTGTCAGTGAGCCAGGCATTCAAGGCCTCGCCTTCCAATTGGTCGATGGCCTGGCCTTTCCAGTGGCCAAAATCACCGTCGCGCAAGGCGTCTTCCACCTGTGCGTTGTCTCCGAACAAGCTGGCTGTCTGCCGGGCCCTGGCTTCCGGCCCGCAGATCAGGCGGTGTTTTTTCGGGTAGCGACCGGCCAGGGATAACGCCTCACGCTGCCAGTCCAGCACAACGGGTTCGTCATCGGGAAACCGCCCCTGCTTTTGCGCCAGCGTGGCGGCATGGCAGATCAGGCTTAAACGGGTGGTCTGCATCACAAATTCACTCTGCTTCGGTGCGCAGTCAGCGTAGACTGGCGAAGTTGTTTCAACATGTTACAACGAACATGAAACAGGAAGCCGGTTCAATGCCGGCGCGGTCGCGCCACTGTATTCGGCCCCACAGCCGTAAGCCAGACCCTGTTTCAGCTCCCTATGCTTTCCATTTCGGGACGCGTCATCCCTGGAGGTTTTCATGGCTAACACCGCTGCAACCCACCCTGATGTCTATGTGCCAACGATTCCCCTGGGCGAAATCCTCCCCTGGGCAATCTTCGGCGGCCTGCTGTTGATGCTGGCGATCTACTTCGTTGGCGCCGAGCAAGGTGCCACGGCGGTTTTCAAAGGCATGTACGTGCACGAATTCGTCCACGACGGTCGCCACCTGCTGGGCTTTCCCTGCCATTAATCAATAAGAGAGACATGACATGACAGGGCAATTACTCGTTCGCGGGATGCTGGTGGGCCTGCTCGCCGGCGTATTGGCGTTCGGCTTCGCCAAGACTTTTGGCGAACCGCAAATCGACAAGGCCATCGCCTTCGAAGACCAGATGGCACAGATGCACGGCGATACGCCGGAAGAAGAACTGGTGAGCCGCGACGTGCAAAGCACCTTCGGCCTGTTCACCGGCGTGGTGGTGTACAGCGTTTCCCTGGGCGGGATTTTCTCCCTGGTGTTCGCCTACGCCCTGGGCCGCATCGGCAAGGTTGGTCCCCGTGGCCTGGCGGCGCTGCTGGCATTGGCGGCATTTGTAACGCTGATCCTGGTGCCCGGCCTGAAATACCCGGCCAACCCGCCATCGGTGGGCGACCCGGAGACCATCGCCCAACGCACCCAGCTGTTCTTCCTGATGTTGCTGGTGTCGGTCGCGGCCGCCGTGATCGCGACCAACGCCGCACGCAAGCTGATCGCCCGCCGTGGCGTGTGGGCCGGGGCAGTCCTGGGCGTGGCGCTGTACATCGTGATCGTGTCGGTGGCGGGCAGCCTGTTCCCGGTGATCAATGAAGTGCCGGAACAATTCTCGGCCGTGCTGCTGTGGAAATTCCGCGTCGCCTCGCTGGGCATCCAGCTGGTGCTGTGGACCACCCTGGGCCTGGTGTTCGGTGCGGTGGCCGAGCGCCTCTTGAGCCAGCCACGCGCACGCTTGAACTCCTGAACTAGATTCCGGGATGGGCCAGGTAGAACACCTGATAGCCCGTCCCGGGATGCGCCCCATCCAGTGCCTTGGCCGACAAGGTGATCCGCACCAGACGCCAAGCTTGCACATCCAGCGCCAGGAACACCGCAAAGGTGTCACGGCTGTCCGCCACCTGCAGGTTGCGCGCCTTCTCCTCAGCCAGTATCGCGGCCCGATCCGCCCCCGGCGCCAGTGGCCACTCTTCCCGATACAAACTCAACGCCGCCTGCGCCGGCCCACGTTGCACATCCAGCGGCAGCCAGCTTTCGATATGCGGGCGGCCGAAACTGTCGAGCACTTTCTGGAAGCGTGACCCCAGCAGAAAGTCGGCGGCCTGCAATGGGTCTGACCACAGGTACACCGACGCATACACGTTGCCGCCCTGCTCCTGGGCGATAAAGGCCTTGAACAGCAGCCCCTCGGCGTTATCCCACAACGGCCCCAACTGTGCGGCGCGCCGGCGAATCACGCCCATGTCGTAGTCGGCGGGCAAGCGGTGCGAATACTGTTTGGCGAACATATAAAAACTCCCGTGCAAGTTGAGGTTCCAGCTTGCGTATCGGCGATGATTTCAACAAGATATGACCCGATATATGTGCGATAAGGAACCGATATGGCTGACGCACCCAAACCCCTGGATATCGACACCGTGCACGCGTTCGTGCTGGTCGCCGATTTCACCAGCTTCACCCGCGCCGCCGAGGCGCTGGACACCTCCCAGGCCGCCATCAGCCTCAAGCTCAAACGCCTGGAAGAACGCCTCGGTTATCGTCTGCTGGAACGCACGCCCCGGCATGTGCGGCTGTCGCCCCAGGGCGAGCAATTCATCGTCGCCGCGCGCGCCCTGCTCAACGCTCACGAACGCGCCTTGGGCGACATGGCCGCCCAAGTGCAGCGACGCCTGGTGATCGGTATCAGCGACCACGTGGCCGGCCCCGACCTGCCGCTGTGGCTCAGCCGCCTGGCGGCCTACGACCCGCTGGTGATCCTCGAGGTGCGCATCGCCTCGTCCCGCGACCTAGTGGCCGCGTTCGACCGCAACGAACTCGACGCCGTGATCGTGCGCAACGAAGGCGACCGCCAAGACGGCGAAGTCCTGGCCGTGGAACGCTTTGGCTGGTTCGCCGCCCCCACCTGGCAACACCCTCCCGGCACGCCGCTGCGCATGGCAACCATGGCCGCACCGTGCGGCGTTCGCCACCTGGCCACCCGCGCCCTGGACGAAGCCCACATCGACTGGACCGAAGTCTTCGTCGGCGGCGGCGTAATGGCCGTGGGCGCCGCCGTGAGCGCCGGCCTCGGCGTCGCCGCCCTCGCCCATCGCGTGGCCCCGCCCGGCGCGGTGGACGTAAGCACGCAATTTGGACTGCCCGCATTGCCCGTCAGTGAAGTGGTGCTCTACAGCCGGATCAGCGATGCACGCTCACGGGAAACCTTGCGCGCGCTGAGTGCAACCTTCCGTGGGGTGCTGCAACGCTGAACCCGGCGCCCGGTTTGGCACATGCCTGATTCACCGAGGCGCCTGCATCGCCGGCAAGCCGGCTCCTACATTTGGACCGCGCCGACAGTTGGAAACCGGCCAACCCCAATCCCTGTAGGAGCCGGCTTGCCGGCGATGGCATCTGCTCGGAGTGCCTGATGTACCGAGGCGTCTGCATCGCCGGCAAGCCGGCTCCTACAGATCCACACCACTCAGGTCGGCTACTAGGCCGCCGTGCTTTTGCTTTTGACTTTGATCTTAGGCGCCCCGTTAAACACGCTGGCCGAACGCAGGCTTGAATCCGTGGGTAACCCGGCAGGACGCCGGG
>NZ_JBWKRS010000048.1:0-37147 GCF_059419385.1 Pseudomonas sp. GW821-FHT05H12 | reverse complement strand
GCCTTGAAGGGGGCGCATGCCTAAAGGGCCTCATCGCCGGCAAGCCGGCTCCTACACATAAGGTGGGCAATAAGACCCACTATGGAACATCAACCCTGACCCTGAGGATGGAAGAACCCCTAACTTTCTTGGAGTACTGCCATGAGCGCCAACGTCGACCAGAACAACCGCCCGGACTACGACCAGGTCCTGCAGGACATTGCCGATTACGTCCTCAACTACCGGATCGATTCCCGTGAGGCACTGGATACCGCCCGCAACTGCCTGATGGACACCCTCGGTTGCGGCCTGCTGGCCCTGCGTTTCCCCGAGTGCACCAAGCACCTGGGGCCCCTTGTCGAGGGCACGGTGGTGCCGTTCGGCGCTCGTGTACCCGGCACTTCGTTGCGCCTGGACCCGGTAAAGGCCGCGTGGGACATCGGTTGCATCGTGCGCTGGCTCGACTACAACGACACCTGGCTCGCTGCCGAATGGGGTCACCCTTCGGACAACCTCGGCGGCATCCTCGCCGTGGCGGATCATCTGTCGCAAAAACGCGTGGCCAATGGTGACGCGCCACTGACGGTGCGCGCGGTGCTGGAAGCCATGATCATGGCCCACGAAATCCAGGGTGTGATTGCCCTGGAAAATTCCTTTAACCGCGTCGGCCTCGACCATGTGCTGCTGGTGAAAGTCGCCTCCACCGCCGTCACCGCCAAGTTGATGGGCGCCAACCGCGAGCAGTTGCTGGCGGCCTTGTCCCACGCGTTTGTCGATGGGCAAGCGTTGCGCACGTACCGCCACGCACCGAACGCTGGCTCACGCAAATCCTGGGCGGCGGGGGACGCGTCGAGCCGTGGCGTGCGCCTGGCAGATATCGCCCTGCGCGGCGAGATGGGCATTCCCGGTGTGTTGAGCGCGCCGCAATGGGGCTTCTACGACGTGCTGTTCAGCCACACCAACAAGGACCTTGCGCTCAAGCCCGAGGACAAGCGTGCGTTCAGCCTGCCCCAGCCTTACGGCACCTACGTGATGGAAAACGTGCTGTTCAAGATCAGCTTCCCGGCCGAGTTCCACGCGCAAACGGCCTGCGAAGCGGCGGTGACATTGCACCCGTTGGTGAAAAACCGTTTGCCTGAAATCGAACGCATCGTGATCACCACCCACGAGTCGGCGATCCGCATCATTTCCAAGGTAGGCCCGTTGGCCAACGCGGCTGACCGCGACCATTGCCTGCAATACATGACGGCCGTGCCGCTGGCGTTCGGCAACCTGGTGGCCGAGCAGTACGAAGATGACTTCCACGCCGCCCACCCGATCATCGATGAACTGCGCGACAAGATGGTGATCGTCGAAGACCCGCGCTACAGCCGCGAGTACCTGGAGGCGGACAAACGCTCCATTGCCAACGCCGTGCAGGTGTTTTTTAGGGACGGGTCCAGCACCGAGCAAGTGGCGGTGGAGTACCCGATCGGGCATCGCCGTCGCCGGGTGGACGGCATTCCGTTGCTGGAAGACAAGTTCAAGGCCAACCTGGCCACGCGGTTTACCGCACAGCGCAGCGGGGAGATTTTTGCGTTGTGCAAGGATCCGGCGCGGCTTGAAGCCACGCCGGTGAACCGGTTCATGGACCTGTTCGTGATCTGACCAACACCGCCGATCCACTGTGAAATGGGGCTTGTATGGGAGCTGGCTTGCCTGCGATGGCGGTAGTGGATTCACTATTGCTATCGCAGGCAAGCCAGCTCCCACATTGGGATGGTGTTGGTCGAGGGTTTTACATACTGCCTTCAACATCTTCCAGGCTGAACGTCTCGGTATGGTCGTCATAGGAGAAGATCTCCGCATACCGCCCCCAGGCCACCACGCTTTCCAGGGTTTTCTCCACGAAGGCTTCGGTCATCGAGTCTTCCAGTTCCTGCTCGAAACGCACTCGTGGCGCACGGTGCCCGCTGCGTTCAAGCAGCACCTGATGAATACGCGCGGCCAACGGCACGTGCTGGATCAAATGCTCGGCGAACAGGGTCTTGCGTTCCTGGGTGCCGTAGTCGGCGAACAGCTTGCCGGCGTCGGTGAGGGTGATGTCGGCGCCTTTTAGCTCGGCGAAGCCCAGGTGCTCCAGCATCTCCGCCACCGGGAACAGGTCGTCGACTTCCAGCAAGCGGCGCTCGGCCACGGTGGGCAAGCCGGCGTGGCCGTTATAGGGCTCGGCGGCCAGGGTTTCGATCAGGCCGGCCATCAGGTTGGTGGACACTTCCGGCAGCAGGCTGCCCATTTTCAGCTCCGGTTTGCCGGCGCTGGCATCGGCGCTGCGGCGGTCGGTCATCAGTGCGTAGATGTCGTCGACCATCTGCCGGAAGGTCGGGTCCAGGCGATTGCGCGGGTGGGCAAACGGCACCTTGATCTCGGCCACCACACGGCCGGGGTTGGAGGACAGCACCAGGATGCGGTCGCACATCAACACCGCTTCTTCGATGTTGTGGGTCACGATCAGGATCGACTTGATCGGCAGCTGCTTGCCGCTCCACAGGTCCAGCAGGTCGGTGCGCAGGGTTTCTGCGGTGAGTACGTCGAGGGCCGAGAAGGGTTCGTCCATGAGCAGCAGGGTCGGGTTGACCACCAGGCCCCGGGCAAAGCCCACGCGCTGGCGCATGCCTCCGGACAACTCACGCGGGTAGGCGTTTTCGAAGCCATCCAGGCCGATCAGGTCGATGGCCGCCAGGGCGCGGCGGCGGGTTTCCTTGCGCTCGACCTGCAGGGCTTGCAGGCCGGCTTCCACGTTTTCCAGCACGGTCAGCCAGGGGAACAGGGCGAAGGTCTGGAACACCATGGCCACGCCTTCGGCCGGGCCGTTGAGCGGGGCGCCCTGGTAGCGGACTTCGCCCGACGACGGCTGGATCAGGCCGGCGATGATGCGCAGCAAGGTCGACTTGCCGGAGCCGGAACGGCCCAGCATGCCGACGATTTCGCCCTCGTGCAGGCTCAGGTCCACGCCGCTGAGGACTTGCAGCTCGTCCTTGCCTTTGCCGAACACCCGGTTCACGTTTTTCAGCGAGTAGATTTCCGGGGTGTCGACGGTGTGTTCAGTAGAGGTAGTCATCACGACGCATCCCGTCAGTTCAAACGAAGTTTGTTTTCAGCAATGGCGTACATCGGTCGCCAGACCGCGCGGTTGAACGCCACCACAAAGATCGACATCACCACTACGCCCAGGGCGATCTTCGGGAAGTCGCCGGCCGCCGTGGTTTGTGCGATGTAGGCGCCCAGCCCGTGGGCGACCACATTGTCCTGGCCCCAGGACACGTACTCGGACACGATGCTGGCGTTCCACGCCCCGCCTGAGGCGGTGATGGCGCCGGTGACGTAGTAGGGGAAAATCCCCGGCAGCATCACCTTGCGCCACCACAACCAGCCGCGAATGCGGAAGTTGGCGGCGGCTTCCTTGAAGTCGTTGGGGAACGCGGTGGCGCCGGCAATCACGTTGAACAGGATGTACCACTGGGTGCCCAGCACGATCAGCGGGCTCAGCCAGATATCCGGGTTGAGGTGGTAGTGCAGGATCACGATGACGAACACCGGGAACAGCAGGTTCGCCGGGAACGCCGCGAGGAACTGCGCCAGTGGCTGAATCTTCTCTGCCAGCTTGGGGCGCAGGCCGATCATCACGCCCAGGGGCACCCAGATCAGCGAGGCGATCAGGATCAGCCCGGCCACCCGCAGCAGGGTAATCAGGCCCAGCACCAGCACGTGGCCCACTTCGGCCAGGCCCACTTCGGTGCCGACGTACATCACGATGTGATACAGCGCATAGGCGGCCATCAGGGCAATCAGCGTGCCCCACACCCAGTCGATCACTTTTGACGCGGCGGGTGTTTCTACCGGCAATGCCTTGAATGCACCGCCGGCGAGGCTGAAGCGCTTGTTGCCGATACGGCTGATCGCACGGGTGATGGGGCGCAGGATGCGCTGCACGATGCGTGTGCGTTGAATCAGGTTCAGCACCCAGGATTGCGGCGCGTCGCCTTGGGACGCGGTGGTTTCCATGCGGAACTTGTCGGCCCAGGCCACCAGCGGACGGAACAGGAACTGGTCGTAGATCAGGATCACCGCGATCATCGCCAGTATCACGTAGCCCACGGCGTGCAGGTCTTTTTGGGCAATGGCCAGGGCCAGGTACGAACCCACGCCGGGCAGGGTAATGGTCTTGTCGCCCACGGTGATGGCTTCGGAGGCAACCACGAAAAACCAGCCCCCGGACATGCTCATCATCATGTTCCACACCAGCCCCGGCATGGCGAACGGCACGTCGAGCTTCCAGAACTTCTGCCAGCCGGAGAGCCGCAGGTTGGTGGACACTTCCACCAGGTCATGGGGCAGCATGCGCAGCGACTGGTAGAAGCTGAACGTCATGTTCCAGGCCTGGCTGGTGAAGATCGCAAAAATCGCCGCGAACTCGGCCCCCAGCACGCGCCCGGGAAACAGCAGCAGGAAAAACGTCACCGTGAACGAGATGTACCCCAGCACCGGTACCGATTGCAGGATGTCGAGGACCGGCACCAGCAGTTTCTCGGCGCGCCGGCTTTTGGCGGCCAGGGTGCCGTACAAAAAGGTGAACACCAACGCTGCGACCATCGCCGCGAGCATGCGCAGGGTGGTGCGCATCGCGTATTCCGGCAGGTTGGCCGGGTCGAGGGAAATGACTTCGCTTTGCAGGGTGGTGATGGGCGCCCAGGTTTCACGGGCAGTGATGGAGAAAAACAGGAGGAAGCCGATTACCAGCGGCAGGGCGACCAAATCCCAACGGTTGGGCAGCAAGCGCAATGTGGACGCCGGGATGTAGTGGCGGAACACTTTGTTCATAGGCAGTCATTCCTGCAGCGTTCAGGTTCTAGAGAGGTGCGATGGGGGTGAGCTTAGCTTCTGTTCGAAAGACCCACCGGGAATGGGCGGGCGCTCTTTTCCATGGTCGGTTTGCAGCGCATCAGGGGAGGATGGCCACAGGCGGGATTGTACGTTTCTGAATGTTACAAGCGCATAAATTTCCTGTCAGTTTCCTGTACGAAACGTGGCTTGGGTATCGACGGTTTTTTTACCCTGAAACAAATACCCACGTGGATTTCTCTGCCTCAGGGAACTGGTTTCCTATACGTGCCAATCAGGTAGCTGGATGACTTGTTAGCCAAATCGTCTGACAAACCCTGCACGCGGGCCAACCGCGAAACTGAGAGGTGCTTTATGAACAGTGTCAATAATCAGCAGTATGCGCCCCAATATCGCTACGAAATGCCGCCAACACCGCAATCCGCTTCTTCCAGTGACCCAAGCACCCGCCCAGCCACTACCACGACCGAATCCATGCCGCCCCGCCCTCCGGTGGGGGCAGAGCAACGTGGCCAGTTTTCCAGGCATAACAGCATCGTCAATCGGCAGCCCCAGGGCGCCGAGCCCAACGGCGAGTTGGCAGAATTGACGCAGAAAAATCAGAACCTTGTCGCCAAGTACAAGGCCTTGATCTCAAAGTTCTCGGCGAAGATCACTGAGCTCAATACAAAAATAGAAGGCCTGACTCAGCAGCTCAGTACTTCGGCCCCCAAGCCTGAGCAGGCGCCCGTGGCTGCGCAGACCCAGCCAGAGAACCGGCAAGCCGAGGGGCAAGTCGCGCCGTCTGACGCCGCTGCTACACCGGCTACCCAGGCCCCGGTTGCTGATGCTCAGAGCGCTCAAGGGGTTGGCCAACTGTCAGCAGATATCACCAGGCTACAAAGTGAGTTCAAGCGGTTACTCGACGCCTTCAATACGGCGATGAAAACCCTCACGGAACGTTTGGATAACTTGGCTCAACTGCTCAACAACCGTGCGCCTCAAGACCAAACGGTTCCTGCGCAATCGGACGCCGGCCAGACGGCTTCACCGGAGCACGAAACGGCCCAAACGCCTGCCGCGTCTACCCATGCTCCAACAGCGCCAGCAACGGCCAGCATTGATTACCTCAAGCAGGAAAACCAGAATCTTGAGGCTCAGATCGATCGGATGGAACAGTACTTCGAGCAGACCATGTCGACGCTTGAAAAACGCTTCGAAGACCTGACCCAGCAAGTCAGCAAGCAATAAAAAGTAAACCTGGGGTATTGGCTAGTGTGGGGCAACACCCACGCTAGCCTCGGTCGCTCACTCAAAGCGCAGGATCACCCGGCGATTGTGCTTGCTCTTCTTCTCGATCTTTTCGCAGAACACCCGGCCGATTTCCTCGGTGTTGGCCACGTGGGTGCCGCCGCACGGTTGGATATCGATCCCGGCAATTTCGATCACCCGTACCGAACCCTGGATCACTGGCGGTGCCACCGCCTGGGTGCGTGTGATCTGCAGCAGGGTGGCGTATTCCGTGGCGGGCATCGACAGGGTGTTGACCGCGTGAGCCTGCTGGATCAGCGCATTCAGGTCGTGGGTGAGGTTGTCTTTGTCGAGTGTCATTTCCGGCAGGTCGAAATCCAGGCGGCCTTTGTCGGCACTGATGCTGCAACCGGTCACCGGCGCGTCGATCAGTGAGCACAACAGGTGCAGGCAGGTGTGCATCTTCATGTGCTGGTAGCGGCGCTCCCAGTCCAGGCCCGCGTCCACCTGTGCTCCAACGGTCAATTGCCCAGGGCAATGTTCCACCTGGTGCCAGATGATCGAGCGCATCACCGGGTCGCGGACCGTTCCCACCACCTCGACCCGCGTGCCATCCGCCAGGGTGAAGTAGCCAGTGTCTCCTGGCTGGCCACCACCTGTGGGGTAGAACAGCGTGTGCTCAAGGGCAATGCCGTGCTCGCCGACCGCAATCACTCGGGCGCTGAAGGTGTTCTGGTAAGGCGCGCTGTCGAACAGCGCCAGGGTCTCCATGGTGTGCACAGACATGTTCAACCTCCGACAATCAGTGGGCTGGCTTGCAACAGGTGACGCACCATTGCGCTCAAGCCAGGGGGGGAGAGCAGGGTGATTTCGAATTCCGGCCCGCTGACTTTAAGGTTCAACGGCAGGCGCGGCAGGTGGTTGCCGAACTCAAGGCGGCGCAGGCGAAATTGCAGGTGATGGCGTTCTTTCACCGTGGGCTCAAGCATCAACCCCGGCAAGGGGTGGAAGTCGGCGTCCAGCACGGTGACCTTGTGGCTGGCGTTGACCTCGCCCACCACGTGCAGGCGCTCATCCAGGGCAAAGGCGCCCAGGTAGTTGCTGTGGTCCGATTCATCATTTTTTTGCAGCTGGATCTGGTTGACCACCTTGACCTTGGTGCCGGCCGGCACGTCCTGGGTGATCACGCAGGAGGGGCTGATGAACACGTTGTCGCCAATCAGCACATAGCCCAGCACGCGGGCACCGGAGCCGACCTCGACGTTGTTGCCCAGGCGCGGGTGGCGCTTGCCATCCGGGTTGTTGGCGATGCCGCGCGCGCCGAGGGTGACGCCGCAGAGGATGTAGCAGTCGTTGCCGATCTCGCAGGTCTCGCCGATCACCGTGCCGTAGCCGTGGTCCAGCACGAAGCGCCGACCGATGCGGGCTGCCGGGTGGATTTCGGCACCGGAGAGCACCTTGCCCTGGTTACTGAGCTTGAGGGCGATGCGCGAAAACACGCCGTTGGTCTGGTCGGGGAAGTTCCACACCAGGTGCGCCAGGCGGTAGAACAGCACGGCCTTGAACGAGGCGTAGGACTCCAGGATCAACTCGCCGCGCCCGCGTGACGCCGGGTCGCGGTAGGCGTAGGCGATCAGGTCCTCGGCCACGGCCTGGGCGGCATTCTGGATCAGCGGGGCCAGGTGTGGTTCCAGCTGCTTCATCTGCGTCGGCGTCAGGGTTTTGATGAGGTGGGTGAGCAGCTCATCGTGCAGCTGTTGCATGTCGATAAAGCCCCCCATGGAGGCACCCCCGCATTCTGAATGGTTGGAAAACCGGTTATTCGAAACTGGGCAGGTAACTGTCGGCATTGTCGTAGACCATGGTCAGCACCACCGTTTCGGGCGGCAGTTCGGGTGCCAACTGGGCGATAGCTACCATGTTGGCGGCGGAGGACAGGCCAAGGCTGATGGCGTCGGTGCGCATGATGCGTTTCATCATGTCGATGCATGCCTGGCGCGACACCTTGAGCATGCCGTCGAGCACATCCACGTTGAGAATGCTCGGGATCAGGCCGATCGACAGGCCCTGGATATGGTGCGGCGCGTGCTGGTTTTTCAGCAGGTCGCATTCCTCCGGCTCCACGCCCATCACGCGCAGCGCCGGCCAGGCCGCCTTGAGGGTTTCGCCGATGCCGGTGATATGACCCCCGGTGCCGATGCCGCTGACGAAGTAGTCCACGCGCTGTTCGCCGAACGCACGGAGGATCTCCGGTGCGGTGGTGTCGCGGTGGGTCTGGGGGTTGGCGCCGTTGCGCTGCTGGTTGAGCATCACGTAGCTTGGGTTTTCCAGCTGCAGCTCCATGCATTTTTCGCCGTGGGAATTGTTGCCCAGGCGGCTGTCCGACAGCACCACCTTGGCCCCGTACAGGCGCAGCAGTTTCTGTTTTTCGGGGCTGTAGTTGTCGGGAATCACCAGCACCACTTTGTAGCCCAGCACGTTGCCGGCCATCACCAGGCCGATGCCGGTGTTGCCGCCGCTGGGTTCGATGATGGTCTGCCCCGAATCACGGATCAGCACGCCGCGACGCTCGGCGTCGAGGATCATGCCCAGGGCGATGCGCGCCTTGTGGCTGCCGCCCGGGTTAAGGGATTCGAGCTTGGCGTAGACCTCGATGCCGAGGTCTTCGGAAAACTGCGCCAGGCGCACGATCGGCGTATGGCCGATCACGTCGAGAATCGAGTTATGCAACATTGCTCAGCCCTCGGGTCAGTACAACGGCATGTCGGGTTCGACGTCGCGTACCCAGTGCTTCATGCCACCCTGCAAGACCTTGGTGTTGGCGAAGCCGGCCGCCAGCAAGGTGCTGGCGGCTTGCTCGGCGCGGGTCCCGGCGTAGCAGATCAGGTAATGGGTGTTGTCGCGGCTGAGGCTGTCGAGTTGCCCATCCAGCTCGGCCAAGGGGATGTGCACCACCCCTGGCAATTTGCACACCTCCAGTTCGCTGGCGTCGCGCACATCCACCAGCACGTCTGCACTGCGCGGGTGCTCGAGCAATTGCTTGAGCACGCGGGGCTTGATGTAGCGCTCTTCGGCCAGGGACGGTTGGACGGGTACGGCGTCGGCGCAAACCGCCGACGTGAACGGTTCGCTGTGGCGCAGCGCTGAACAGCAGGGGCAGTCGGCGCGGCGCTTGAAGCGGATTTCGCTGAACTTCATCGCCAGTGCGTCGAAGCGCATCAGGCGACCGGACAGCGGCTCGCCAATGCCAATCAGCAACTTGATGGCCTCGGTGGCCTGGATCATCCCGACCACGCCGGGCAGCACGCCGATCACGCCACCGGCGCTGCAATTGGGCGCCAGTTCGGCGGGAGGGGCCGAAGGAAACAGGCAGCGATAGCACGGCCCGCCTTTGTAGTTGAGCACGCTGATCTGCCCGTCGAAGCGGTAGATGGCGCCGTACACCAAGGGTTTGCCGAGCTGTACGCAGGCGTCGTTGACGAGGTAGCGGGTGTCGAAGTTATCGGTGCCGTCGATCACCAGGTCGTAGGCGCCCACCAGTTCCAGGGCATTGTCAGCGTTCAAGGCGGTGTCGTGGGCGTTGATCTGGATATGGCGGTTGAGGTCCTGCAGGCGCGCCTTGGCGGACTCGACTTTGGGCAGGCCCAGGGTGCTGTTGCCGTGGACGATCTGGCGTTGCAGGTTGCTGCTTTCCACCACGTCGAAGTCCACCAGGCCCAGGGTGCCGACGCCGGCCGCCGCCAGGTACAGGCTGATGGGCGAGCCCAGGCCACCGGTGCCGATGATCAGCACCTTGGCTTTCTTCAGGTTCAACTGGCCTTCGCGACCGACGCCGGGCAGGGTGATGTGGCGCACGTAGCGCTGTACCTCTTCATTACTCAACGCGTCAACGTCCATGCCGCCCGAGGTGGCGAGCAGCACTTCGATCCGGGCTTTTTCCGGCAGTGCATCGTCGGCGCCGATCAGTTCTTCCTCGGCGGTGAACAGGAAGTGTTCCTTGAGCTGGTTGTTCTTCTCGTGGAACAGGTGCGGGCGTAACTGAGGGTGACTGCTGCAGAGGTTTTCAATGACTTCGCGCAATGTCGATCCGGTGCCCTCAAGGGTCGATTCCGGCAGCTTGGCCACGCGAACCAGAATGTCGGGGAAAGAGACAGCGTTCATGGACAACTCCGTGTGCAGGTCGTTGAAAGGGTTGAGGGCGAAATGCCTGCCGTCCCAGGCAAACAGCTTTGAGCCCAGGGCCTGGCCCTGGCGAACGTCCACCACCAGGTAGCTGACGGGGTAGATCGGTTCGCCCATGAATAAGGCCTTGTCCTGGTCTTCATCGCTGAAATAGGCGCCGACATCCGGGTGTGAGTGGTAGATCACCACCACCGGGTTGTCGCTGCGAAACGCCTTGTTCATCAGCAGGGTGTCGGCCACCGAAAACGTGTAGCCGTTGGCCGCGCTGCGCGGGTACATCTCGGGGTTCTTGCGGTGCAGCTCATTCTGGATATTGCTGCCCAGGTACACGCTGCCGTCGGCGAAGATGAAGCCGCAGCATTCCTCGGGGTAACTGCGGTTGGCGTGGGCGTAGATCTGTTCAAGGGCTTTTGGGCGGAGGACGTCCATGTTTCTCTCGCGTGGTGGTGAGGGGGTCAAGGTTTCTTGGCCAGGAGCTTTTCAATCGGCAACTTGGTGATCGCAAAGCCGGCCAGCAGGATGGCCGAGTACAGCATCAGGTCACGGGAAATCGCCACGCCTTCGTACCAGGCGCCGATGATCACCGCGAACACCGGGAAGATGATGAACACGAACGACAGGATGATCGGGCTCAGGCGCTTGAGCAGCATGAAGTACACGATGAACCCGCCGACCGACGCCACCAGCCCCAGGTAGAACAGCGCACTCCAGGAACGCAGGGTGATGGTGTCGAAGGCCGGGGTTTCGAACCACAGGCCGGCAACGAACAGCATCAGCCCGGCGATGCCGATGGGCAGGGTGTTGTAGGTGATCACGCTGATGGCGCTGCCTTTCTGCTTGGTAATGACGTAGCACAGGGCATGCATGATCGCGGCGGTCAGGATTGCCAGCACCCCGAAGAACTCGGCGTGGTCCAGGTGCAGGCCCTGGCTCTTGATGATCATGTAGAGGCTGCCGAAACCGATGCCGATGCCGACGACCTGGGAGAAGTAGATGCGCTCGCGCAGGAACAGCGCCGAGAAGATCAGGATGAACACCGGCATGCAGCTGAACAGCAGGGCGGTGAGGCCGGACGAGACATGCATCTCGCCGTAGTTGAGCAGGTAATAGGGAACGCTGAAGTAGGACAGGGTCACGAATACGAAGAACCAGCGGCTCTCACGGGGGAACAGGATCGGCTCGCGACGCACCAGGGCAAAACACAGAAACAGCGGGAAGGCGATGAGGAAGCGCAAGCCTGCGGACGTCAGCGGTGGCACGCTTTCGACGGCGATCTTGATGCCCAGCCAGGTGGTGCCCCAGCTCAGGCACACGATAAGAAACATCACACTGGTCACGAGGCCAGCCAGCCACTGTTTCCGGGAATTTGTTTTTGTTGTGTTTTCGAGAACGGCGGACATTGGCATCGTTTATTGCTTCCCTGAGCCGGAATTGAACTCTATATTGAGCTTGTAATGAGTTGTAAAATTCGGCGATTGAACCCGTAAAAGCACACTATTAGGGCGAAAGATGGCTGTCAAAACAAATATTGACATGGTGTCAATTATGCGTGAGGGGTTGTCCAACGGGCAGGGCGTGAAGTACAAGCGCCTGTCCGATGTCATGGAACGGGGCATCCTCGAAGGCTTGATTGAACCGGGAAGAAAACTGCCGCCCCATCGGGTGCTTTCCGACAATCTGGGTGTGACGATCGGCACCATCAGCCGGGCCTACGGCGAGCTGGAACGCCTGGGGTTGGTGGTGGCGCGGGTGGGTGACGGCACATTCGTGCGCAAGCGTGGGATGGAGCGCCAGCGCGACGAAGGCTTTCGCAATTTCAGCGAGGAGCCGCGCCAATACTTCGACATGAGCCGCAACATGCATATCCCGGGTCAGGAAACGGTGTTCCTGGCCCAGAGCTTCCAAACCCTGTCGACCAACGCCAAATTCCTCCAGGACATCAGCGCCTACACCCCGGACGCCGGTTTGCCGCGCTACCGTGAGGCGGGCGCGCAGTGGCTGGTGCAGAGCGACTTTCACCCGATTCCCGAGCAGGTCATCTGCGTCAATGGCGGCCAGCACGGTTTGTTGTGCGCCATGATGGCGTTGTTGCGGGCGGGCGATACGGTGGTCACCGAACAACTGACTTACCCCGGGCTGATCACCGCTGCGCGTATGCTCGGCGTGCGGCTGATCGGCCTGGAGATGGACGAAGAGGGCGTGCTGCCGGGCGCGCTGGATGAGGTTTGCCGCAATCACCGGGTGTCGGCGCTGTACTGCACACCGACCATCCAGAACCCGACCACGGCAGTGCTGTCGATCCCGCGTCGGGAAGCCCTGGCCAAGGTCTGCCGTGAGCACAACCTGCTGATATTGGAAGACGAAGCCCACGGCGTGCTGGTGGAGGATCGCCCGCCACCCCTGAGTTTTTTTGCCCCCGAGCGTACGATTCTGATCAGCAGCTTGAGCAAGGCGGTGTCAGCCGGGCTGCGCGTGGGGTATGTGCATGCGCCGCCGGCACTGGTCAGCCGTATCTCGGCAGCGCTGCGCTCGACGTGCTGGATGGCCACCCCGGTGACCCTCGAACTGGCCACCCAGTGGATCGAAAACGGCACGGCGGAATACCTGCTGCGCCAGCAGATCAATGAGATCAGTCGGCGCAAGGCATTGGTGAAAGATCTGTTGAATGGCCTGCAATACCGCACCCACCTCAACAGCCCGCACTTCTGGATTGAAGTGCCAGAGCCTTGGCGGGCGTCGGAAATCGAGGCGGAGCTCAAGCAGAATAATTACCTGATCGCCACTGCCGAGGCATTTGCCGTGGGGCAGACGGCGGTGCCGCAGTTTATTCGGGCGAGTATCTGCAATACGTCCGGGGATGATCAGTTGCTACGGGCGGGGTTTGATGCGTTGGCTACCGCGCTGGGGCAGGGGGGCGGGCGGTTTCACCTCTAATTGGCAGGCTCACCGCGTTATCGTTCTTCGCGGGCAAGCCCGCTCCCACATTTGACCGAGATCCAACTCTGGAATGCAGTCAAATGTGGGAGCTGGCTTGCCTGCGAAGAGGCCAGCCCGGGCAACACAATTATTTGAACCTGCGCTCCACACCCTTCTCCACCAAAATCTTCGCCGAAATCTCTTCCACCGAAAAATGCGTGGAATTGATGTGCGCAATGTTCTCGCGACGGAACAGATTTTCCACTTCGCGCACTTCGAATTCGCACTGGGCGTAGCTGGAGTAGCGGCTGTTGGGCTTGCGTTCGTTGCGAATGGAGGTGAGGCGATCCGGGTCGATGGTCAGGCCAAACAGCTTGTGCCGGTGCGAGCGCAGGGCCGATGGCAGCGTCAGGTGCTCCATGTCGTCTTCGGTCAGCGGGTAGTTGGCCGCACGAATACCGAACTGCATGGCCATGTACAGGCAGGTGGGCGTTTTGCCGCAGCGCGACACGCCCACCAGGATCAAATCAGCTTTGTCGTAATAGTGGGTGCGGGCCCCGTCGTCGTTGTCGAGGGCGAAGTTCACCGCCTCGATCCGCTCCATATAGTTGGAGTTGTGGCCAATGGAATGGGACTTTCCTACGGAGTAGGAGGAGTGTTCGCTCAGCTCCTGTTCCAGTGGCGCCAGGAACGTGGAGAAGATGTCGATCATGAAACCATTCGACGTTGCGAGAATCTCACGAATGTCCTGGTTGACGATGGTGTCGAAAATGATCGGACGAAAACCGTCTTTTTCGGCCGCCAGATTGATTTGTTGTACCATGGCCCGCGCTTTATCCACGCTGTCGATATAGGGCCGTGTGAATTTGGCGAAGGTAATGTTTTCGAACTGTGCGAGCAGGCTTTGACCCAATGTTTCGGCTGTAATGCCGGTGCCGTCGGAGATAAAGAAAGCAGATCGTTTCATTTGAGCCCTGGGCCTTAAGCTGATGACGAATCTTGGATATGATAGGCGCGATTTTGCCGTCCCGCAGTGGGCCGCATTCTCACTTATTTTCCAGGTCCAGGCCACAAACGCTGGCGAACGCTCCTACTGAGCAGCCGGCGTCCTGAGCTTTTCCAACACAGAAAGTGGAGAGATCACCTTGGTAGAGTACGTAGTTTCCCTCGATAAGCTCGGCGTCCATGATGTAGAGCATGTGGGGGGCAAGAACGCATCCCTCGGCGAGATGATCAGTAATCTTGCAGGCGCTGGGGTCTCGGTCCCCGGTGGTTTCGCCACCACGGCCCAGGCCTACCGCGACTTCCTCGAGCTGAGCGGCCTCAACGCCCAGATCCACGCCGCGCTGGACGCCCTGGACGTCGACGACGTCAACGCCCTGGCCAAGACCGGCAGCCAGATCCGCCAATGGATCATGGAAGCCGAGTTCCCCGAGAAGCTCAACGAAGAAATCCGTACCGCCTTCGCCACGTTGTCGGCCGGCAACCCGGACATGGCCGTTGCCGTGCGCTCTTCGGCCACCGCCGAAGACTTGCCGGACGCCTCCTTCGCCGGCCAGCAGGAAACCTTCCTCAACATCCGCG
This sequence comes from Pseudomonas sp. GW821-FHT05H12, assembly GCF_059419385.1. Lineage (NCBI taxonomy): Bacteria > Pseudomonadati > Pseudomonadota > Gammaproteobacteria > Pseudomonadales > Pseudomonadaceae > Pseudomonas > Pseudomonas sp. GW821-FHT05H12. The sequence continues at coordinate 22,375 of NZ_JBWKRS010000048.1, read as the reverse complement.
GCGTGGAAAACGTCATCCGTGCGGCCAAGGAAGTGTTCGCCTCGCTGTTCAACGACCGCGCCATTTCCTACCGCGTACACCAAGGTTTCGACCATAAGCTGGTGGCCTTGTCTGCCGGTGTGCAGCGCATGGTGCGTTCGGAAACCGGCACGGCCGGCGTGATGTTCACCCTGGACACCGAATCGGGCTTCCGTGACGTGGTGTTCATCACCGGTGCCTACGGCCTGGGCGAAACCGTCGTACAAGGCGCGGTCAACCCCGACGAATTCTACGTGCACAAGCACACCCTTGAAGCCGGCCGCCCGGCCATCCTGCGCCGCAACCTGGGCAGCAAGGCAATCAAGATGATCTACGGCGATGAGGCCAAGGCCGGTCGCTCGGTAAAAACCGTTGAAGTCGACAAGGCCGAACGCGCGCGTTTCTGCCTGACTGACGCTGAAGTCAGCGAATTGGCCAAGCAAGCGATGATCATCGAAAAGCACTACAAGTGCCCGATGGACATCGAATGGGCCAAGGACGGTGACGACGGCAAGCTGTACATCGTGCAGGCCCGTCCTGAAACCGTGAAGAGCCGCACCTCGGCCAACGTCATGGAACGCTACCTGCTGAAAGAAACCGGCACCGTGCTGGTGGAAGGTCGCGCCATTGGCCAGCGCATCGGCGCCGGCAAGGTAAGGATCATCAAGGACGTGTCCGAAATGGACAAAGTCCAGCCAGGTGACGTACTGGTCTCCGACATGACCGACCCGGACTGGGAACCGGTGATGAAGCGCGCCAGCGCCATCGTCACCAACCGTGGCGGGCGTACTTGCCACGCGGCGATCATCGCCCGTGAACTGGGCATTCCGGCGGTCGTGGGCTGCGGCAACGCCACCCAACTGCTCAAAGATGGCCAGGGCGTTACCGTGTCTTGTGCCGAAGGCGACACCGGTTTCATCTTCGAAGGCGAGCTGGGCTTCGATATCAAGCAGAACTCCATCGACGCGATGCCGGACCTGCCGTTCAAGATCATGATGAACGTCGGCAACCCGGACCGCGCCTTTGATTTCGCACAGTTGCCGAACGCCGGTGTGGGCCTGGCCCGCCTGGAGTTCATCATCAACCGCATGATCGGCGTGCACCCCAAGGCCTTGCTGAACTACGACGGCCTGCCGCTGGACCTCAAGGAAAGCGTCGACAAGCGCATCGCCGGCTACAACGACCCTGTCGGCTTCTATGTCGAGAAACTGGTCGAAGGCATCAGCACCCTGGCGGCGGCGTTCTACCCGAAAAAGGTCATCGTGCGTCTGTCGGACTTCAAGTCCAACGAATACGCCAACCTGATCGGCGGCAAGCTCTACGAGCCGGAAGAAGAAAACCCGATGCTGGGCTTCCGTGGCGCTTCGCGTTACATCAGCGAATCGTTCCGTGACTGCTTTGAGCTCGAGTGCCGCGCCCTCAAGCGCGTGCGCAACGAGATGGGCCTGACCAACGTCGAGATCATGGTGCCGTTCGTGCGCACCCTGGGCGAGGCGAGCCAGGTGGTGGACTTGCTGGCCGAAAATGGCCTGACCCGTGGTGAAAACGGCCTGCGCGTGATCATGATGTGCGAACTGCCGTCCAACGCGATCCTGGCTGAAGAGTTCCTGGAGTTCTTCGACGGTTTCTCCATCGGCTCCAACGACCTGACCCAGCTGACCCTGGGCCTGGACCGCGACTCGGGGATCATTGCCCACTTGTTCGACGAGCGTAATCCTGCGGTCAAGAAGCTGCTGGCCAATGCCATCCAGGCCTGCAACAAGGCTGGCAAGTACATCGGCATCTGCGGCCAAGGCCCTTCCGACCACCCTGACCTGGCCAAATGGCTGATGGAGCAGGGCATCGAAAGTGTCTCGCTGAACCCCGACTCCGTGCTGGAAACCTGGTTCTTCCTGGCAGAAGGCCAAGCGTCCGTCTAAGGTCGTTACGTCAAAAGTGCCGGTCACTCTCACAGGGTGACCGGCATTCTTATCTGTACAGGGCGGGAATCCTTGCGGACGCCGCCCTTTTTTGTGCAAGAGCATTATGCAAAGCAGCAGCAACCTGTTTCCCGTCGCCCTGATCAGCGCTGAACGTCGTGGCGACCTGAGTGAAGACGTGTACCGCCTCAAGCCCGGTAACAGCCCCGACGGTACCGTCGAGTTGGCCGTGACCCGCTTGGGCCTGGCCGATGTCCCGGAAAACCGGGGCATCCCGGTTATTTTATTGCATGGCAGTTTTTCCAACCGGCGCTTCTGGTACTCGCCTAAAGGCATCGGCCTGGGCGCTTACCTGGCGCGGTTGGGGTTTGATGTCTGGATCCCGGAAATGCGCGGCCATGGCCTGTCCAAGCGCAATCATGACTATGCCCGCAACCGCGTGGCCGACTACGCGCGTTACGATTTGCCGGCGATCGGCGCGTTTGTGCGCGAGCAAAGTGCGCAGGTGCCCCATTGGATCGGCCATTCCCTGGGTGGCATCAGCCTGGCGGCGGCCCTTGGCGGGCAGCACCTGGGTGCGCCGGCAGTGGCGTCGGTGGCGCTGTTTGGCAGCCAGGTCAGCCGCACCCATTGGCCGTTGAAACTGCCGCCGGTGGAGTGGACGGGCCGCTTGCTGTTGAAACGCTTCGGCGAGGTCTCCGGCTCGCGCCTAAAGCGCGGCCCCGAGGACGAACCGGCCGGTGTGATGATCGAGGCCATGCGCTGGAACGGCCTGTTTGGCCGCTTTGGCGAAGGCAAGAACGATTGGTGGAAAGGCTTGGCAGAGGTCGATGTGCCGCTGCTGGCGGTGAGTGCGGCGGGTGACCAGCAAGACCCGGACTGGGCGTGTCGCAAGTTGTTCGAGCAAGTCGGTTCAGAGCACCGTCAATACCTGTGCCTGGGCCGCCAACAAGGGTTTACCGGGGATTTCGGTCATGTGGAGATGCTGGTCAGCAAGGCCGCCCAGGCCGAGGTCTGGCCGTTGGTGGCGCAATGGCTGAAAGACCCGCTGACACCTTTATTCGGGGCACAATCGGAGGTGGCGGCAACGGTTTGACGAAGCGCTCTGCCAAGGGCGTTTCACTCGTGTGTGGTTGCGGCTAAGATATGACGCGTTAAACGCTTCTGGTCATATTCAGTCGCGCAGTGGCTATTGCGTTGCGCCGTCGGGGATGGGAAGGTCTGCCCCCGCTGTGCCTGGCGCTTCTTTCGAAAGACACCTCTTTGGCAGAAAGGAATTTTTCAATGAACCATTACGTGACCCCCGACCTGTGCGACGCCTACCCTGAACTGGTGCAGGTGCTTGAGCCGATGTTCAGCAATTTTGGCGGCCGAGATTCCTTTGGTGGCGAGATCGTCACCATCAAGTGCTTCGAAGACAACTCCCTGGTCAAGGCGCAAGCCGACCTGCCGGGCGCCGGCAAAGTGCTGGTGGTGGACGGTGGCGGCTCCCTGCGCCGCGCGTTGCTGGGTGACATGATCGCCGAGAAAGCCGCGAAAAACGGCTGGGAAGGGATGGTGATCTACGGTTGCATCCGCGACGTTGATGTCATTGCCCAGACCGACCTGGGGGTGCAGGCACTGGCGACGCATCCGATGAAGACCGACAAGCGCGGCATTGGCGACCTGAACGTGGTCGTGACCTTTGCCGGCGTGACATTCCGTCCGGGTGAGTACGTGTATGCCGACAATAACGGCGTGATCGTGTCGCCAAGCCCGCTGAAAATGCCTGAATAAACCGCTGCAGACCAAAGGGGTGAGGATGTTCGAGGAAGAAAACGCGCAATGGGGGCTGGTGCATGCCCTGGTGCTGGACGGTAAAGGCGGCGCGCGTTCGATTGCCCGGACTGAGCTAGACGACCTGCAACTGCAACCGCAGGAAAGCCTGTGGCTGCATTGGGATCGCAGCCATCCGCAGACCCAGACCTGGCTGCGCCGGTCCAGTGGCTTGAGCGAGTTCGCCTGCGACTTGCTGCTGGAAGAAAACACCCGTCCGCGCTTGTTGCCGCTGCCGGATGACGAATTGCTGCTGTTTCTGCGCGGGATCAACCTCAACCCGGGCGCCGAGCCGGAAGACATGGTCTCGGTGCGGATCTTTGCGGCGGCCAATCGTGTGATTTCCCTGCGTCTGCGCCCCTTGCGCGCCACTGACGAGCTGCTGGTGCAGCTGGCGGACGGCAAAGGGCCGAAAACCGCTTCGGAACTCATCCTTTATATGGCGCAGTACCTGACCCATAAAGTGCAGGACCTGGTCACTGACCTGTCTGAAATCGTCGATTCCGAAGAAGAAAAACTCGATGCCGACGAACGGTATACCCCGGAGCATGGCAACGTTTTGCAGATCCGTCGGCGAGCCGCTGGGCTGAAGCGATTCCTCGCGCCGCAGCGGGATATTTTTGCCCAACTGACGCGAATCAAATTGCCGTGGTTTTGTGACGACGATGCCGACTATTGGAACGAATTGAACAACAGCCTGACCCGCTACCTGGAAGAGCTTGAATTGACCCGGGAGCGCGTGGGGCTTGTGCTGGAGGCTGAAGACCGGCGCTTGAGCGTGCGCATGAACCACACCATGTACCGCTTCGGCATCATTACCGGGATCTTCCTGCCGATGAGTTTTCTCACCGGCTTGCTGGGCATCAATGTGGGCGGTATTCCGTTCTCCGCCAGCCCCTACGGATTCGTGATTGCCTGCCTGATGATGGTGGCAGTTGCGCTCGGACAATGGTGGCTTTTTCGACGATTACGCTGGGTTTGACCTGAATATGACCTGAACGTAGGAAAGGTCCCATGTGACCCCAAGAATTTTACCCTCGTCTTTTAAATCACTTGCGAGAGGTCTTTATGCACGATCCGTTCGAACAGTCTTTGCGTGACATGCTCAATGCCTCGCCATCCAACCGGGATGACGATGCCTGCCTGGGCCGCGTGTTGAAAACCGCCAACCGTCAGGTAGGGGCGGGTGACCTGTTCGGCCTGCTCGGTCGTTGGCTGCCGGCGTTGATGATGGCCCTGAACAATGGTTCGGCCCACGTATCGCCGGTGTCCCGTCGTAAACCTCTTGCTCGCACTGCTGATAAGGCTGATTGAATATGGAACTTGATCTCTGGACCCAGAGCCTGGTCACCGCGATGACCGCATTGTGGACCAAGGTGGCGAACTTCATTCCCAACCTGTTTGGTGCCTTGGTCCTGGTACTGCTGGGCTTTGTCGTGGCCAAGCTGCTCGACACCCTGCTGTCCAAATTGCTCGCAAAACTCGGCCTGGATCGCTTGATGGCAGGCACCGGCCTGACCAAGCTGCTGGGACGTGCCGGCCTGCAAGTGCCGATTTCCACCCTGATCGGCAAGATCGTCTATTGGTTCGTTCTACTTATTTTTCTGGTTTCTGCGGCTCAATCCCTTGGCCTTGAGCGAGTTTCAGCTACGCTCGACATGCTGGCACTGTATTTGCCGAAGGTTTTCGGCGGCGCGCTGGTACTGCTGGTAGGTGTTTTGCTGGCGCAACTGGCCAATGGGCTGGTGCGCGGCGCCGCTGAAGGCGTGGGGTTGGACTATGCTGCCGGCCTTGGGCGGATTGCCCAGGGGCTGGTCATCATCATCAGTATTTCGGTCGCGATCAGCCAGTTGGAGGTCAAGACTGACCTGCTCAACCACGTGATCGTGATCGTTTTGATTACCGTTGGTCTGGCCGTTGCGCTGGCCATGGGGTTGGGAAGCCGGGAAATTGCCGGGCAGATTCTTGCGGGAATCTATGTGCGTGAGCTGTATCAGGTTGGGCAACAGGTGCGTATAGGCGAGGTCGAAGGACAGATCGAGGAGATCGGCACAGTCAAGACGACGGTGCTGACCGATGACGGCGACCTGGTGTCGCTGTCCAACCGGATCCTCCTGGAGCAGCAGGTCAGTAGCCGCTAACCCGGCAAACCCTGCTAATGTACGCCGCCGCAAACCCGGGTAGCCGGGCTGTAGCGGACATTGACCTGACTGTCGGCACGACTTGTTTTGAATAAAGCCCAAACGCTGTCCACGCGCTATGACCCCCGTGAGCTCTCTGATGAGGAGTTGGTCGCGCGCTCGCACACGGAGCTGTTTCACGTAACACGCGCGTACGAAGAATTGATGCGCAGATATCAACGCACTCTGTTCAACGTTTGTTCAAGGTATTTAGGGAACGATAGAGATGCGGATGATGTCTGTCAGGAAGTGATGCTCAAGGTGCTGTATGGCCTGAAGAACTTCGAGGGCAAATCGAAGTTCAAGACATGGCTATATAGCATCACGTACAACGAGTGCATCACGCAGTATCGCAAGGAGCGGCGAAAGCGTCGCTTGATGGACGCGTTGAGTCTTGACCCCCTCGAGGAAGCGTCTGAAGAGAAGGCGCCAGCACCCGAGGAAAAGGGCGGACTTGATCGCTGGTTGGTGCATGTGAACCCGATTGACCGTGAAATTCTGGTGCTACGATTTGTCGCAGAACTGGAGTTTCAGGAAATCGCTGACATCATGCATATGGGTTTGAGTGCTACAAAAATGCGTTACAAACGTGCTCTTGATAAATTACGTGAGAAATTTGCGGGCGAGACTGAAACTTAGTGCGTGGCAAATATCTCTTACGTGTAGGCAAGTTCTGTTAGACTTGTCGCCGAGTTGTCCCCCGGTTTGTGGGACTGCTTTACAATCACCAGATGGGGATTTAACGGATGAAACTGAAAAACACCTTGGGCTTTGCCATTGGTTCTCTTATTGCTGCCACTTCTTTCGGCGCTCTGGCACAAGGCCAAGGCGCAGTTGAAGGCCAGCTGTTCTACAAGAAGCAGTACAACGATAGCGTCAAGCACATCGAAGACGGCTTCAACCCTGGCGCAAGCATCGGTTACTTCTTGACCGACGACGTGTCGATCAACCTGAACTACGACACCACCAACCACACCCGTTCGAACGACGGTACTGGCAACCAGAAGATCAAAGGTGACACTGGCAGCGTGACTGCTCAGTACCACTTCGGTCAGGCCGGTGTTGATTCCCTGCGTCCATACGTAGAAGGTGGTTTCGGTCACCAATCCCGTACCAATGTACAGGCTGACGGCCACAGCGGTCGCGACCAGTCGACCCTGGCTATCGCTGGCGCTGGTGTGAAGTACTACTTCACCAACAACCTGTTCGCCCGTGCTGGTGTTGAGTCTGACTACAACCTGGACAACGGCAAGTGGGATTACTCCGCACTGGTTGGCCTGGGTGTGAACTTCGGCGGCAACGCTGGCGCAGTTGCTCCAGCTCCTACCCCAGCACCAGCTCCAGAGCCAACTCCAGAGCCAGAAGCTCCAGTTGCTCAGGTTGTTCGTGTTGAGCTGGACGTTAAGTTCGACTTCGACAAATCCGTTGTTAAGCCTAACAGCTACGGCGACGTGAAAAACCTGGCCGACTTCATGAAGCAGTACCCACAAACCACCACCGTGGTTGAAGGTCACACTGACTCCGTAGGTCCAGACGCTTACAACCAGAAGCTGTCCCAGCGTCGTGCTGACGCTGTTAAGCAAGTTCTGGTCAAAGACGGTATCGCTCCTAACCGCGTTAGCTCGGTTGGCTACGGTAAATCCCGTCCAGTTGCTGACAACGCAACTGAAGCAGGCCGTGCTATCAACCGTCGCGTAGAAGCCTCGGTAGAAGCTCAAGCTGCTCAGTAATTACTGAGTGGTAGAAAAAAGCCCGGCTTAGGCCGGGCTTTTTTTCGCCTTGAATTTGCCTCAGGCGCTGGCGACCGCAACGGCGCAAGCGGCTTGAGCAGAAGCGGCAACGCGGCCAATCACCAGGATCGCCGGGCTCTTCAGGGCAAATGCCTGCGCATCTTCATGCAGATGCAACAGGTTGCTACGGCATTCCCGTTGCTGGGGCAGTGATGCATTCTCGATCATCGCCACCGGCATATCGGCGGCCATTCCGCCGTCGAGCAATTGCTGGCGAATCTCCTCAAGCTTGGCCACCCCCATGTACACCACCAATGTGGTGCCGCCTTCTGCGAGTGCACGCCAGTTCAGGCGGCTGTCATCCTGGGTGTGCGCCGTCACCAGCGTCACGCCACGGCTCACATCGCGCAAGGTCAGTGGAACAGCGCAATTCGTCGCTCCCGCCAGGCCGGCGGTAATGCCGTTGACCAGCTCCACCTCCACCCCGTGTTCACGCAGCCAGGTCGCTTCTTCGCCCCCCCGGCCAAAAATGCACGGATCACCCCCTTTAAGCCGCACCACGCACTTGCCTTGTCGGGCATAGCGCAGCATCAGGCGATGGATAAAATCCTGCGGGGTCGAGCGGCAACCACCGCGCTTGCCAACGGTGATCACCCGCGCACCGGCACAGTGCTCCAGCACGGCCGGGTTGACCAGGTCATCGATCAGCACCACATCGGCCTCACGCAGGGCGCGCACCGCCTTGAGGGTCACCAGCTCGGGGTCACCGGGGCCTGCGCCCACCAACCAGACTTTTGCACTCATGTTGTTCCCCTTACACACTGATCGCGATTGGCTGCGGGCTGCTGGCCAAAAGACGTTTGATTTCCGGTACACAGGAGCCGCATTGCGTACCACACCCCAGTTCCCGCTTGAGTCCGTCCAGGCTCAGGCCACGGGCGATACCGGCACACACGGCGTTTTCGCTGACGTTCTTGCAGTTGCACAACACCTTGCTGCTTGCCGCCGCCCCACCCGGAGGCGCGCTCAACGGTGCCAACAGCCAGCGCCGCAGTTGATCGTCGGCGCGGCCTTCCAGCCACAGGCTTTGCAACCAATGCCGGGCCAAGGTTTCGCCGGCCAGACGCAAGGCGGTGATGCGGCCTTTTTCGATCTTCACGCGCTTGCCGATCGAGCGGCGCGGGTCGTCGTACGCCATCACCGGCCCGTCGTTGAGGCCCAGCAGTTCATCGATTCGGGTCAACAGTTGCAGGTCGGGCGCTTCGGTATGGGCTGCGCGCACCAACAATGCGGGCCGCTCCCGCCCGGCCAGGCTGAGGCTGACGTAGGCAAAACCCTCGCAGAGCGGGCGCAGGGCTTCGAAGTGTTGCTGCACATCGCCTTCGATCAACGCAAACAGCTGCCACGGTAGTTGCACCGCCTCCAGGCGCACGCCGCTGTGCTTGAGTTCGGGTTGCTTGGACAGGGGATCAAACGCCGGCTGGGTCAGCGCATTCACGCCGCCCTTGAGAAAACGATCACCCCAGTGCATGGGCAAAAATGCCTGCCCCGGGCGCACGCTGTCATCACTGCTGACCGCTACGATCACCTGGCCGCGACGACTTTTTAGGTTGACCAGGTCACCCTCTTTGAAGCGGTGCCTGCGCAATTCATCCGGGTGCAGGCTCAACAGCGCTTCGCTGACATGCCCGAATAACTGCGCCGCCGTGCCGGTACGGCTCATGCCATGCCACTGGTCTCGCAGGCGGCCGGTGATCAGCGTCAATGGGAAGCGCGCGTCACGCTGCTCTTTCGCGGCGCGGTAAGGATCGGCAACAAAGTGCGCCCGCCCGCTGTCGGTGGGGAACACACCGTCGGTGTACAGGCGTGGGGTGCCGCCCTCGGCGCCCTGGGGGAACGGCCATTGCTGCGGGCCGATACAATCGAGCAAGGCGTGGCTGATGCCCGACAAGTCCAGGTCACGGCCACGGGTCAGCATTTTGTATTCATCAAAAATCTGCGCGGGCTGCTCAAAGGCAAACAGGCTGCTCAAACCCGGACGCAGGCGGCGCTCCAGGCGCTGGGCGAAATCCACGGTAATTGCCCAGTCCGGTCGCGCTTCTCCCGGTGGGACGATGGCACGGCGCACGTGGGAAATACGCCGCTCGGAGTTGGTCACCGTGCCTTCCTTCTCCCCCCAACTGGCGGCGGGCAACAGCAGGTCGGCGTAGGCGGCGGTCTCGGTGGTGCGAAACGCCTCCTGCAACACCACGAAGGGGCAGGCGGCCAAGGCTTCGCGCACACTGTTCTGGTCTGGCAGTGATTGCGCCGGGTTGGTGCAGGCGATCCACAGTGCCTTGACCTTGCCGGCTTGGACCTGCTCGAACAGCTCGATAGCCGTGAACCCGGTAGACGCCGGCAACGAATCAATTCCCCAATACCTCGCGACTTGTTCGCGATGTTCAGGGTTGGCGGCCTCACGATGCCCGGGCAACAGGTTCGACAAACTGCCCGTCTCGCGCCCACCCATGGCATTCGGCTGGCCGGTCAGGGAAAACGGCCCGCAGCCGGGCCGGCCAATCGTGCCGGTGGCCAGGTGCAGGTTGATCAGGGCACTGTTTTTTGCGCTGCCCGCCGTGGACTGGTTAAGCCCCATGCACCACAACGACAGGAAGCTGCTGGAAGTGCCGACCCATTCCGCACACAAGCGCAGCTGCTCAACGCTGATGCCACAGAGCTGCGTGACCATTTGCGGCGTGTAGTCATGCACCAGGCGTTTCAGCTCGGCCAGCCCCTCGGTATGCGCCTGGATAAACGCACGGTCGATCCAGTCTTCCCACAGCAGCAGGTGCAGGATCCCATGGAACAGCGCGACGTCTGTCCCCGGCAGGATCGCCAGGTGCAGGTCAGCCAAGTCGCAGGTGTCTGTGCGACGTGGGTCGATCACCATCACTTTCATCTGCGGGCGCCGCGCCTTGGCTTCTTCCAGGCGTCGGAACAACACCGGGTGCGCGTAGGCCATGTTGCTGCCGACGATCATCACGCAGTCGCTGCTCTCCAGGTCTTCATAGCTACACGGCGGTGCATCGGCGCCCAGGCTGCGCTTGTAGCCGACCACCGCCGAAGACATACACAACCGCGAGTTGCTATCGATGTTGTTGGTGCCCACCAGCGCCCGCGCCAGCTTGTTGAAGCTGTAGTAGTCCTCGGTGAGCAATTGCCCGGAGATATAGAACGCCACACTGTCCGGCCCGTGTTCGGCGATGGTCTGGGCGAACACGTTGGCCGCGTGCTCCAGCGCGGTGTCCCAATCGGTGCGGGTGCGCGCCAGGCCTTTGCCCAGGCGCAACTCGGGGTACAAGGCGCGGGCGGATAAATCACCGGTCAGGTGCAGGCTGGAGCCCTTGCTGCACAGCTTGCCGAAGTTCGCCGGGTGGTCGGGGTCGCCTTGCACGCCAATGATTTGCTCGCCGTCATGTTCGATCAACACGCCGCAACCTACGCCGCAGTAGCAGCAGGTAGAGGCGGTGGTCTGGCGGTTCATCACACCGCGTCCCGCAGGGCCAGCATCACGCGGCCGTTTTCCACGCGGGCCGGGTGATGGTGAGCGCAACCGACATCCGGCGCCTGGGCTTCGCCGGAGGCGAGGTCGATCTGCCAGTTGTGCAGCGGGCAGGCCACGCGCTTGCCGTAGATCAGGCCTTGGGACAGCGGGCCACCTTTGTGCGGGCAACGGTCATCGAGTGCGAAGACTTCATCGTCACTGGTACGAAAAATCGCGATATCACCCTTGGGCCCGTGGATGATGCGTGATCCCAGGGTGTTGATGTCATCGAGGGCGCAGATATCCAGCCAGTTCATGCCGGCACCTCCAGTTGTTTGACGGGGATAACCTCGAACTCCTTCTTCAGCAGCGGTTGTTCCAGGCGCTCCTTCCACGGGTCCTGCTCGAACGACAGCGAGAATTGCAGGCGCTCGTTAAGGGCCTGGCGGCGGGCCGGATCTTCCAGCACCGCCTTCTTGATGTGCTCCATGCCCACCCGTTGCAGGTAGTGCACGGTGCGCTCCAGGTAGAAGGCTTCTTCGCGGTACAGCTGTAGGAAGGCGCCGTTGTACTCGCGCACTTCTTCGGCGGTTTTCAGCTTGACGAAGAACTCCGCGACTTCGGTCTTGATGCCGCCGTTGCCACCGATGTACATCTCCCAACCGGAGTCGACGCCGATAATGCCTACGTCCTTGATGCCTGCTTCCGAGCAATTGCGTGGGCAACCGGACACCGCCAACTTGACCTTGTGCGGCGACCACATGTTGAACAGGTCATGCTCCAACTCGATGCCCAGTTGCGTGGAGTTCTGCGTGCCGAAGCGGCAGAACTCGCTGCCGACGCAGGTCTTCACGGTGCGGATGGATTTGCCATAGGCATGGCCGGACGGCATGTCCAGGTCTTTCCACACGCCAGGCAAGTCCTGCTTTTTGATCCCCAGCAGGTCGATGCGCTGGCCGCCGGTGACCTTGACCATCGGCACGTTGTACTTGTCGGCCACATCGGCGATGCGCCGCAACTCCGACGGGTTGGTCACGCCGCCCCACATCCGTGGGACCACGGAATAGGTGCCGTCTTTCTGGATATTGGCGTGAGCCCGTTCATTGATCAGGCGCGATTGCGGGTCATCCTTGGCTTCGCCGGGCCAGGTGGAAATCAGGTAGTAGTTCAAGGCCGGGCGGCAGGTGGCGCAGCCGTTGGGCGTGCGCCAGTTCAGGTAGCTCATGGTGCCGGCGATGGTCAGCAGGTGCTGGTCGCGAATGGCCTGGCGGATCTGCCCGTGGTTGAGGTCGCTGCAGCCGCAGATGGCTTTTTCGCTTTTCGGCTTGACGTCGGCCGCGCCGCCCACAGTGTTGATCAAAATCTGCTCGACCAGGCCGACACAGGAGCCGCAGGAGCTGGCAGCCTTGGTGTGTTTTTTCACCTCGTCGACGCTGAACAGCCCCTGTTCCTGAATCGCCTTGACGATGGTGCCCTTGCACACGCCGTTACAACCGCAGACCTCGGCGTTGTCGGCCATGCTCATGGCTTTGTCCTGGCCTTGATGGCCGACATCTCCCAAGGCGTTTTCGCCGAACATCAAGTGATCGCGGATCTCGCCGATGGCGTGGTTCTCACGGATCTGACGGAAATACCAACCGCCGTCGGCGGTGTCGCCGTACAGGCAGGCGCCGACCAGGATGTCGTCCTTGATCACCAGTTTCTTGTACACGCCGCCAATCGGGTCGGAGAGGGTGATGGTCTCGGTGCCTTCGCCGCCCATGAAGTCGCCGGCCGAGAACAGGTCGATGCCGGTGACCTTCAACTTGGTCGAGGTGACCGAGCCTTTGTAGGTGGCAAAGCCCAGCTGTGCGAGGTGGTTGGCGCAGACCTTGGCCTGCTCGAACAGCGGCGCCACCAGGCCATAGGCGATGCCGCGATGGCTGGCGCACTCGCCGATGGCGTAGATGCGCGGGTCGTAGGTTTGCAGGGTGTCGTTGACCAGAATCCCACGGTTGCAGGGAATGCCGGATTTTTCCGCCAGCTCGGTGTTGGGCCGGATACCTGCCGCCATCACCACCAGGTCGGCGGGGATGATGTCGCCGTTCTTGAACTGTACCGAGCCGACGCGACCGTTGCCCGCGTCATGCAGCGCCTGGGTCTGCTCGCACAGCCGAAACACCAGGCCACGGCTTTCCAGCTCGGTCTGCAACAATTGGCCGCTGGTCTTGTCCAGCTGACGCTCCAGCAGCCACTCGCCGATATGCACCACGGTGACGTGCATGCCGCGCAGCATCAGTCCGTTGGCGGCCTCCAGGCCCAGCAGGCCACCGCCGATGACCACGGCGTGGGTGTGGGTCTTGGCGGTGTCGATCATGGCTTGGGTGTCGGCGATGTCGCGGTAGCCGATCACACCCTGCAACGTATTGCCGGGAATTGGCAGGATAAAAGGCGTAGAACCGGTGGCGATCAGCAGGCGGTCGTATTCCGCCTCGGTGCCGTCTTCGGCGATGACCACGCGTTTGACGCGGTCGATCTGCACCACTTTGCGGTTGAGCAGCAGCTTGATGTTGTTGTCCAGGTACCAGCTCAAGTCGTTGAGCACGATCTCTTCGAAGGTTTGCTCGCCGGCCAGCACCGGCGACAACAGGATGCGGTTGTAGTTGGTGTGCGGCTCGGCGCCGAACACGGTGATGTCGTACAGGTCGCTGCTCAGCTTGAGCAATTCTTCAAGGGTGCGAACCCCGGCCATGCCGTTGCCGATCATCACCAGTTTGAGTTTTTTCATGTCGTTCTCCGCAATGGCTCGACCAATCACGCGCAAACAAAAAAAGGCGTCCCCGCTAGTTACCTAGCGAGGACGCCTTTGTCCTGGTCCCGTTCTCTCGGGAAGCTCGACCCTTCGACGTTGAAGGTTCGGCTGTATGTGGGGTGTTGTTCCAGCTAATGCAGCGGTTGTGCCAAGTTGCCTTGTGCCCGGGTTTACGGGGCTTGCGCAAAAACTGCAGTGAGGATTTGCTCCCTAGTGGTGCAGTAACCAATACAGTAGCACCAGATTGATCAGCAGCGACGCCACAGCCAGGGTCTGCCAGACCTTCAGCGGTTCACGCTCCAGCAGTGGCCTGGGTTGCACGCTCAGTTCGCGGCGATCTGCCTGTTCCAGCACCAGCAGCCATTCTTCGGCGGTTTCATAACGCTGCGCGGGTTGCGCCGCCACCGCGCGTTCCAGGCTGAGTGGCAGCCAATCCGGCAGGTCCGGGCGGTAGCGGCTGGCGCTGACAGCTTGGGTGAAGCGCGGCCGTTGGAAAGCCTCGATTTCACCGTAGGGGTAATGCCCGGTGAGCAGGTAATACAAGGTGACGCCGACGCTGTACAAATCCTGCTGTGCTGTAGGACGGTCACCGGCAAAGGCCTCCGGCGCGATAAAACTCGGGGTGCCAGGCAGCAAGTGAGCGCGATCTTCAGAAAGGCCCGGGCAATAAGCCAGGCCGAAATCCAGCACGCGCAGTTCGCCGTCGTCCCCCAGCAGCAGGTTTTCCGGTTTGATGTCGCGGTGCAGGATCTGCCGTCGATGCAGCAGGCCCACGGCACGCAGCAATCGCTCGGCGATGGACTGCCATTGCGCCAAGGGCAGCGGGCCTTGCTGCTCGAACAGCGCAGCCAGGGTTTGCCCGGGATATTCGCGCATCACGTAGTACAAGTGCTGACGCCCGCTGGCGGCATGCACTTCCGGAAACGCGCGCCCGGCCACCCGTCGCAAAAACCACTCTTCCGAGAGCAAGGCCTGGCCGGCATCGTTGTCGTCATCACGGTTGAGCGGTAAGGTTTTCAGCAGCCAGGGTTGCTGCTGGGCATCGCGTACCCGGTACAACAACGACTGTCGACTCTGCGCCAGCACGCACTCCACCTGCCAGCCCTCAAAGCGTTGACCGGCTTTCAGCAGCGGCGGCAAGGGCCATTGCTGCAACTGCACCAAGGCATCGCCGAGGGTGGCGGCGCCCAGTGCGTCGATTCGCACCAGCAGGGCACTGGCGTTGTCCTGGCTGCCGGCCAAATGAGCGGCGTTGACCAGCGTGTTCACGGCCAGGTCGAGGTCGGTTTGTTCACGCAGGATCGTGCTGATGCTGCGGTCGCCCAGGGTGGCCCACACACCATCGCTGAGCAGCAGAAAGCATTCGCCCGAACGCAGTTCGCCGTCGAGAAAATCCAGTACCAGGTGCTGATCCAGGCCGAGTGCGCGCTTTAGCACATGCTGCATGCCCGGTTGCTCCCACACATGGTCTTCGCTGATGCGCTGCAGCTCGCCGTCCAGCCAGCGATACACCCGGCAATCGCCGACGTGCGCCAGGGTGAAGCGCTGGCCGCGAAACACCAGGGCGCTGAGGGTGGTCAGCAACGGCTGGCCACCGCCATTGGCCTGCAGCCAGCGGTTTTGTGCGAGCAGCAGGCGTTCCAGGGCCTGGGCCACGCCCCAGGTTTGCGGCGTGGCGTAATAGTCCAGGGCCAGGGCCTGCAAGGTCGAGCGTGCAGCCAACCCGCCATCGGCGCATTGGCTCACACCGTCGGCCAATGCACACAGGTAACCTTTGCTGGCGGCCAGTTCCGCGACCGGCGTGACCACGCGCAGGGCGTCCTGGTTTTCTGCCCGTGGGCCGATGGCGCTGGCGTGGGCGACGCTCAGTTGCAGGCTCATCAGACGCGGGCAGCGGT
Source organism: Pseudomonas sp. GW821-FHT05H12 (assembly GCF_059419385.1). Taxonomy (NCBI): domain Bacteria; kingdom Pseudomonadati; phylum Pseudomonadota; class Gammaproteobacteria; order Pseudomonadales; family Pseudomonadaceae; genus Pseudomonas; species Pseudomonas sp. GW821-FHT05H12. The sequence continues at coordinate 6,501 of NZ_JBWKRS010000048.1, read as the reverse complement.
CACGGCGGCCGAACCCCAAGTGGTTCTCCAGCGGCGTTTCACCCCGTGCAGGCCGAACCAGGCCAGCACGCCAAGGCTGGCGAACAACCACAGCGCCATCTGGTAACTGCCGGTGCTTTGCTTGATCGCGCCCATGCCGGCCGCCAGGGCAAAACCGCCGATCCCACCGGCCATGCCGATCAGGCCGGTCATCACGCCGATCTCACGGCGAAAGCGCTGCGGTACCAGTTGGAACACCGCGCCATTGCCTGCGCCGAGGCCGAGCATGGTGCAGACGAACAGCGCCAATGCCGCGTAGGAACTGGGCAGGTTGAACCCCACCGCCGCGATGCAGATCGCCGCCACGCTGTACATGCCGAGCAGGGTGCGGATGCCACCGAACCGGTCAGCCAATGCGCCGCCCAACGGGCGCATCAGGCTGCCGCCAAACACGCAGGCCGCGGTGTAGTAGCCGGCCGTGACCGGGCTCAGGCCGTACTGGTCGTTGAAGTAGCCGGGTAGAGCGCTGGCCAGGCCGATGAAACCGCCAAACGTCACGCTGTAGAAGAACATGAACCACCAGCTGTCGCGGTCACCCAGGGCCTTGAAGTAGTCAGCCATGGATTTGGCCTTCGGGCGTTCCGGTGCATTGCGCGCCAGCCAGGCGAAGACGATCAGGGTGAGCACCAGCGGGATCAGCGCGAAGCCAAACACATTGCTCCAGCCAAACGCTGCGGCCAGCACTGGTGCGAGCAAGGCGGCAAATACGGTACCGGAGTTGCCGGCGCCGGCGATGCCCATGGCCTTGCCCTGGTGTTCGGCCGGGTACCACTGCGAGGCCAGGGGCAGGGCGACGGCAAATGACGCACCGGCCATGCCCAGGAACACGCCCAGCAACAAGGCTTGTTCATAGCTGTGGATGCCCAGCTTCCAGGCGCCGAACAGCGCGGTGATCACGATCACCTGGCCGATCAGCCCGGCGGTTTTGGGCGACAGCTTGTCAGCCAGCATGCCCATCAGGAAGCGCAAGACGGCGCCCGCCAGGATCGGCGTCGCCACCACCAGGCCGCGCTGCTGGGTGGTCAGGTGCAGGTCGGCGGCGATCTGCACCGCCAGCGGGCCCAGCAGGTACCAGACCATGAAACTCAGGTCGAAATACAGGAACGCGGCAAACAGGGTCGGGGTGTGCCCGGATTTCCAGAAGCTTGATTTCATCACGCACCTCAACGGTTGGGAGTCTTGTAAGAAGGCCGGGTGATGGAACAGCCGGCGAAGGCTGCCCCACCGGCCCCATGCACTGGGGCCAAAACGAAAAAACGCCGCCACCGGGTTTGCGGGGGCAAACCGGATGTGCGACGTCTTTGTCGTGGAGGGGCAACCGCCGTTGGTTACCTGTGATGAATGCTTAGCAAGAGCTGAGCCAAATCAGCCGAGCAGCTCACTCATGGCGATAATCTGCTCGGCCACCTGGATCAGTTTCTGCTGGCGGCTCATGGCCTGGCGGCGCATCAGGGTGTAGGCCTCTTCCTCATTGCAGCTCTTCATTTTCATCAGCATGCCCTTGGCCAGCTCGATGCGTTTGCGCTCGGCCAGTTGCTGGTCCCGCGCCTGGAGCTGGGCGCGCAGGGCCTGGTCGCTCTCGAAGCGCGCCATGGCCACGTCGAGAATCGGCTGCAGGCGCTGGGCCTGGATGCCTTCGACAATGTAGGCGCTGACGCCCGACTTGATCGCCTGGCGCATCACATTCGGGTCGTGCTCGTCGGTAAACATCACGATCGGCCGTGGCTGGTCGCGGCTGACCAGCACCACCTGCTCCATCACGTCGCGCCCGGGTGACTCGGTATCGATCAGGATCACGTCCGGTCGCACCGTTTCGACGCGCGCCGGCAGGTCGATGGTCAGGCCCGACTCATCAATGACCTCGAACCCGGCCTCAATCAGCGCGGCCCGGAGCCGGCCGACTTTGCGCGGTGTGTCGTTGATCAACAGGATTCGCAACATAGTCGTGCTCCTGTCAGCGCAAGGCTTGGCGGCTGGCGTGGTCGGCCATGGCGTGCAGGCGGAAGCTGCGCGCGTAGGCGGCGGGGTTGCTGCCGTCCCAGACCTTGCCGTCGATCAGTTGGCTGCTGCGCATGTCCTGGGGGTTGCTTGAAACGCCCACCGCGCTGGCGGCCTGACGGTACAGGTCCAGTTGCTGGACATGGCGGGCGACGCCCAGGTAGTCCGGGTCTTCGCGCAACAGACCCCAGCGGCGGAACTGGGTCATGAACCACATGCCGTCCGACAGGTAGGGCAGGTTGACCTCTCCACTCGCAAAAAAACGCAAGGCGTGAGGGTCTTGCCACTGGTTGCCCAGCCCATCGTCATAGTTGCCCAGCAGTCGGGGTTCGATGCAGTCGAGCGGGGCATCCAGGTAGTCGCGGGCGCTGAGCAGTTGTGCGGTAGAGCGACGGTTTTCCTGGCTTTCTTCAATAAAACGGCTGGCTTCAAGAATGGCCATCACCAGCACCCGCGCCGTATTGGGGTATTGTTCGACAAACGCCTGGGTACAGCCGAGTACCTTTTCCGGATGGTCGGGCCAGATCGCCTGGGTGGTCGCCAGGGTGAAGCCCTGTTGTTGCTTGACTGCGCTGGCACACCAGGGCTCACCGACACAAAAACCGTCGATGCGCCCGGCCTGCAGGTGCGCGACCATCTGCGGCGGCGGGACCACCACACTGTCCACGTCCTGCAACGGGTGGATGCCCTGGCTCGCCAGCCAGTAATACAGCCACATGGCGTGGGTGCCCGTGGGAAATGTCTGGGCGAAGGTCAGTTTTGTTCGGCTTTGGTGCACGTGGCGATCCAGTGCCTCGGGAGTGGTCACGCCCTGCTGTTGCAAACCGTGGGACAGGTTGATGCTCTGGCCGTTTTGATTGAGCCCCATCAGCACCGCCATCTCGGTGGGCGCTACACCGCCGATACCCAGGTGTACGGCGTAGATCAGCCCGTACAGGCTATGGGCGGCGTCCAGCTCACCGCTGACCAGTTTGTCGCGCAGGTTGGCCCAGGAGGACTGGCGCTTGAGGTTCAGTGTCAGCCCGTAGGGTTGGGCGAAACCCTGGGTGGCGGCGACCACCAGCGATGCGCAATCGGTCAGCGCCATGAAACCCAGGTCCAGGCTGCTCTTTTCCGGGGCGTCACTGCCGTTGACCCACGCCAGTGGATTATTCACCGGGCTGTTGCCGACCGAATCGTTCATCAACACCTACCTTTTCTCTCAAAAAAAAGCGTCGTTCCCTCGGATGGCGCTATGAGCCATTGAAGGGTAACGACGCCTTTGTCCGTAGGCCTGCTCCGACGGTGGCGCAGGCCCTGATGCCAAGTGTGTAGCAAGGCACATGCCACGCAATGTCATCAGCTTTTCATCAAGATTGAGCGCCGCTTGCCTTTCAGTATGGCCGCTTCTCTACGCCGGACCGCCGAGGTAAACCCACTTTGCACGCCGATTCCGCCGCAACGTTGACCTGTCACTGGCTATGCCGGTGTGTGTTGTGTGCTGTGTTGCTGCTCGGTTGCGCGGCGGCCTGGGGCGAGGTCTATCAGGCGCAGGATGCAAGCCTGGGCAGCGTACTCAACGCGTTGTCCGGGCCTCTTGGGGTTGCGGTTGTGGTCAGCCGGCAGGTGGATCGCAAGCGTGTCAGTGGATCGTTCGATTTTGCTGCGCCCGAGCAGGTGTTGGAGGCGCTGGCCAGGCAGGAGGGGCTGATCTGGCACCGTGACCGACAAGCGCTGTACCTCTACGAGGCCGCCGAAATCAGACGTTCGGCGGTCGTGCTCCGGCATATATCCGTCGGCAGGCTACGCAGCCTCATGCAAGGGACAGGGCTGGAAGAGTCCCGCTTCCCTCTGCGTGAGAGCGGGCAGCGCATGTTCTATGTGTCCGGGCCGCCGAGCTATGTCGACCGCGTGCTGCGGTTGGCGCAATTGATGGATCGCCAGCCTGCAAAGGTGCCCGAGCAGGCGTTTGGGGTGGTGGCAGTGCTCCATCACTTTGTGGCGGACCGTAAGTCCGGGGCCGGTGCAGATGAACCTACGGTGCCGGGGATGAACTCCATGATCGAGACCTTGCTGGTGCGTAACCGCAAGCACCTTTTGGCCGACAAGGGGTTCGCCGTCATTGCCTATCCCGACATCAACAGTTTGCTGGTCAGGGGCACACCGGCGCAGGTCAAGTTGATCAAGCAATGGGTGGCGGAGTTGGACGTACCCCAGCAGGCGAACGAGCCAGCGCCCCCCTGAATTCGTTCGATGTATTGGCGGGCAAATGAATGAGCAGTGGTGAGCCTTGGCGTGGGTGGAGAATTTTCTTACTGGGTACTTCCGAAAATCGACGGGTAAATCGGCTTTGTCCTGGCGTGGGTTGCGGAACAGGTTTTTATAGTCATGGCGTTGATTGGGCAGCCAGTAGTGGCAATGAGGGTTTCAATGTCGAAAGTCGAATACAGAGGTGTGCATGGCCGTCGCAAGTGATGGAGTGTCGACGTCCCTCGTGTTTGATCGCTGGACCTTGCACGGCGATGGGCGGTTGACGGGAGTGGGCGCGGATATTCAGTTGCCTCCCAAGGAGGGCCAGGTTCTGCGTCTATTATTGGGCTCCGGTGGCGCGCTGATGACCAAGGACCGTTTGCTGGAGCAGGCGTGGCCTCGGGGCGAAGTGGCCGAGGAGTCGCTGACGCGGTGCATTTACGCGTTGCGCAAGCACTTGAAGACCGACAAGGGGTTTATCAAGACGATCTACGGCCGGGGTTATCGCTTTACCTGCCCGGTGCAGGCTGAGACGCGGGGTGTGTGTTCCGCCTGTGGGCAAGCCAGCAATGGCTAGTACCTGGAGCAAAAAACTGTTGCTGGTGGCGTGCCTGGGCGGCAATCAAGCGCTGGCCAACTGCTGGAACGAAGCTGCCAGCCGCTATGACCTTGAGCCCGAGCTGCTACAGGCCATCGCTGCCGTGGAGTCGGGTTATCGCACGCAAGCGGTAAACCACGCCAACCGCAACGGCACGCGTGACATCGGCTTGATGCAGATCAACAGCATTCACTTGCCGCGCCTGCTCAAGCAGGGCATTACCGAGGAGCGCTTGTTGAGCGAGCCTTGCCTGTCGGTGGAGGTGGGCGCTTCGATTCTTGCCGAGTTCGTCCAGCGTTTCGGCTACAACTGGACGGCGGTGGGTTCCTACAATGTGGGCGCAGGCCCGGGGCCGCAGCGTGAGGCCTTGCGCATGCGCTATGCGCAGAAAATCTGGGCGCGTTATGAGGCACTGGTCGCGCAGCGTTATTGATGATTGGACGGCATGCCTCGCGTGTACACGGCCACCCCGGCTATAATCGCCGCCACCTTTTACCGCCACCCGAGTCTAGCCCGCCCATGTATACCCTGGCCCGCCAGCTGTTGTTCAAACTCTCCCCGGAAACCTCCCACGATCTGTCCCTGGACCTGATCGGCGCCGGTGGCCGACTGGGGCTCAATGGCCTGGTATGCAAGGCGCCGGCAAAAATGCCGGTGTCGGTGATGGGGCTGGACTTCCCCAACCCGGTCGGCCTGGCTGCCGGCCTGGACAAGAACGGCGCGGCCATCGACGGCTTCGCACAGTTGGGTTTCGGTTTTGTCGAAATCGGCACCGTGACCCCACGGCCACAACCGGGAAACCCCAAGCCACGCATCTTCCGCTTGCCGGAAGCCGAGGCGATCATCAACCGCATGGGCTTCAACAACCTGGGGGTTGATCACCTGCTGTCCCGGGTGCAGGCGGCGAAGTACACCGGCATTCTCGGGATCAATATCGGCAAGAACTTCGACACCCCGGTTGAACGTGCGGTGGATGACTACCTGATCTGCCTGGACAAGGTCTACGCCCATGCCAGCTACGTCACCGTCAACGTCAGCTCGCCGAATACCCCGGGCCTGCGCAGCCTGCAGTTTGGTGATTCCCTCAAGCAACTGCTCGAAGCCCTGCGCCAGCGCCAGGAAGACCTGGCCGTGCGCCACGGCAAGCGCGTGCCGTTGGCGATCAAGATTGCTCCGGACATGAGCGATGAAGAAACCGTGCTGGTCGCCCAGGCCCTGGTGGATTCGGGCATGGACGCAGTGATCGCCACCAACACCACCCTCAGCCGTGTTGGCGTCGAAGGGCTCGCCCATGGTGACGAGGCGGGCGGTCTGTCGGGCGCGCCGGTGCGTGACAAGAGTACCCATATCGTCAAGGTGCTGGCGGCCGAACTGGCAGGGCGCCTGCCGATCATCGCCGTGGGTGGCATCACCGAAGGCAAGCATGCAGCCGAGAAAATCGCTGCGGGTGCCAGCCTGGTGCAGTTGTACTCGGGCTTTATCTACAAGGGCCCGGAACTGATTCGCCAGTCGGTGGATGCGATCGCTGCACTGCGCTGACACTTTTATTGCAGGTATTGCAGGAGCGGGGGGGGGGGGGGGGGGGGGGGGGGGGGGGGGGGGGGGGGGGGGGGGGGGGGGGGGGGGGGGGGGGGGGG
>NZ_JBWKRS010000047.1:0-37151 GCF_059419385.1 Pseudomonas sp. GW821-FHT05H12 | reverse complement strand
CCCAAACACCTCAGATTTGGGCGCCATCATAGCGCCCGATTGAAGTGTCCAAAATCATTAGGCCAGTTCAGCTTGCCTGCGATAACGGTGGGCCAGCTACCAATGTGCTCGCTGATACACCGCTATCGCAGGCAAGCCAGCTCCCACATTTTGATCGCATTTCAATTAAGCAGACGGGTAATGGCCCGCACGATCATCTCGACTTCCTTGGCATCCAGCGTCAACGGTGGCAGCAGGCGGATGATCTTGCCCCGCGTCACGTTGATCAGCAGCCCATGCTCCTGGGCCGCCCGCAGGGCCAGGTCACGCAAAGGCTCGGCCAGTTCAATGCCGATCATCAAACCCTGCCCACGGATCGCCAGCACATTCGGGTATTCGCTCAACTCCACCCGCAAGCGCGCCAGCAGGCGTTCGCCCTGCTGCGCGGCGTTATGCAGCAAACCTTGCTCTTCGATGATATCCAGCACGGTGCAACCCACACGGCAGGCCAGTGGATTGCCGCCAAACGTGCTGCCGTGGCTGCCAGGGGTGAACAGTTTGGCCACCGACGCACGCGCCAAGCAGGCGCCGATCGGCACACCGTTGCCGAGGCCTTTGGCCAGGGTCATGACGTCCGGGACAATGCCCTCGTGCTGGAAGGCAAACCAGGCGCCGGTGCGGCCGATACCCGTCTGGATTTCGTCGAGCATCATCAGCCAGCCGTGGCGCGTGCAGTGATCACGTAAGGCCTTTAGATAGCCAGGCGGCGCAGGCAGTACGCCGCTTTCGCCCTGGATCGGCTCCAGCAGCACTGCCGCAATGCGCGCACCGTACTGCTGGGTGATTGCCTCCAGCGCGGCCAGGTCGCCAAAGCCGATCTTGAGGAAATCCCCCGGCAGGCGCTGAAAACCCAAGCGCACCGAGGGACCATCGCTGGCGGCCATGGTGCCGAGGGTGCGCCCGTGGAAGGCGTTCGCCATCACCACCACCAACGGCTCTTCGATGCCTTTTTTCCAGCCGTGTAACCGCGCGAGTTTCAGCGCCGTTTCGTTGGCCTCGGCGCCAGAGTTGTTGAAAAACGCCTGGTCCAGGCCCGACAAGCCGGTCAGGCGCTCGGCCAGCCGTTGCTGCCAGTCGATGCTGTAGAGGTTGGACGTATGCAACAGCAAGCCGGCCTGCTCACTGATGGCCGCCACCAGCTTGGGGTGGGAATGCCCGACGTTGGTCACGGCCACGCCGGCCACGGCATCCAGGTATTCGCGGCCCTGCTGGTCCCACAAACGCGTGCCCAGGCCACGGGTGAAGCTCAAAGGCGATGGTTGATAGGTGGTCATCAGGCAGGCGGCGGTCATGGCGTCGAACTCCAAGGCAGTGTGTCAGTGCACCCAGTATCGTTAGCCACCCGAGCTGGATAAACTGCGCAAACCTGCAATGACTTTAAAGCTGGGCTTGATAATGGATCTGTTCCAAGCGATGACGGTGTACGTAAAGGTGGTGGAGACCGGCAGCATGACCGCCGCCGCGCAAGAGTGCGGGATGTCGACCACCATGGTCGGCAACCATCTGCGTGCGCTGGAGCAACGGCTGGGGGTCAGCCTGCTCAAGCGCACCACGCGCAAGCAGAGCCTCACCGAATTTGGCGGGGAGTATTATCAGCGCTGCCTGGAAGTGCTGGGGTTGGTGGCCGACTCAGAATTACTGGCCGAACAGATCCACAGCGAAACCCCCAAGGGCGACCTGCGTATCACCGCGCCTCCGGTATTCGGCACTGAACGCCTCGTGCCGGCCTTGAGCGAGTTTTCCAAACGCTACCCGCTTATCAACCTGTACGTGGTGCTGAGCAACGAGCGGATGGACCTGGTCGACAGCGGCTTTGACGTGGCGATCCGCCTCGGCGAACTGGAAAGCTCCAGCCTGATCGCCCGCCCCATGCAGGACTACACCCTCACCCTCTGCGCCTCACCTGAATACCTGGCGCGACGCGGCACGCCGCAGACGCCTGATGACCTGCAACAGCACGACTGCCTGGCGTTCGCCTACCCGGCGAACGACAACTGGCGCGACACCGGCAAACTGTGGCGCATGAGCAATGACGGCGGCGAGGTGGAAATTCCGGTGTCCGGCTCATTGACCATCAACAGCTCACAAGGCTTGCGCCAGGCAGCCGTGAACGGCATGGGCATCATCATGCTGGCCGATGCCCTGGTACACCCGGACCTGGAGAGCGGCAAGCTGGTGGCCTTATTGACCACCTATAAATTGCCCAGCCGCCCCATGCACCTGCTGTATCGCCAGGACCGTCATCGCCTGCCCAAGCTGCGGGCGTTCGTGGACTTCGCGATGGAGCAGTGGGCGCGCTAGAAACCTACGCCCAACTCACGCAAGCGTGCCGCTGTGCGCTCGGCCGACACATGGTGAATCCCCTGCCAACCGAGTGCGACGGCGGCCTCGATATTGCCCGCCACATCGTCGATAAACACCACCTCACTGGCCTGGATATCCGGCAGATGGGCGCGCACTTGGCTGAGGCTGGCGTGATAGATCGCCGGATCGGGTTTGATCAGCTTCAATTCGCCGGACACCACGATGTCTCGAAAGCGCTGCAGGAACGGGTAGTTGGCCCGGGCGTACGGGAAGGTTTCGGCTGACCAGTTGGTGAGCCCGAACAACGGCATGCCGGCCTCGTGGAGCGCCTCGAGGATCGCCACACCGTCCGGCAAAGGCCCGCGCAGCATTTCGTGCCAGCGGTCGTAGTAGGACTGGATCAATAATTCATGCTGAGGATGTTGCTCGATCAGGCGGCGAGTGCCTTCGGCCAAGGTGCGACCGGCATCCTGCTCGGTGTTCCAGGCCTGGGTGCAGATGGTGTCGAGGAACCATTGCCGTTCGTGGTCGTCGGCAATCAGCTTGCGGTAGAGGTGTTGCGGGCTCCAGTCGAACAGGACACCGCCGAAATCAAAAACTACTGCACGAATCGTCATCAGATCCTCCGTTGGCGTGGCTTGATAGCCAAAGGAGTCTGCCAGATTGTAAGGGAGGATAGGAGCGCGAGAACGCGCGGGAAATCTCTGAACTGTAGGAGCCGGCTTGCCGGCGATGGCATCACTGCGGTGTGACTGAAACACCGCGGTGATGCGATCGCCGGCAAGCCGGCTCCTACACGGTGATCAGGCTTGGATCAGGCCATTGATCTTCACGGTCGGGTTCACGTCGGCGTCGTAGTCCACGCCGTCGATTTCAAAGCCGAACAGGCGCAGGAACTCTGCCTTGTAGCCGGCAAAATCGCTGATCTCGTTGACGTTGTCGTCGGTCACCTGGTTCCACAGTGCAGCCACGGCGTCCTGGACTTTCGGCTCAAGCTCAGCCAGGTCGGCACGCAGGCGGCCGTCGGCATCGAGTTTCGGCGCTTTGCCGTACAGGCTGTCCTTGAACAGGCCGTAGACCTGCTCGATGCAACCTTCGTGAGTGCCCTGCTCTTTCATCACTTTGAACAGCAGCGACAGGTACAGCGGCATGATCGGGATCGCCGAGCTGGCTTGGGTCACAACGGCCTTGAGCACCGACACACGGGCATCGCCTTTGAGAGCGGCGAGGTTGTCGCGCAGGGTCAGGACTTTCTTGTCCAGGTCTTTCTTGGCTTCGCCGATGGAGCCGTTCCAGTAGATGTCCTGGGTCAGCTTCTCGCCAAGGTAGGTGAACGCGGTGGTCTTGGCGCCTTCGGCCAACACGTCAGCGTCACGCAGGGCGTCGATCCACAGCTGCCAGTCTTCGCCGCCCATCACTTTGACGGTGCCGTCGATTTCTTCCTGGGTCGCAGGCTCCAGGGTGGTGTCGACCACCACACCCTTGTCGGTGTTGATCCCGCGCAGGGTTACGGCCTTGCCGATCGGCTTGAGGGTGGAGTTGTGCACCACGCCTTGCGGGTCGGTACGGCGTGGCGCGGCCAGGCTGTAGACCACCAGGTCGATCTTGCCCAGGTCTTTCTTGATGGTTTCGATGGTCAGGCGCTTGATCTCGTCGGAGAACGCGTCGCCATTGATGCTCTTGGCGTACAGGCCTTTTTCAACGGCGAACTTCTCGAACGCGGCGCTGTTGTACCAGCCGGCGGAGCTCAGCTTGCCTTCTTCGCCTTCTTTCTCAAAAAACACGCCCAGGGTGTCGGCGCCGCAGCCAAACGCAGCACTGATGCGCGCGGCCAGGCCGTAGCCGGTGGAAGCGCCGAGGACCAGCACCTTCTTCGGGCCGCCTTCGATGGCGCCGTGTTGGGTCACGTAGTCGATCTGTTCCTTGACGTTCGCTTCACAGCCAACAGGGTGAGCGGTCACACAGATAAAGCCACGAACCCGCGGTTTGATGATCATAAAATTTCTGCCTCTTCCAAGGGGTCGACGGCCAGTGGTGGCCATTCAACTTCATTCGTACGGGTCTATGACGTCCGAAAAACCGAAGCGTCACGATAGTCGCAAATCTTCTGTTTACAAAATCCAATCCCAAAAACGCGGGATCGGCCGTCGCAAGGGTTAAAAACTGTGTCGGGCCTTCACAATTTCGCAATATTTAAAACGCCCGTCGGGGTCATAACCCCCTATCATGACTACATTGTTTCGCTATGTTTCATGTCCGGAGCCACGTTTCATGAGTAAAAGTGCTGTTCGCAAGAAGCTGATCTCCGTCGCCTGGGCGCTCGGTGTTCTGCTGTTCATCTACTGCTTCCCGCGGACCACCCTGGTGTTTCTGCTGCTGGTGGTGTTCTGCGGCGTTTACGATTTCCTGCGCAATGGTCTGTATGACGCTGACACGATCAAGAAATATTTCATCGGCAGTGGCCGCAACACCTGGCTGCTGGCGCCGTTCAACACCCTGTTCGACCTGCTGAGCCAACGCAACCGCCATGTTTACACGATGCGCGATCTGCCGCCTGCCTGGCGCGAAGACCTGCAGCAAGTGATCGACGACGCCATGGCCCGCAAGGATGAAATCATCGGCTATCTGGACGAGCGCATGGCCGAGAAAAAACGCGGCATGCTGTTTTTCCAATGGTACGGTCGCCCGATCGAAACCAGCCTGGATATCCCGCAACTGCGCAAGAAACTGCCGTTCGTGAAGACCATCGGTGTTTCGGTGTTCAACGAAAACCGCTCGACGTCCTTCCACTTCGGCCCGCTGCGCATGATGTTCCGCGTGCTCTACAACATGGCGCCGGCCCCTCACCACGAGGGCGTCTACATCCAGGTAGGCAAGCACAAGCATTACTGGCACGACGACCCACTGTTTATCTTCGATGACACGTTGATGCATGCGTCCTTCAACAAGAACGACGCAAAACGTTACTGCCTGTTCATTGATATTGTGCGACCGACCCTGCTGCCGTCGGTGCTCAACGCCGTGATCGCGGGCTTTGCCGGGCTGGTCTTTACCCTGCGTCGGGTTTTCTACAAAAACTGGAAGCTGATTCAGTAAGTTCTGCGGCATGATGGTGCTGGACGGTGTTTGCACTCGGCGTAGCGCCTGGGGTAAAAAATCGTCTCGTGCGTCCGTATTCGGCGCCCACCATTCTCAAGTCATCGCGCTCCAACAGGGCGCGGTGGCTGTGCTTTCAAGGAATCAGAATGCCCCAACGTCAAGTCATCAATGCCTCCGTCAGCCCCAAGGGCAGCCTCGAAACCCTGTCCCAACGTGAAGTGCAGCAACTGAGTGAAGCCGGCACCGGCAGCATCTACACCCTCTTCCGTCAATGCGCCTTGGCCATCCTCAACACTGGCGCGCATATCGACAACGCCAAGACCATCCTCGACGCCTACAAAGACTTTGAAGTGCGCATCCATCAGCAGGATCGCGGCGTGCGCCTGGAACTGCTGAATGCCCCGGCCGATGCGTTCGTCGATGGCGAAATGATTGCCAGTACCCGTGAGATGTTGTTCAGCGCCCTGCGCGACATCGTCTACACCGAGAACGAACTCGACAGCCAGCGCATCGACCTGAGCAACTCCCAGGGCATCACCGACTACGTGTTCCACCTGCTGCGCAACGCCCGCACGCTGCGCCCGGGTGTCGAGCCGAAGATCGTGGTGTGCTGGGGCGGGCACTCGATCAATACCGAAGAATACAAATACACCAAGAAAGTCGGGCATGAACTGGGCCTGCGCAGCCTCGACGTGTGCACCGGCTGCGGCCCTGGCGTGATGAAAGGTCCGATGAAAGGCGCGACCATTTCCCACGCGAAACAACGCATTACCGGCGGCCGTTACCTGGGCCTGACTGAGCCGGGCATCATCGCCGCCGAAGCGCCGAACCCGATCGTCAACGAGCTGGTGATTTTGCCGGATATCGAAAAACGCCTGGAAGCCTTCGTGCGCGTCGGCCACGGCATCATCATCTTCCCGGGTGGCGCGGGCACGGCCGAAGAGTTCCTGTACCTGCTGGGCATCCTGATGCACCCGGACAACAAAGGCCTGCCGTTCCCGGTCATCCTCACCGGGCCAAAGCACGCCGCGCCTTACCTGCAGCAGTTGCACGCGTTTGTCGGCGCCACCCTGGGCGAAGCGGCGCAAGCCCACTACCAGATCATCATCGACGACCCGGCCGAAGTGGCCCGCCAGATGACGGCCGGCCTCAAGGCGGTGAAGCAGTTCCGCCGCGAGCGCAACGACGCGTTCCACTTCAACTGGCTGCTGAAGATCGACGAGGGCTTCCAGCGCCCGTTCGACCCGACCCACGCCAACATGGCCAGCCTGCAACTGAGCCATGCGCTGCCCCCCCACGAACTGGCGGCCAACCTGCGCCGCGCGTTCTCGGGGATTGTGGCGGGCAACGTCAAGGACAAGGGCATTCGCCTGATCGAAAAGCACGGCCCGTATGAAATCCACGGCGACCCGGCCATCATGAAACCACTGGACGAACTGCTGCAGGCATTCGTCGCCCAGCACCGCATGAAGTTGCCGGGCGGCGCGGCGTATGTGCCGTGCTATCGCGTGGTGCAGTAACTAGCGCTGCACCGCCACACATTTGATTTCCACCAGCAGGCCGGGGTGTGCGAGTTCCGACACCCCGATCGTGGTCCAGGCGCAATGCCCGCGTGGGAATAGGCGGTTTTTCACCTCGCGAAAAACCGCCATGTGCTGGCTCATGTTGACGTGATAAGTGGTCATGTCCACCACGTCATCGAAACTGCATCCCCCCTCCTCCAATACGCTCCGCAGATTCTCCCAGGCGGCGATGAATTGCGCCTCGGGGTCTTCGATGACAGCCAATTGTGGCGTGCGCCCAACCTGCCCCGCGCAGTAAAGGGTTTTGCCGACCTTGACCGCCGGCACGTAGCCGGCGCGTTCGACGATGGGGTGCATGGCGGTGGGGATGATGAGCTGGCGATCGGTCATATGTTGTATCTCTTTACAGTCGTTTTGAGGCGTGCCGATGGGATGAGTCGGGCTAACGTTTTACCTGTTCCCACTCACCCACACCAGAAGAGCGACCTATGGACCAACGGATCTTGTCCTTCACTATTCCTTACCCTAAGGTAAGGCGCATTGCGATGGAGATTTTTAATATGGCAACCGCCACACTGACTTCAAAAGGGCAAATCACTATTCCGGTCCAGGTGAGGACCGCCCTGGGCCTGGAAACAGGCGACCGCGTCGAGTTCGTCGAAATGGAGGACGGCAAGTTCTCGATCATCTCGGCGAGCAAAACCGTGCAAGACCTCAAGGGCCTTATCCGCAAACCCGTCAAGGCCGTGTCGATCGAGGACATGAATCTCGCGATAGCATCGCAAGGAGCAAAAGCGGGATGATCGGCCTGGATACCAACGTGCTGGTGCGCTATGTCACCCAGGATGATCCCGTTCAATCTCCCAAGGCATCCGAGCTGATCGAGTCGCTCACCACACTGTCGCCGGGCTTTGTCAGCCTGGTGTCGGTGGTTGAGTTGGTGTGGGTCTTACAAAGCTGCTACCAGTCGACCAAGAGTGACGTGGTGGCGGTGCTGGAAACGCTGCTGCGCACCCGTGAGCTGACCATCGAGCATGCTGAGATCATCTGGCAGGCCCTGCGGCGCTTTTCAGCCAACAAGGCCGATTTTGCCGACTGCCTGATCGAGCGTTGCGCTCATTCGGCCGGCTGCAAATACACGGCCACGTTCGACCTCAACGCCGCCAAGGCCACGGGAATGAAACCGTTGACCTGAGCCACGGCATTGCTAGACGCTTCAGCCTTTGGTAAAAATCGCGCTCAACCGTGATCAAGAGACACACTCACCGTGCGCATGCTCCTTCTCGCTACCTTGAGCATGGCGTCGGCCTTTGCCAACGCCGAAGCCATCACTTGGCCCGACCTGCCGACAACCTGTTTCGTCAGCGGGCGCTCTGCCACCAGTACGGATGTGGATACCGGCTGTGCGGCGTTCTTGATCAATGTAAAAGGCAAGGCTGCGGGTACGCCGATCAAGCTGGATATTCCGCAGTACGCCCTGCATGTTGACGAAGCCACCGGCAAAGAGACGCCGGTGATCATCATCCAGGCGGAAGAAAACGGTGACATCAAGGCCGTGGGCTACAAGGAGCTGGGCACCGATCAACTCGGTGCCGCGCTGTTGCGTGAGGTGCGATTGCTCGGTACCCAGAAGCCGATCTAGGCCTCAACGTACCCAGCCACCACCCTGCCAGTGGTAACCATCGTTACGTTGTACCCAGTGAGGGTGCACATAGTGATAGCCCTCGCGCACGGCTTCCCAGTGGCCGTGCACGGCCACATAACGCCCGCCTTCCCAGCGCCAGTAGCCACGGGACCACACGTAGCCGTAACGGGCTGCGGGCTCGACTTCGATCACCTGCACCGGTGGCGGTTGCGGCGCCACCACTTCGACATATTCACGCTGGACCGGCCCACGCCCGTGCACGACCCGTTCCTGCACACACCCGGACGCCGCGACGACGACCGCGGCCATTGCTGCATAACGTAGCAACATACAAAAACCCTCGGGCGTACTCGCCCAACAAACACACTGAAAATGCCCCCTTTGCTGCAGCCTCGCTCCTGCTTGGCCCTGGGTTCTTTTTAACAGGTGGTGTCTGTCGGTGGGCTGAACAGCAAATGCCTCAAACCCTCCGGATGTAGTGAGCGGGCTTGCCCCGCGCTGCACTGGGTCATTTGCATCGTGGTTGGCTGATACGCCGCGGCGCGGGGCAAGCCCGCTCACTACAATAAAAAGCCCGCTGACCGTTACCGGTTCAGCGGGCTTTTTTGCATCGGGCTTGGCTTACAGCGCCAGGTCAGACGCCGGCTTGCTTGGCTCTGCCGCAGGCTTGGCAGCCTCGGTGGCCTTGGGTACAGCCAGTTGCGGGATCGCAGGCGGTGGAGTCAGTTGCAGGACGCCAGCCGAGTAGGCCCATTCCTTGGCAACCGCTTCAGGGCTGTCGTTCAGCTTGGTGCCGTAGCTCGGTACGATCTGGTGCAGCTTGGCCTGCCACTCAGGGGTCGCGACCTTGTCCTTGAAGACCTTTTGCAACACGGTCAGCATGATCGGAGCCGCGGTGGACGCGCCTGGCGATGCACCCAACAGGCCGGCGATGGTGTTGTCGGCGGAGCTGACCACTTCGGTGCCGAGTTTCAGGACGCCGCCCTGCTCTTCGTCACGCTTGATAATCTGCACGCGCTGACCGGCTTGCCACAGGCGCCAGTCTTCTTTCTTGGCGTTCGGGAAGTACTCTTTCAGGGCGTTGTAGCGGTCGTCATCCGACAGCATCAGTTGGCCAGCCAGGTACTCGACCAGTGGGTATTCACGAATACCGACTTTGGTCATTGGCCAGATGTTGTGGGTGGTGGTGCTGGTCAGCAGGTCCAGGTACGAGCCTTCTTTCAGGAACTTGGTCGAGAAGGTCGCGAATGGGCCAAACAGAATCACGCGCTTGCCATCCAGCACGCGGGTGTCCAGGTGTGGAACCGACATCGGTGGCGCGCCAACCGAAGCTTTACCGTAGGCCTTGGCCAGGTGTTGCTCGGCGATGGCCGGATTATCGGTGACCAGGAACGAGCCGCCGACCGGGAAGCCAGCGTATTCACGGGCTTCAGGGATGCCGGATTTTTGCAGCAGGTGCAGTGCACCGCCGCCCGCGCCGATGAACACGAACTTGGCGTCGGTTTCGGTCTTGGTGCCGTCTTTCAGGTTTTTGTAGCTCACACGCCACGAACCGTCGGCGTTCTTGGTGATGTCCTGCACTTCGCTCGACAGTTTCAGGTCAAACTTCGGTGTGGTTTGCAGGTGAGCGACGAACTGGCGGGTGATCTCGCCGAAGTTCACGTCGGTGCCGATCGGTGTCCAGGTGGCCGCGATTTTCTGGTTCGGGTCACGCCCTTCCATCATCAGCGGAACCCACTTCTTGATCACAGCCGGGTCTTCGGAGTACTGCATGCCAGCGAACAGCGGGCTCGCTTGCAGGGCTTCGTAGCGCTTTTTCAGGAACTTGATGTTGTCATCGCCCCACACAAAGCTCATGTGCGGAGTGGAGTTGATGAACGAACGCGGGTTCTTCAGCACGCCCTGCTGGACCTGCCAGGACCAGAACTGACGGGAGATCTGGAACGCTTCGTTGATCTCGACCGCTTTGGGGATCTCAACGTTGCCGTTCTTGTCTTCCGGGGTGTAGTTCAGCTCAGCCAGGGCCGAGTGACCGGTACCGGCGTTGTTCCAGCCGTTGGAGCTTTCTTCGGCCACGCCATCAAGGCGCTCGACCATTTCCATCGACCAGTCCGGCTGCAGCTCGTTGAGCCATACACCCAGGGTTGCACTCATGATGCCGCCGCCGATCAGCAGCACATCGACTTTCTTTGCCTCTTCCGCGTGAACGGACGTGATCCCCACCGACAAAGCCAGCCCCAGCAGGGCAGTGTTCAGTTTTTTAAACATCTGTAGCACCTATGATAAAACGCCATCCGCCCCACCGCCCCTGATCATGGGCAGCCCTCCATCACGGTGCGCCAGGCAACGCACCGCGGGGTTTGCACATTCACGAGGAGACCGCAGGGTGGGCACACAAGGCCGACGTGTCGACCTCACTTTTATGTCCCTTCTGCGCTGACTTCTTATCATTATTGGCTTCAGCTACCTGGGCGACAGCCAATCGCTGGGACGTATACGGATGTACGCACCAGGGAAAGACTAGACCAAGACGGCGCGCAGAATATCACGGCAGATGGCCTTTATGCGCCGTTTGGCCAATTGACAGCTCTAAATCGCGGGTTTTAACGCGCCAGTGTCAAGCCCGACAGGCGCGACCTGGGGTCACAGGCCTGGAACTCTCACGCAAAAGGCTGTTCTAGACACCTTCGCCGCCTGTTGCGTAGCATCGGCGGCTCTCCTTCGTGCGTTCCATCCACATAGAGTTACCCATGACTATCCAGCAAACACCCGGGCACGTGCTGCCCGCGCGCAGCGCCGCCAAAATGGAAGCTGCCATGGCCGTGGGCGCCTTTGCGATCGGCACCGGCGAATTCGCCATCATGGGCTTGATGCCCGACATCGCGCAGAACCTGGGCTTGAGCGAACCGCAAGTCGGCCACGCCATCAGCGCCTACGCCCTGGGCGTGATGGTCGGCGCGCCGCTGCTGGCCATCCTCGGCGCCAAGCTGCTGCGCAAACATATGCTGCTGTTGCTGATGGGGCTGTATGCCCTGGGCAACCTGGCCACGGCGTTTACCCCGACCTTCGGCTCACTGGTGGCGTTCCGCTTCATCAGCGGCCTGCCCCACGGCGCCTATTTCGGGATTGCTGCGGTGGTCGCCTCGAGCATGGTGCCCAACGACAAACGCGCCGGCGCCGTAGCCCGCGTGATGATGGGCCTGACCCTCGCCATGCTGCTCGGCAACCCCATCGCCACCTTCCTCGGCCAGCACCTGGGCTGGCGCTCGGCGTTTGCGTTGGTCAGCGTGATAGCCCTGTGCACCATTGCGCTGGTCTGGCAATTCGTACCCCACCGCCACGACGAACAACGCAGCGACCCGCGCAAGGAGCTGCGCGCCTTCACCAAACCGCAGGTGTGGATGGCGCTGTCCATCGGCGCGATTGGCTTTGCCGGGATGTTCTGCGTATTCAGCTACCTGGCGCCGACCATGCTTGAAGTGACCAAAGTCTCGCCGCAGTGGATTCCCTTCGGCCTCGCCGCCTTTGGCGTGGGCGGCATCATCGGCAACATCGCGGGCGGCAAGCTGTTTGATCGCCTGCAATTTCGCGCTGTGGGCTGGATCATGGTGTGGTCGATGGCCGTGCTGATCTTCTTCACCTTCGCCGCCAGCTCGCTGTGGAGCGTGCTGCTGGGCATCGGCCTGGTCGGCACCATGATCGCCATGGCGGCGCCGCTGCAAATTCGCTTGATGGACATCGCCCATGAAGCGCCAAGCTTGGCGGCGGCGTCGAACCATGCGGCGTTCAACCTGGCGAACGCGCTGGGGCCGTGGTTGGGCGGGATGGCGATTACGGCCGGGTATGGCTGGACCAGCACGGGTTACATTGGTGCGGTGACTGCGCTGATCGGGCTCGGCCTCTACCTGATTGCAAGGCGCATGAAAGGCGGGCACTGAACGGAATAAAAGCGGGCCCTGAATTGTTATGGTGATTCAAACCACCCCAACATAAAACGAAGGGCCCCATGGACATCACTCTCCCCTTACTAAGCATCCTCGGCGCCATTGCCATCGGCGCCGCCAGCCCCGGCCCCAGCTTCGTCTTCGTCACCCGCACCGCCATCGCCCTCTCCCGGCGCGACGCACTCGCGGCGGCCATGGGCATGGGCGTCGGCGGCGTGGTGTACGGCGGGCTCGGCCTGTTCGGCCTGCAAACGCTGTTGGCCAAAGTGGAATGGCTGTACGTGATCCTGAAAATACTCGGCGGGGCCTACCTGGTCTGGCTGGCCATACAGCTGTGGCGCTCGGCAAAAAGCCCGATCGTCGTCCCCACCACCGCCGATGGCCGGCCGCAAAGCGCGCGCAAATCCTTCACGCTGGCGGCGGTGACGCAACTGAGCAATCCGAAAGCGGCGATTGTGTACGGCAGTATCTTCGCGGCGTTCTTGCCGGCGCACGCCCCGGTCTGGACGTTTGCCGTGCTGCTGCCGGCAATCTTTGCGATTGAGGCCGGTTGGTACACCGTTGTCGCGCTGGCGTTCTCGTCGGAACGGCCTCGCGCAGCGTACCTGCGGTCAAAGCACTGGTTTGACCGCACCGCCGGCCTGGTCATGGGGGCGCTGGGCCTGCGCCTGATCCTGGGCTCAGCTCACGTCCAAGCTTAATCCGAACACCCATCCCTATAGTGAGCGGGCTCGCCCCGCGCTGGGCTGCGAAGCAGCCCTACGCCTTATCAATCGTCATGCATCAGCCCCGCCCCATACTCCCCATAACTGCTCCCCAACCCACTGCCGCCAAAATTCATCTTGGCGGCTTTACTCGGGCTGTGATCACCGAACGCCTGGCATCCCCCCGAAAAACAAGGGTCACTGCTCCCGCCCGACGACCCCGACGAACAAGCACTCAACAGCAACGCACCAGCGACCATCACCACTTTGACGAGGTTCGAGATCATGTTTTCAGTTCCCTATGGACAGGAGGCGCGGAGGTCCTCTCTTGAAGAGGATCGTAGACCTCGAAGGCGTGGGCGATCATGAAACTTTGCGGGGGGACAGGGAGGGTTCAGGTTGTCTCTTCGTGGCGCGTCGGGACTTACCCTGCCCAAATGCCATGGAATAAAGGTCGGCGACTGCGTGTTGTGTTCCTAGTCATTTCAAGATCATAAGGAACACAGGTGATGATCCAAAACTACAGCGCCTTCCCCAACATCACCCTGGAATCAGCCAGCCTTGAATTCATGAACAACCTGATCACCGCGCTGCAAAGGATCGAGTCGAGAAACACGGGGCGCGAACTGCTCAAGGAAATCAATGAGCTTTGCGGCCCAAGTACTGGTAAAACCATCAAGATCATCGCTATCGCCAGCGATTACTCGACGACGCCGAACACTTGCGCCTCCGTCGGCAATTCAACCGACGCCTTGAAAAAGTGGATTTTCAAAGGGCCCGGCACCAGTGTCGAAGTGACATGGAACCCGTATTCCAGCCTGGCACTGGACGCCCAAGGAGTTCCAACCGGAATGAGCTATGAAGACAGCTCGACGAGCTTCATTGGCCTGGCCCACGAACTAGTACACGCCTATCGCATTCTGCGCGGCACTTACCTGGGAGGCAGCAACATCAAGGAAGAAACCCGGGCGACGGGCATTGGTGATTCGGCGAGCAAGAAGTTCAGTGAAAATAGCATTCGCGCTGAACATAGCTTGCCGCGGCGAACTGCTTATTCGAGGTGAATGGGGATCGGGGACTGCCTCCAATGTTCACGCAAAACAAATATCCGGCACAGCACTGCGAGAAACGCAGCAAACGCCTCTGCCACACCCAAGAGGCATCCCTGATAAACTGCGCGCCATTCGCCTCGTTGACTCAGATCGCCCATGTCTCTACAAATTGCGCCACTCTCTCGCCGCTTTAGCGTTGCCCCCATGATGGATTGGACGGACCGCCACTGCCGCTACTTCCTGCGCCTGCTCTCCAAGCACGCCCTGCTCTACACCGAGATGGTTACCACCGGTGCCATCCTCCACGGCGACCACGACCGCTTCCTGCGCCATAACGAAGCCGAGCACCCGCTTGCACTTCAGTTAGGCGGCAGCGTCCCCGCTGATCTGGCCGCCTGCGCTCGCATGGCTGAGGTCGCCGGTTACGACGAAGTGAACCTGAACGTCGGCTGCCCGAGCGACCGGGTGCAGAACAACATGATCGGCGCGATCCTGATGGCGCACCCTGCCCTGGTGGCCGATTGCGTGAAGGCGATGCGCGACGCAGTGTCGATTCCGGTGACGGTGAAGCACCGTATCGGGATCAATGGGCGGGACAGTTATGCCGAGTTGTGTGATTTCGTCGGGACGGTGAGGGATGCTGGGTGCACCAGTTTTACGGTGCATGCGCGGATTGCGATCCTGGAGGGGTTGTCGCCGAAGGAGAACCGCGACATTCCGCCGTTGCGTTATGACGTGGCGGCGCAGTTGAAGCGTGATTTCCCGGCGCTGGAGTTCATTCTCAACGGCGGAATCAAGACGTTGGAGCAGTGCCATGAGCATTTGCAGACGTTTGATGGGGTGATGCTGGGACGTGAGGCTTATCACAATCCGTATTTGCTGGCGGAGGTGGATCAGCAGTTGTTTGGCAGTGCGGCGCCGGTGATCAGCCGGGCCGAGGCATTGGTGCAATTGCGGCCTTATATTGCCGAGCATTTGGCGAGCGGTGGCTCGATGCACCATGTTACTCGGCATATTTTGGGGCTGGGGAACGGGTTTCCGGGGGCGCGTAAGTTCAGGCAGTTGTTGTCGGTGGATATTCATAAGGCGAGTGATCCGCTGGCGCTGCTGGACCAGGCCGGGGCGTTGCTGGAAGGACGGTAACCGCTCTCAACCGACGGTCTTAAGGCAGTCAATCAAGGTCTCGATAAACCGCTGCAACGAAGGTGGCAGTGTGCGTTTGGGCATGGTCAGGACTTGAACGGAGCGGTCGGCAAACCGGGGGTTTGTCAGCGGGATCGACACCAGCTCATCGCTGCCATTCACCCGTTGGCTGATTGCACCGCCTAAGGCGACGGTGTCGGTGTGGCGCACAAACTCGTGGATGGCCCCGGAGTAATTGCAGGTCATCACGTGGTTGAAGGCCAGCCCTTCCATTTCACAGACCAGGTCGAACAGCTGCCGCTGGGTCGTGCCTTTGGGGGTGAGTGCCAAGGGGAACGGCGCGAGTGCGGTCAGGGGTAATTGCTTGTGCGTCGCCAGTGGATGGCCGGCGCGCATGATCGCGCGTATCGCCGAGCGGCCTGAATAGAGGATCTCGACGCCATCGGTCGGCTCTGTGCTGAACGTCAACCCGACGTCGGCATCGCCACGCTTCACTTTCTCTGCGCATTCGAACGGTGACATCACCTCCAACACGTACTGGAAATCCGGGTGTTGCCTGTAATGCTGGATCAGCACGTTCGGCAGAAAATAACGCGACAGGCCTTCCGTCGAGACCAGGCGAATAACGCGCGCGCCGGGGTAATCACCGCCGCGCAGCTCCGACAGCAGCGCTTGTTCCTCCAGCGAGGCGCGCCTGGCGTGGTGGGCCAGCGCGCTGCCCGCCGCCGTCGGTTCCATGCCCCGGGGCCGACGCTCGAACAAGGGCACACCGATACTCTCCTCCAACAGGGCGATCTGGCGGCTGACCGCGCTGGGGGCGATATGCAGGCGTTCACCGGCGGCGGCCAGCGAACCTGAATCAAACACAGCCAGAAAATAACGATAATCCATGGGTTTCTCGCGCATATAGGCATCTATTAATTAGAAGCCAGTCTTCAAAAAACAGCAATATACAGTACGATGGACGACTTCTATATTGGCCTGAATCACTCAGCCTTTATCGGAACGCTCATGTCCAAGCAACACGCACTCGACAGTGTTCGCCACGCCTTCACTGACGGTCATTTCGAAGCCGACTTGCGTCGCCGGGTCGCTATTCGTAGTGAAAGTCAGGCCCCCGGCCAAGCGCCGGAATTGACGCGGTACCTGCAAGAGGAAGTACAACCGGCGCTGGAGCGAATGGGGTTTGAATGCCAGGCCCTTGAGAACCCGAAGGGCGCGGGCCCACTGCTGTTTGCTTCGCGCCATGAAGCAGCGGACCTGCCGACGGTGCTGACCTACGGGCATGGCGACGTTGTGCTCGGTTATGCCGAGCAATGGCGTGAAGGCCTTAACCCGTGGGCGCTGACCGTGGAAGGCGACCGTTGGTATGGCCGCGGCACCGCCGATAACAAAGGCCAGCACAGTATCAACCTGACGGCGCTGGAGGCGGTGATCAACGCCCGCGAGGGGCGGCTGGGGTTTAACGTCAAGGTGCTGTTCGAGACTGGCGAAGAATGTGGCTCGCCCGGATTGCGCGAGGTCTGCACGGAGCATCGCCAATTACTGCAAGCCGATGTGTTCATCGCCTCGGACGGCCCGCGCTTGAGTGACAACCGCCCGACGATTTTTCTCGGTTCTCGCGGCTCGGCGCTGTTTTCCCTTGAGGTGCAGGCTCGCGATAAGGGCTTGCACTCTGGCAACTGGGGCGGCGTGATGTCCAACCCGGCCGTGGTGCTGGCCAACGCACTGGCCAGCCTGGTGGATCAGAACGGCCGTATGCTGTGCCGGGGGCTGGTGCCCTCCTCCATCCCCGGCTCAGTGCGTGAAGCTATCCACGACCTGGGCATTGATCAACATTCCCTCGGCCGTCCGCTGGACGTTGATTGGGGTGAGCCGGGCCTCACCTTGGGTGAACGGCTCTTTGCCTGGAATACCCTGGAAATCCTCGCGTTCACGGCGGGCAATCCGGCCAAGCCGGTGAATGCCATTCCACCGTCGGCGATTGCGCATTGCCAATTGCGCTTTGTGGTCGGCACTGACTGGAAGAACCTGGAACCGCTGCTGCGCCAGCAGCTGGATGCTGCGGGCTTCCACGGCGTCAAAATAACGGTTGATCGTTGCACACCCGGCACTCGACTAGACCCTGATAACCCCTGGGTACGCTTCGCGAAAAAAGTCATCAGCGACATCACCCCCCGACAGATCGCCGTGCTGCCCAACCTTGCCGGTACGCTGCCCAACGACATTTTTGCTGATGTGTTGGGGTTGCCGACCTTGTGGATTCCACACTCTTACCCAGGCTGTTCGCAACATGCGCCGGATGAACATCTGCTGGGTTCGGTGGTGCTCGAAGGCCTGCAAATCATGACCGCGCTGTTCTGGGAACTGGGCGATATGGCGCAAGCCCGCGCATAAAAAACAGGGCCCTGATCCACCCTTTATCTCTGCCGCTCACACACTTACAAAAAGCCAGGAGCGTCGAACATGACAGCGTTGTCGTCCACACCCGCCACACCGGCCTTCGAACGGGCCCAGCCCCTCTGGAAACCGGTTGGTGCCGCCTTGATCGGCAACACCCTTGAATGGTTTGACTTGTCGGTCTACGCCTACTTTGCGTTAACCATCAGCAAGGTATTTTTCCCTGCGGCAGACCCGGCAGTGTCGCTGTTTCTGGCGTTCGCGACATTCGGCATCTCTTTTCTGATTCGTCCGCTGGGCGCTGCAGTTCTGGGCTCCTATGCCGACCGGCAAGGCCGCAAGAAAGCCTTGAGCCTGTCCATCCTACTAATGTTGATCGGCACGGCGATGATCGCGGTGATGCCCAGCTATGCCGCTATCGGGGTCATCGCCCCCCTAGGCATTCTGTTCGCGCGCCTGCTGCAAGGGTTCTCCGCCGGTGGTGAGTTCGGCAGCTCAACCGCGTTCATGATGGAACACGCGCCGCAAAAGACTCGTAACTTTGTCGCGAGCCTGCAATTTGCCAGTCAAGGCTTCGGCGTGGTGATCGCCTCGTTGTTCGGCTACTTCCTGACGACCAGCCTGGATGATCATCAGATGCTTGAATGGGGTTGGCGGGTGCCGTTTTTCTTTGGTCTGATTCTGGGCCCGGTAGGGCTTTATATCCGCCGTACGGTGGATGAGTCGCCTGACTTCAAGGAGAGCGAGCCGGGTTCGCAGCCTTTAAGGGAGGTATTTTTTTCACAGAAGACCTTGCTGCTGGTCGCGATGGGCGTGCTGATCGTGTCGACGGCGTCCAATTTCATGATGAAGTACATGCCGTCCTATGCCTCAACCACGTTGAATATTCCACAGTCGTCGGGCTTTCTGGCGACGCTGACCGGCGGTCTGATCCTGACCCTGGTGACACCCATTGTCGGGTTCATCGCCGGGTTCGTCAGCCGTATCAAGATCATGCTGTGGGCCTCGATCATCTACATCCTGAGTATTTTTCCGGCCTTCGTCTGGCTGAACAAAGTGCCGAGTGCAACATCGTTATTGCTGGTTGTCTCGATGATGGCGCTGATCAAGGCCGTGTACTTTGCACCGCTGGCCTCACTCATGGCCGATGTGTTCCCGATCCGTACCCGGGTGACGGGCATGTCGTTGAGCTACAACCTGTCAGTGACGATCTTTGGTGGATTTGCGCCGGTGATTGCCACGGGGCTGATCGCGTTGACGGGTTCGCAGTTGGCGCCGAGCTTTTACTTGATCCTGGCGGCGGCGCTTAGTATCAGTGCCTTGCTGGTTGCCAAGCGGAAATTGAGGTTGTCGTAAGTCAGTCCGCGTGACACCAGGTTTGCGGTGATCGTGAAGGCGCTATCGCCGGCAAGCCAGCTCCTACAGGGGGGCGGGTTGTCTGGAGGGCAGTTGGGTTGAACCTGCGGGTGGTTTTGGCCTCCTATTTAGCAGCAAGGCCGGTGTTTCAAACGGCTGTTTTCAGGATGTTGCCCTCGCAAACGATCGAACGCATTTGCGCCCTTGAGCGCCTGTCGGCGCTCGGGTAATGTCATCAGACCCATAGGACAGAGCACGCCCATGACTTCCAAGCTGGAACAACTCAAGCAATTCACCACTGTCGTAGCCGATACCGGCGACTTTTCCACCCTCGCCAAACTCAAGCCGCAAGACGCCACCACCAACCCTTCCCTGCTGCTCAAGGCCGCGTCGATTTCGGCCTATGCGCCGTTGCTGGATGAGGCTGTAAAGGACTGCAACGGTGACGTGGGTCTGGCCAGTGACCGTTTTGCGGTGGCGGTGGGTCAAGAGATTCTGAAGGTAGTGCCAGGTCGCATTTCCACTGAGGTGGATGCACGCCTGTCGTTCGACGAAGCGGCCATTCTCAAGCGTGCGCACCGTCTGATCGACCTGTACGAAAAGGCTGGCGTTGGCCGTGACCGCGTACTGATCAAGATCGCGTCCACCTGGGAAGGCATCCGCGCGGCGGAGAAACTGGAAAAAGAAGGCATCCAGACCAACCTGACCTTGCTGTTCTCCTTCGCCCAGGCCGTGGCGTGTGCTGAAGCAGGCGTGTTCCTGATTTCGCCGTTCGTGGGCCGTATCTACGACTGGTACAAGAAGGCCAACGGCAACGACTACACCGGCGCGGATGATCCGGGCGTGCAGTCGGTGACGCGCATCTACAACTACTACAAGGCCAATGGCTACAAGACCGTGGTGATGGGCGCGAGCTTCCGCAACCTGAGCCAGATCGAAGAGCTGGCCGGGTGTGATCGCCTGACCATCAGCCCGGACCTGCTGGAGAAGTTGGCGGCCGACGAAGGCAAGCTGGAGCGCAAGCTGTCGCCAGGCCATGCCGGTGAAGCGCGTGTGCATTTGACTGAAGCGCAGTTCCGTTGGGAGTCCAATGAGGACGCGATGGCGACTGAGAAGCTGGCGGAGGGGATTCGTCAGTTTGCTCGGGACCAGGAGAAGCTGGAGGCATTGCTGACTGCCAAGTTGTAAAAGGCGGCGGTTGCAAAAAGGGCGGCACCTTTGCGGGTGCCGCCCTTTTTTATAATTCGCCGATCTAAAGCCCTGCGCAGTTCACTGTAGGAGCTGGCTTGCCAGCGATAGAGGTGGGTCAGTGACAAATTTGGTGGCTGACACGCCGCCATCGCTGGCAAGCCAGCGCCTACACGGGGCGCGGTCTGTCAGTGGCGCTCGAGGGCGTTGACGAGGTCGTGGAAGGCTTCGCGGTTGGACTCGTTGAGCCCCATCAGGATCTTGTGCGCTTCCAGCACCTTGACCCGCACCACTTCCTCGGACTGGTCCTGGGATGGCAGGTCGGTCAGGCATTCCGGGCAGGGGATCGGGCGATCAACAATGTTGAACACCTGGTCGAAGCCCATGGACTGCAGCAGACGGGTGATGTCTTCGTGGGTGGTGACGACCGTAGGCAACAGGCCGACCTTCTGCCGAGACAGAATGGACAACTTGGCCAACAGCCCAAGGGTGGTGCTATCGATGCTGCGGGTTTCGGTCAGATCGATCACGATCGCCGAGAAATTCAGCGCTGTGAAGATCCGCTCAATCGTCGCATCCAGCGCCGAACACAAGGTCAGGCGCACTTCACCGACAAACTTCAGGACGAAGGTCCCGTCTTGCTCGGCGAATTGGATTCTTCCGGTACTCATCAAAGATTCCTGCTCAACACCAATAGGGCGATATCATCCGGCATCTCCCCTAGCGTGGCCAATCCAAACACTTGCCGCAGGCCATCCAGGCTGCCGCCCGCCGACTTGACCTTTTGGGGCAAGGCGGCTTCTTTCTCCTTGAGTGTAGGCTCTGGAAGCAGGTCCAGGATGCCGTCGGACATCAGCGTAAGGCTGAAGGTCGGCGGCAGCTCCAGGATGTGGTCTTCGTAGGTGGCTTCATTGAACAAGCCC
Organism: Pseudomonas sp. GW821-FHT05H12; assembly: GCF_059419385.1. Lineage (NCBI taxonomy): Bacteria > Pseudomonadati > Pseudomonadota > Gammaproteobacteria > Pseudomonadales > Pseudomonadaceae > Pseudomonas > Pseudomonas sp. GW821-FHT05H12. The sequence continues at coordinate 15,831 of NZ_JBWKRS010000047.1, read as the reverse complement.
ACCGGCAGACCACGCCCGTCCAGGTAACGCACACTGTCAGGAGTGTATAAAACAGGCATCGGCAGGTGACCGCCAATACTGTAGGTCAAAAGACCGGTTTCTTCATCGATCACGCCGCCGACCATCGTCACGTGCTTGCCCAGCTTGCAGCTGATCAGGCCTCGGTTGATGTGGCCCAGCACCTCGGAGGGGGTGAACTCCGGCAAGGTGCCATTGCGCTTGGATTCGAACAACAGCCGTGTGGTCATGAACTTCAACAACACGGTCACAAAAGCAGAGGAAGCTCCGTGGCCGGACACATCGGCCAGGTAGAACGCGACACGCCGCTCATCGACGCGGAAGTAGTCGACAAAATCACCCGACAGGTACAACGACGGGATGATCTGGTGCGCAAACTGGAAGTCATCGATGGTCCAGGGGCTGATCGGCAGCATGTTCATCTGCACCTGGCGACCGGCATTCTGGTCTTCCTGGAGCAGGTTCAGGCTGGCTTCGAGTTCGCGGTTGGCGGTTTCGAGCTTTTCGCGGTAACGCTGGTTTTCCAGCAGCAGGCGTGCACGGTCCAGCGCTCGACGCACCGAGTGCTCCAGCACAGCCAGGTCTTCGAGGGGCTTGATCAGGTAATCGGCGGCGCCCAGGCGCAGGGCCTCGACGGCATCGTTCATCACCCCGGCACCGGACACAACGATCACGGGCGTCTGTGGGGCAAGGTCGGTCACCTGGCGAATCAGCTCGAGGCCGCCCATCTGAGGCATGCGCAGGTCGCAGATCACAAGGTCGGGCTTGTCGCGCTCGAACACCTGGAGACCCTGTTGGCCGTTGCCGGCCTGCAGGACGCTGAAGCCACTGTCTTCCAAATAGGCCGCGAGGCTCGCGCGCACTACTTCGTCGTCATCGATTATCAGCAGCGTGGCACTGGTTTTTTGCATGTGGGCAAACGGCGCCAGAATTAGGTTGGCGTAGGTGGCTCGACAATGGCCGGGCTCACGTACTGGATTCGCTTTCTAGCCACTCTGTCCTACAAAGCACGGGCTTTTGGCCTACGCACAACAGTAAAGCAGAGGTGCCCTTCTAAGGCGCAGACGGTACTCCCATCCGCCAGGGGTTTCAAGCTCATGCCGATGGTCGCCGAGCGTCTTTACACCGCAAATCACCGGGAGTTATAAGAACAGCAACAACCACAACACAAAGTAAGGATGGAACCTGTGAGCGAACACGAGCGCGACTACGCCGAAAAACGCGATTTCATCCGCATGCGAGTGGATGCCGATGTGTCGCTGATCCACGCCGGGCAGGAGATTGCCGGGGTTTGCGTGGACCTTTCCAGCTCTGGCATGCAGGTGCAGGCCCCTCGCCAGTTTCAGGTGGGTGACAGGCTCACCGTACGCATCGACTCGGAGCACGCCGCTCTCAGGGGCCTGGAGGCCGATACCGAAGTGGTGTGGGCCAAGGCGAGCGGTGAAGACCAGCACCTGGGCCTCAAGATCCTGAAGATGCACTAAAAAGCCGCACACAAAAAAAGGCGACCACTGGGGTCGCCTTTTTCATTTCAAAACATCACGACTTAAAAGTCGTCGACCACCTTGCCGTCCTTGACCTTGAACTCACGGTTCTGCAGGTAAGCGTTACGGATGAAGGTGTACTTGTCGCCGGTGATCAACTTCTCGCTGTCGAGCAGGCTGGCACGGGTATCGACAATGTTCAGGCCGAAGGTGCTGTTACGCCAACCGATGTCGTTCATGTAACGGTACGGCTGGGTATAGCTGTCGACGTATTTGGACGGTGCGTCACGCAGGGTGCTTGGGCCCAGCAGGGGCAACATCACGTAAGGACCGCTGCCGACGCCCCAGTAGCCGAGGGTTTGGCCGAAGTCTTCGTCGTTGCGGTGCAGGCCCATTTTGGTGCCCACATCAATAAAGCCCAGCACGCCAAAGGTGGTGTTCACCAGCAAACGAGCCGTGTCGACGCCCGCTGCGTGGGGCTTGAGCTGCAACACGTCGTTGGCAAAGTTGCCGACATCGCCGATGTTGCGGAAGAAGTTATGAATGCCTGTCTGCACGAACTGCGGGGTGACGAACTGGTAACCCTGGGCCAATGGCTTGAGCGCGTAGGTATCAACGGTGTCGTTGAAGGTGAAGATCGGGCGGTTGACGCTTTCCCATGGATCGTCTTCCGACGCGGCCTGGGCGGCAAACGGGGCCAATAGAACAGTGGCACACACAGATAGCTGAGCGAAGTAGTGGCTCCAGCGCATAGCTTTGGCTCCTTGAATAGTCTGTCATGGGCGCTATGCCCTGAATAAGACCGTCAGTATATGACGGAAGTGTCAAATTAGGCAGTCGGTAGGAATTGTCTTAATGATAAATGCACAAAATCCCTACAATTACTCATAAGTGTCATCCGCTTGTCATCCGATCTCGATAGCGTCACAGCTATTTCAGGGATCTCGAAATGCCTCACGCCGAAATTGCCGTTGCCAGCGCACCCTCATTGACTGCCGTGCTGTTTGGCCTGAGTGGCTGCCTGGTGGATTTCGGTTCCCAGGCGCGCACCGACGCCCCCGCCCCCGATTCACAAGCCACGCCCGGTGCCCTGGCTATCCTGCGTAGCCTCAAGGAGCAAGGCATCCCCTGTGCCTGGCTGGACGAGCTACCCGCCACGGTCACCACCCCGCTGGCCGCCACACTGCCCAAGTGGATTAAAGCCACTTCCCCCTCAGCTATCCGCTGGCCTGCGCCAAACGCCTGTTGGCAAGCCTTGATGGAGCTGAATATCGAGCGGCTGGAAGGCTGCGTCCTGGTCAGCGGTGAGCCACGCTTGCTGCAAGCCGGCCTGAATGCCGGTTTGTGGACCATCGGCCTGGCGTCCTGCGGCTCCTTGTGCGGCCTGGCGCCCGAGCAATGGCAGGCACTCACCGAGCAACAACGCGAGCACAAGCGCGGCAAGGCCACGGTTGCGCTGTACGGGCTGGGGGTTCACTCGGTGATCGATCACCTTGGCGAACTGGGCACCTGCCTGGCCGATATCAGCCTGCGCCAGCTCAAAGGCGAGAAGCCCTGACACGGATCATGCACGCTCGGCGCCAGTGGATTAATCTACAGGTCAGCCCGTAGACCTTTCTCGGCGTGCCGTGGTCTATGCCAGTGCCTATCGATAAAAGGAAATACGTCATGCCTGATCGCAAAAAACTCGAAGAACAGGTCGAAATCCTGCGCGGGCAGTTGGTACAGGAACCGCCGCTGTCGGAAGAAAAACGTGAAGCGCTGGAAGCCTTAATTGCCAAGTTTGAATTGCAGCTTGAACTTGAGCCGGCGACTCAAACGCCGAGCATCTCCGACGATGTGAACCAAGCCGCCATAGAATTCGACGCTGAGCACCCGGTCATTTCCGGGACGTTGCGCAATATCATGATCACCTTGGGCAATATCGGGATCTGATCCCGATTCAAACTCAACCGCAGACCTCAATGTGAGGGCTGGCCTTTGTGGGAGCTGGCTTGCCTGCGATGCAGACACCTCGGTTTTTCAGTTGCGCTGAGTTGATGCTATCGCAGGCAAGCCAGCTCCCACACAAGCCAGCCCCCACAGTCAGTTTTTGGGTGAGGTTTACTGGCGAGCCAGGCGCACGTTCGGGAACGCCACATCCTCAGTGCTGCGGTACGGGTTGATATCCAACCCACCCCGGCGCACATACCGCGCATACACCGTCAACTTCTCCGGTTTCAGCAGGCGTTGCAGGTCGAGGAAGATCCGCTCCACACACTGCTCATGGAAGTCCGAGTGCTGGCGAAAGCTCACGATGTACTCGAGCAGGCTGGCGTGATCCAACGCCGAACCACGGTACTCCACCACCACACTCCCCCAATCCGGCTGGCTGGTGACCGGGCAGTTGGATTTGAGCAGGTGGCTGTGCACGCTTTCCTCCACAACACGCGAATCATCGCAGCGCAGCAGTTCCGGGCGCGGATGTTCATAGCTGCTGACGTTGATATCCAGATCATCGATGCACACGCCCGGCAAGGCCATCACGCCTTCAGCCTCGATTTCGGCCAGTTTGCGAATACGCACGGTCACGGGCTTGCCGGCGGCCGCGCTGAGGTCGGTGCGCAGGGTCGCTTCCAGGCTCGCCGTGTCGGCGAATGCGGTCTGGTTCAACGAGTTGAGGTACAGCTTGAAGGACTTGGACTCGATGATGTTCGGCGAGTCGGCCGGGATGCTGAACTCGCCGATGGCCACCACCGGCTTGCCCGACGGCAACAGCCAGGACAGTTCGAAGCAGTTCCAGAAATCCACGCCTTTGTAAGGCAGGGTCTCGGCGCTCAGGCCCAACTCGGCCCACTTGGCGGCGCGAGGGATCGGAAACAGCAACGACGGGGTGTAGGTGGAGATGTATTCACTGGACTTGCCCAGCGGCGAATGTTCGGCTGCGGGATGCATGGCGGAAACCTGGCTAAATAAACCGCGCCAGTCTACCAGCCTTTGCCCCCGCGCCTAAGCGCCGCCGGATCATTCGACGTTGAGCTTGCCCACCATGCCCGCTTGGTAGTGGCCCGGGAGGTTGCAGGCAAACTCCAGGCCCGTGGCCTTGGTGAACGTCCAGGTCAGCTCGGCGGTTTTACCGGGCTCCACCAGCACGCTGTTGGGGTCATCGTGCTTCATGCCGCCCATCTCACCGTGGCCCATGGCGCTGTGGTCCATTTTGCCCATGCCGGTGGCGGTAAGCATGCCACTGGCCTGCATCTGCAGCATTTCCTTCTGGTGCTCGGCATGCATCGCCGCGTCGCCCAGGTTGAATTCGTGAAGCAACTGGCCTTTGTTGACCAGCACAAAGCGCACCGTCTCACCGGCTTTTACGTCGAGGGACTTGGGCGAAAAGGAAATATCCTGCAGCGTCACTTCCACAGTGCGTGTGGCTTTATCGGCCGTCGCCGGCTGGCCAAACGAATACGTGTGGGCAGCATCGGCAATCGCATCAAAACTCAACGCCAACAGGCAACCCGCCAACAACAGGGGTGTACGCAACGCCATCGCTCTTCTCCAAAAATGTATGACTGGCCAGGGGAGCACTCTAAGATTGCGCCGCTGCCAGCCAGCTGACTGCTAGATTACAACTTTGTAAGGTTGCGCCCCTGCCCTGCCACCCACGGTATAAAGCCCGTCGTCACCCGTTGCCAAGAGTTGCCCATGAAACTGCTGATCGTCGAAGACCAACCCAAGACCGGCCATTACCTGCGCCAGGGCCTGGCCGAGGCGGGCTTTACCACCGAACTGGTGGCCGACGGCATCACGGGCCAGCACCTGGCGCTGACCGGCGACTTTGACCTGCTGATCCTCGATGTGATGCTGCCCGGCCGCGACGGCTGGCAAATTCTCCAGGCCGTGCGCAATGCCGGCCTGGATATCCCGGTGCTGTTTCTCACCGCCCGCGACGCTGTGGAAGACCGCGTCCACGGCCTGGAACTGGGCGCCGACGACTACCTGGTCAAACCCTTTGCCTTTTCCGAACTGCTCGCCCGGGTGCGCAGCCTGTTGCGCCGTGGCAGCAGCACGCCCCAGGAAACCGCGCTGCAATTGGCCGACCTGCGCCTGGACCTGATCCGCCGCCGCGTAGAGCGGGATGGTCAACGCATCGACCTCACCGCCAAGGAGTTCTCCCTACTGGAACTGCTATTACGGCGCCAGGGCGAGGTGCTGCCCAAATCGCTGATTGCCTCCCAAGTGTGGGACATGAACTTTGACAGCGACACCAACATCATCGAGGTTGCGATCCGCCGCCTGCGCCTGAAAGTCGATGACCACTACCCCAACAAACTGATCCATACGGTGCGCGGCATGGGCTATGTGCTGGAGGAGCGCCTCAATTGATCAAGCGCCTGTCCCTGGCCAGCCGCCTGGCACTGCTGTTTGCCGGCTGCACCGCCGTGGTGTCGTTGTTGGCAGGCGTGTTGTTCAACCACGCCAGCGAGGCGCACTTTATCGAGCTGGACCAACAACTGCTCGACAGCAAGCTGGTGGCGCTGCGCAGCACGCTGCAAGGAGTCGACTCCGCCGCGTCTTTCGCCGAGCGAGAAGCGCAATTGCGCACCGAACTCAACCGCCAACCTGACCTTGCCCTGCGCATCACAGCGGCCGGGAAACGCTGGTTCGACGGCGCGCCGGATGTCGCCCTGCCGACGGCGCCCGGCCTGCATAGCCTGCAAAATGCCGGCACCGACTATCGCGTCTACAACACACCGTTGACAGTCGGCCAAGCCGACTCGCCGCAACTGACCCTGATGCTCGACATCACCCACCACCAGCACTTCCTGCAACGCATGCAACACCTGATCTGGCTCACCGTCGGCCTCTCCGCCCTGGCCACCGCACTGCTCGGCGCCTGGGCGGCACGCAGTGGGCTGCGACCCTTGCGGCGCATGGGTGAAGTGGCTGCCAGCGTCTCGGCCCATTCGCTGACTCAGCGCCTGCCGCAGCAGCAAATGCCCGTGGAACTGGCCGAACTGGCCCAAACCTTCAACGCCATGCTCGGCCGCCTGGATGATGCCTTCCAGCGCCTCTCGGCGTTCTCTGCCGACATCGCCCATGAACTGCGCACGCCGTTGTCGAACCTGCTGACCCAGACCCAGGTCATCCTCACCCAACCACGGCCGCTGGAGGATTACCGTGAGGCGCTGCACAGCAACCTCGAAGAGCTGCAATGGATGGCGCAGCTGGTCAATGACATGTTGTACCTGGCCAAGGCGGATCACGGCTTGCTGGTGCCCAAGCGCGAAACCTTGGCGCTGGAGGATGAGGTCGATGCGCTGCTGGAGTTCTTCGCGCTGCTGGCGGAAGACGGGAACGTCACCCTGATGCGCGAGGGCACTGCCCATACAACGGGCGATCGCGGGATGTTGCGCCGGGCATTGTCGAACCTGCTGGATAACGCGTTGCGGTTTACCCCGCCCGGTGGCGAAGTGCGCGTGCGCATTGAAGACGGGGTAAGACTATCGGTGGAGAACACCGGGGAAGGTATTCCAGCGGAACTGCTGCCGAGGTTGTTTGATCGGTTCTACCGGGCGGACCCGGCGCGCCGTGAAGGCAGCAGTGAGCATGCAGGATTGGGGTTGGCGATTACCCAATCGATCGTGCGGGCCCATGGGGGGAGGATTTTTTGTGAGTCTGGGGAGGGGTGGACAAGGTTTGTAATTGAGTTGCCTGCCTAATCGCCATCGCTGGAAAGCCGGCTCCTACAGGTAAAACGCAATCCACTGTAGGAGCCGGCTTGCCGGCGATAGCAGTCTAAAGGCTTATGAATATCTCAGCGCATGCGCCGGCTCAATCTTCGCCGCCCGATACGCCGGGTACAAGGTCGCCAGAAAGCTCAACACAAACCCGGCCGTGCAGATCAGCACCACATCCCCACCCTGCAGCTCCGAAGGCAGGTTGCTGACAAAGTACACGTCCGAACTGAAGATGTGCTGGCCGGTCACCCGCTCCATCCAGCCCACCAGCTCACTCACGTTCAGCGCCGCAATCACGCCCAGAACGCCGCCGATCAAAGTGCCGACGATGCCGATCACCGTGCCCTGCACCATGAAGATCGCCATGATCTGCCGGGGCGTGGCGCCGATGGTGCGCAGGATCGCGATGTCCGCGCCCTTGTCGTTCACGACCATGATCAGGGTAGCGATGATGTTGAACGCCGCCACGGCCACGATCATCAGCAACAGCAGACCGATCATGGTCTTTTCCATTTTCATCGCGCTGAACAGGCTGCCCTGGGTGTGGGTCCAGTCATCCGGCTTGTAGGCCGCGCCCAGGCTAGCGGCAATGTCTGCCGAAACCTTGGGGGCGGCGTACAAATCCTTTACCGCCAGGCGCACGCTTTGCACCTGGTTGGGCTGCCAATGCTGGATCTCGGCGGCATCAGCCATGTTGATCAGCGCCATGGAACCGTCCAGCTCGGCACCGACCTTGAAGATACCGACCACGTTCAAACGCTGCATGCGTGGGGTGATGCCGCCCGGAGCAGTGCTGATTTCCGGCACGATCAGGGTGAGTTTGTCGCCCACGTTCAAGCGGAAACGGCGCGCGGTGATGTCGCCAATGACCACGCCGAACTCACCGGCCTTGAGGTCTTGCAGGCTGCCTCGCACGATGTGCTGGGCGACGATCGACACCTTGCCTTCCTGGTCCGGGTCGACGCCGCTGATCTCGATCGGCTGCATCGCACCTTTGTAGGAGAACATGCCGTCCATCTGCGTGAACGGTACGGCAGCGGTCACTTCCGGGTTTTTCATGGCGGCAGCAGCCACCGGCTGCCAGTCGTCGATGGGGTTCACGCCAACGATGGTCGCGTGGGGCACCATGCCAAGGATGCGTGAGCTCATTTCACGCTGGAAGCCGTTCATCACCGACAGCACCACGATCATCGCCAGCACGCCCAGGGCGAGGCCGATCATCGAAGTCATCGAGATAAACGAGACAAAACGGTTGCGGCGCTTGGCGCGGGTATAGCGCGTGCCGATGAAAATCGATAACGGTCTGAACATTCGCGGGCACCGTTGGAAAAATAGAAAACCCGGTGCCTGGCACCGGGCTTGAAACAGGTCAGATGGCGACCAGATGACCTTCCTGCAGGTGCAATACACGGTCCATCTGGCGAGCCATGCTCATGTCATGGGTCACCACCAGGAACGCGGTGCGCATCTGGGTACTCAGCTCCAGCATCAAGTCCTTGATGCCCTGGGCAGTGTGGGAGTCGAGGTTGCCGGTAGGCTCGTCGAGCATCACCAAGCCCGGGTTGTTCACCAGGGCGCGGGCGATTGCCACACGCTGGCGCTCGCCACCCGACAGTTCAGCCGGTTTGTGCTCCAGGCGATGGCCCAGACCGACGCGCTCCAGCAACGCCTTGGCACGCTGGCGGGCTTCCGGGATCGCGGTCTTGCCGATCAGCAGCGGCATGCACACGTTTTCCAGGGCGGTGAATTCCGGCAGCAGGTGGTGGAACTGGTACACAAAACCGAGCGAACGGTTGCGCAACTGGCCACGGGCCTTCTCGCCCAGGGCCGACAGTTCTTCACCCGCCAACCAAACGCTGCCCTTGGACGGCGTATCAAGGCCGCCCAACAGGTTCAGCAAGGTACTTTTGCCGGAACCGGAACTGCCGACGATCGCCACGCGCTCGCCCGGGTGCAACTCCAGTTGCAGGTCTGACAGCACCACCACCGACTCAGGGCCTTCCTCGTAGGATTTGCCCAGGTTGCGGCAGCTCAGGATTGCTTTTTCACTCATGCCCGATTCACTCATAACGTAAGGCCTGTGCTGGCTGGGTACGTGCCGCGCGCCAGGCTGGATACAGGGTGGCAAGGAAACTCAATACCAACGCGGCGCCGCCCACCATCAACACGTCCTGGGCCTGAACCTGGGACGGCAAGTAGTCGATGAAGTAGACGTCGGCGTTGAGAAACTTGTGGCCGATCAGGGTTTCAAGGCCGGCGATGGCGGCGCTGACATTCAGCGCGGCCAGAATGCCGACGGCGGTGCCGATCAAGGTGCCGACCACGCCGATCACGGTGCCCTGCACCATGAAGATCGCCATGATCTGCCCCGGCGTGGCACCAAGGGTGCGCAGAATCGCGATATCGCCCTTCTTGTCGTTCACCACCATCACCAGCGTGGAGATGATGTTGAAGGCCGCCACCGCAACGATCAGCAACAGCAGCAGGCCGATCATGGCTTTTTCCATGCGGATGGCCTGATACAGGTTGCCGTGGGTACGGGTCCAGTCGCGGGCGTAGTACTGGGACTCACCCAGGTGCTGGGCGATTTCCCACGAGGCACGCGGCGCATCGAACAGGTCGTTGAACTTCAGGCGCAGGCCCTGCACCTGGTCCGGCTGCCAGCGGTGCAGGCGGGCCAGGTCGGTGAGGTTGGTGAGGCCCAGATAACCGTCGATTTCACCAGCGCCCACGTGGAAGGTGCCGACCACGGTGAAGCGCTTCATGCGCGGGAACATGCCGGCCGGGGTCACGGTGACTTCCGGGGCGACGAAGGTGAGCTTGTCGCCCAGGCCCACGCCGAGCTTGGCCGCGGCCTTGTCGCCGATCACGATGCCGAACTCGCCGGGCGCCAGGTCATCGAGTTTGCCCGAGAGCATGAACTTGTCGATGATCGAGACCTTGCGCTCCTGGGCCGGGTCGATGGCATTGAGCAGGATCTTCTGCACCTTGCCGTCATTGGTCAGCAGCCCCTGCATCTGGGTAAACGGCGCGACGGCCAGCACCTTGGGGTTCTGCTTGACCTTCTCGGCCAGGCTTTGCCAGTCGCTGATGGGCGCATCGCCTTCGATGGTCGCGTGGGGCACCATGCCCAGCACGCGGGTGCGCATCTCATGATCGAAGCCGTTCATCACCGACAGCACCACGATCATCACGACCACGCCCAAGGCGAGCCCGATCATCGAGGTCAAGGAAATGAACGACACAAAATGATTGCGGCGCTTTGCACGGGTATAACGCGTGCCGATAAATACGAAGAGAGGTCTGAACATGTCGGGGCTTGTTCGGAGGAAAAGAAGACGTCCCGGTGGCGGGGTCTGGTAAGCAGCTTTACACTCTGACCATCACCGTTACCTGGGGTTCGCCATGTCGACATTAGATGAAGAAGAACGCCGCGAATACTACCGTATCGACGACATGATCGCACTTCAAATCAAAAGCCTCTCCACCCCCGAAGCGGCGAGCAAGGAAGTGTTGCTGGATGATTCACCGCTGTTCAATCTGCTCAGCGAACTGCACCTCAGCGAATTCGAAGCCCAGCACCTGTTGCGCCAGATCAGCGAGAAGGACCGCAGCCTGGCTGCGTTCCTCAAAGTGCAGAACAAACGCCTCGATCTGCTCAGCCAGATCATGGCCCGCGGCCTGCTGGATGAGGTCGGCGCGCCGCAGCCGGTGATCATTTCCGAAGGCGGCATCGACTTCCAGCACCCTACCCCGCTCGCCACCGGCGCGCACCTGGCGGTCAAGCTGGTGTTGATGCCCCAGGCGCTGGGCCTGCTGCTGCGCGCACGGGTCACCCACTGCGACCCCAAGGGCAATGGTTTTGACGTAGGCACGGAGTTCGAGTCCATGACCGACGCCCAACGCCAACTGCTCGCCCGCTACATCCTGCAGAAACAAGCCCAGGAACGACGCCTGGCGCGGGAACAAAGCGACGCCAAAGACACCTGAATACGTATTCACCCCGCCAGACACCCTGGCGCATAGGAGCAACTGTGACCCTGATTTACGGCCATCGCGGTGCCAAAGGCGAAGCACCGGAAAATACCCTGACCAGCTTTCAGGAGTGCCTCAAGCACGGCGTGCGCCGTTGCGAACTGGACCTGCACCTGTCCATGGACGGCGAGCTGATGGTCATCCACGACCCCACCCTCAAGCGCACCGCCGACCGGCGCGGCAAAGTCGTCGAGTATTCGGCGGCGGACCTGGTGAAGATGGACGCGCGCAAAGGCGGCCCGGGTTGGGTCAAACCCTGCCCGATCCCACGCCTGGAACAACTGTTCGAACAATGCGACTTCGATCACTGGCAGCTGGAAGTCAAAAGCGCCTCGCGCACCCGCGCGGCAACCACCGTGCTGGCGATTCGCGAGATGGCCGTGCGCCATGGCTTGATGGACAAAGTCACCGTGACTTCAAGTTCGCGGGAAGTGCTGAAAGCGGCGGTTGAACTCACCCCGGACCTGTCACGCGGCCTGGTCGCCGAATACGCCTGGCTCGACCCGTTGAAGGTCGCGCAAAACTACGGTTGTGAGATTCTGGCGTTGAACTGGACGTTGTGCACCCCTGAGCGTCTGGAAAAAGCCCAACGCCAGGGCTTGCACGTGTCCGTGTGGACAGTCAACGAACCTGCGCTGATGCGCAGGCTCGCCGACTTCGGCGTAGATAGCCTGATTACAGACTTTCCCGGTTTGGCCACTGCCACCCTCGAGAATTACTGAAATCGGTCTCCCCGGCCGGCTCAGGCCACCGGCCGGAGCCGCTCAAAAAAGCCGGTTGAGGCCGTCGTAGGCCGCTACCCGATAGGCTTCAGCCATGGTCGGGTAGTTGAACGTGGTGTTCACGAAATACTTGAGGGTATTTTGCTCACCCGGCTGGTTCATGATGGCCTGGCCGATGTGCACGATCTCCGACGCCTGGTAGCCGAAGCAATGCACGCCGAGGACTTCCAGGGTCTCACGGTGGAACAGGATCTTCAGCATGCCTTGCGGCTCACCGGCGATCTGCGCACGCGCCATGCTCTTGAAGAACGCCTTGCCCACTTCATAAGGCACCTTGGCCTTGGTCAGTTCGTGCTCGTTCTTGCCGATGGAGCTGATCTCGGGAATCGTGTAGATCCCGGTCGGCACGTCGTTCACATAACGCCAGCTGCCATTGTCGACGATGCTGCCAGCGGCCGAACGACCCTGGTCATGGGCGGCACTGGCCAGGCTCGGCCAGCCGATCACGTCGCCAGCGCCGTAGATGTTCGGCACGCAGGTGCGGTAGTTCTCGTCCACCTCGATCTGGCCACGGCTGTTGACCTTGACCCCGATGTTCTCCATGCCCAGCTTGTCGGTGTTGCCGGTACGGCCGTTGCACCACAGCAAGGCGTCGGCCTTGATCTTCTTGCCGGACTTGAGGTGCAGGATCACCCCGTTGTCCAGGCCTTCGACCCGCTCGTACTCTTCGTTGTGGCGCACGGTGATGTTGTTGTTGCTGAAGTGGTAGCTCAACGCCTGGGAAATTTCCGAGTCGAGGAAGCTCAGCAATTGGTCGCGGTTGTCCACCAGCTCCACCAGTACACCCAGGCCGCTGAAGATCGAGGCGTATTCACAGCCGATCACGCCCGCGCCATAGATGATCAGTTTGCGCGGGGTGTGACCCAGGCTCAGGATGGTGTCGCTATCGTAGATACGCGGGTGGTGGAAATCGATATCGGCCGGGCGGTACGGGCGCGAACCGGTGGCGATGATGATGTGCTTGGCCACCAATTTCTCGACCACACCGTTGGGGCATACGACTTCAACGGTTTGCTCGTCGGCGAAGCTGCCGGTGCCAAAGAACAGGTCGACACGGTTACGCGCGTAGTAACCGGTGCGCGAGGCCACTTGCTTGGAGATGACTTTCTCGGCGCTCTTGAGCACGTCCGGGAACGAGAACCAGCGCGGCTCACCAATGGCCCGGAACATCGGGTTGGTGTTGAACTGCATGATCTGGCGCACTGAGTGACGCAAGGCCTTGGACGGGATGGTACCCAGGTGGGTGCAGTTACCGCCGACCTGGCGACGGCTATCGACCATCGCCACCTTGCGCCCTGCCTTCGCGGCGTTCATCGCCGCACCTTCTCCAGCCGGGCCGGAACCCAGTACCACCACGTCGTAGTTGTAGACAGCCATGCGTACTCCTCAGAACAGGCCAGGCGTACGGTTGGACGCCGGGCTAAATCATGCCGCGGCCAGCGGTCATGAAGGACAATTTGGCTCAAGTGTGTGAACCGGGGCACAGTCTATATAAGGCTCAACGCCGCGCACATTAACCCTTGGTCGCGTCGTAGGCCAGTATTGCCTTAACTACACGCTTAGGAAATTGCAATTACACTGTCGCCACGCACCTTTGCAGGACGAGCCATTATGCGGCATGTCGTTTTCTGTTTATTGCTGATGTTGTCGATCACGGTGCAGGCCAGTGAAGCGGACCGCCTCAAGCAGGCCAACTTCCCCACCCAATCCCACGCGTTGGCGCTGAAAAACCAGGCGGTGCTGGTTTACTTATGGGCCGATGTGTACGCCGCTGCGCTATACACCCCGGCCAACCTCAGCGCGAAGCAGGCCTGGGACGGGCATAAGGATCTGCGCCTGGCGCTGTACTACTTTCGCAACATCGACCGCAGCGACGTGATCAAGGCCGCCACCACCGCCCTCGAACGCCAGCAAACCGCTGCCACCCTGGCCCGCTTGAAGCCTGAACTGGATCAACTGCATGCCCGTTTCCGCGACATCCGCAGCGGCGACCGCTACGCCCTGGATTTTCGTCCCGGGCGCGGCCTGGACCTGGAGATCAATGACCAGGTGGTGTTCAGCAGTCGCAACGACGAGCTGGCAAAGGCTTACCTGGGCATCTGGCTCGCGCCCAAAGGCCTGTCCGATAGCCTGCGCAATACCCTCCTCAACTGACCGCCTCCCAAAACCACCACAACCCTCTGTAGGAGCTGGCTTGCCAGCGATAGCGATCGTCAGGCGGATACTCTTTAACCGACACACCGCTATCGCTGGCAAGCCAGCTTCTACAAGGTTTTCATCATTGGCATTTAGTCAGCTTGCTATCGGTTTCTGTTGCGGGTAGTGGCCAATACACATATGGTTACAAAACACCGCAAGGACGAACAGCGACCAGGGAATCACTAATAAGATAGCCAAGATGAGTGAATGACATGTCCACTTCAACGGGCAAAGGCAAAGCGATTTTTCGCGTTGTCAGCGGTAACTTCCTCGAAATGTTCGACTTCATGGTCTACGGCTTCTACGCCACGGCCATTGCCAAGACCTTCTTTCCCACCGACAGCGCCTTTGCCTCCCTGATGCTGTCCCTGGCGACCTTCGGCGCCGGCTTCCTCATGCGCCCACTCGGCGCCATCTTCCTCGGCGCCTACATCGACCGTCACGGCCGCAAGAAAGGCCTGGTGATCACCCTGGCCCTGATGGCCGCCGGTACCATCCTTATCGCCTGCGTGCCCGGTTACGCCACCCTTGGCGTCGCCGCACCGCTGCTGGTGCTGTTCGGCCGCTTGCTGCAGGGCTTCTCGGCCGGCGTCGAGCTGGGCGGTGTGTCGGTGTACCTGGCGGAAATCGCCACGGCCGGCCGCAAAGGCTTCTTCGTCAGTTGGCAGTCTGCCAGCCAACAGGCCGCGGTGGTGTTCGCCGGTTTGCTGGGCGTGGGTCTGAACCACTGGCTCAGCCCCGAACAAATGGGCGATTGGGGCTGGCGCGTACCGTTCCTGATCGGCTGCCTGATCGTGCCGGTGATCTTCGTGATTCGCCGCTCCCTGGAAGAAACCCCTGAATTCCAGGCGCGCAAGCACCGCCCTACCCTGCAGGAAATCGTCCGCTCAATCGGTCAGAATTTCGGCGTTGTCATCGCTGGCATGGCGCTGGTGGTGATGACCACCGTGTCGTTCTACCTGATCACCGCCTACACCCCGACCTTCGGCAAGGCCGAGCTGCACCTGTCGGATTTCGACGCGTTGCTGGTGACCGTCTGCGTGGGTATTTCGAACTTCATCTGGTTGCCGGTGATGGGCGCAGTGTCCGACAAGATCGGACGTAAACCCCTGCTGCTGGGTGCAACGATTCTGGCGATTCTTACGGCGTATCCGGCGCTGTCGTGGCTGGTGGTCAACCCGAGTTTCAGCCACCTGCTGATCGTGCTGTTGTGGCTGTCGTTCCTGTACGGCTCGTACAACGGCGCGATGGTGGTGGCGCTTACCGAGATCATGCCGGTGGAAGTGCGTACCACCGGGTTCTCTCTTGCCTATAGCCTGGCGACGGCGACTTTTGGTGGGTTTACGCCGGCGGCGTGTACCTACCTGATCCATGTGCTGGACAACAAGGCGGCACCGGGGATTTGGTTGAGTGGCGCGGCGGTGTTGGGGTTGATTGCGACGCTGGTGCTGTTTAAAGGCAATCGGCATGAGTTGAGGACGGCGCAGGCTTCTGTCGTCGGTGGCGCCGGATGAGTCGCCATCGCAGGCAAGCTGAACTGGTCAAGTATTCTTGGACACCATTTAAGGTTCATGCCGCCAGTCTCTCCCTGACGAC
>NZ_JBWKRS010000046.1:17975-39197 GCF_059419385.1 Pseudomonas sp. GW821-FHT05H12 | reverse complement strand
CACCTCAGATTTGGGCGCCATCATAGCGCCCGATTGAAGTGTCCAAAATCATTAGGCCAGTTCAGCTTGCCGGCGATGGCGTCTGCCTGGACGCCGCTTATTTCGGCCCGAGAATCTTCACCAACTTATCCGGCGACGGCGCCCCTTGTTGCTGCTGCAACCCACCCTTGTCATCCAGGTAGAAAATCGCCGGCGTCGCCGACAATTCCAGCTCATCCATCAACTTCATATGGCTATCAAGCGTGGCCGCGATATCTGCCGGAATCTTGGCCAGCGCCTGCGATTTATGGCCTTTTACCGGCGGCTTCGTGTTGTTCCGAGGCTTCTGCGGGTGCGGTAGCGGAGTTGGCTGAGTGTATCGATGGGATGGCGGCGAATCAGATCAGTCTCGACAGGTGGACCCATTGAGTGATTGGGCGGCGCAGTTGGAGGGGAACAAGATTACCTTCGGTCGGAAAAACACGCCTGCTGCGTTAAAACTGTCAATTCTGACAGTAGGCGAAAGGGGGGCAAAAGAGCTCACTAAAGGGACATCCCTGGATCTCGTGCTTACCGAGGCCCGTAGCCCTTTGAACACGGAGCTTTTGTCATGGCTAAAGAAAAAGCAACAGCTAAAAACACTTCAGAGCCCATCGAAACTCAAATTCAAAAAGCGCCCAAACCCAAGGCGGTGGAAGTTGCCGCTGCGCTGATTTCCAGTGAGGTGGACAACACGGTCGTGCCTTCTCGAATGCCAGGTTCATACCTGACCGTTGACCCACGCATGGACAGTTCACCTATCACCGTCAAGTTCAGCGCCAAGGAGGCGCCTGAGCTGGTATTTGAGGACATTGTGGATTCCAGTGGTCAGTCAGGGGCGAGGGATATCGCCTTTCCTTTGGGTTACTTGACGAAACTCATGGGGTTCACAGCCCGCATTCTGTATACAGGGCGCTCGCAAGGGCAGGCAGTGGCGTCATTGGCCAAAGAAGTGGGGATATCGTTTTACCCCGCCAGTGAAAGTGAAGCGCTCGCACCTTACTTACTCCACGAAAAAATCGTCCACAACACCCCGACTTACGACATGCATGACCACGCCGGGGATGAAACAGTGCTTGTGCCTGTCCCTCCTCTGGCCAAAAAGGGTGACAAGGTTTATTGCACGGCTGTCACTGAGCAGGACGCTATTCCCTACACGTTTTATACCGTGGTGTATGGCCACGTGTTAACGGAGGAAGAGGCCGTCGCCGGGCACGTACTCAAATTCTTTATAGCCCGTGGCTGGCTGGCACGCCGCAAGCCCTGGCGCTCCATCACCCTTCAATCTGCCTGGATAACCAGCGGTTTGGCGGCCGAGCCCCCGGCTGATATCGACCCTCACCTTGAGACGCGCCTGCCGGCCAACGCCCTCGAAATCCAGCGCCGTCGCACGGCTGCGTTGATCGTTGATCATGGGTTGGACCTGCTGCCTCCTCATCTGCGGCAGTCTGTGCAATACAACGGTGGATGGTGCCTTAACCCCGAACTCACCAAGGCTGGCGGGAACGTTGACGTTCCCGGCTTCGACAGTTATGCCGACGATGTCGTCTGTTTTCATGTCAGTGGTCCAGGTTTTGGCACGAAGCCTCTTGGCTGCGTGACAATTGAGCAGGACGGCGACCTTGCTTCAATTGAGCTCTCGGCGTGTGACATTGCCTGTTTCTTCGATAAAACGATGACGCTGGGCTACACAGTTCAATTTCCCAATAGCGAAGGGTCGCAGCCATCACCAGAGCAGAGCGTTAACGTTTCAGTGCCCCAGCTCCCTCATTCCGATATTGAGGAAGCCACTCAAGGGACGGTGGACCTCGTTACATTCCCGGGGAATGCCACGGCCCTGGTGCCGGTGTGGAGCTATGCCGAGTGTTCAAATCGTTGTTGGATGTGGTTGATAGGTAAGCGCGCAGAGGGAGGAACCTATCGGTTCGATATTTTAACGAGCGAGCCCGTGACGGATGAATGGAAAAACAAAGGGGTTGAAGCGTTTGTTTTGAGGGCTGAACTGCAGAAGCTCGACGATTGCAGCGTGTTTGAACTGCATTTCGCGGCAGGTTTTTGTGACACCACTGATTTGGCGGGAGCCCATGAATTCCCTGTTCAGACATTCAAGATCGAACAGGAGCCTTTGGTGCTGCTTGCGCCTCAGGTGACTGAGGCAGTCGGCTCAGACTTGACCGCCTACAACGGGCGCAATGGCGTGCATGTCGAGGTGAATTACGTCGGTAACGATCCGCGCCACAGCATCAGCGTCTGCTGGAAAAAACCGGACGGTACTTGCTGGCCATTGGCATCAAAACCCGGCAGTAACACCGCGAGTGTCGTCTTCACGCTGCCTGCGGAAGCGGTGATCGAAAGCATGGGCAAGACCGTCCCGATTACGTACACCGTGACAACCGCGTGCAAACTGCAGACGTCGCTGCCGTTGAACTTGAAGATCACCCTGCCGGTACGGCTGGAACCCCCCAACGTGTTGGAGGCCACACCGCCCAGGACTCAGAACGCCGTTCTGGACCTGAGAGCGTTTGCCGGAAATGCCTATTCCCTTGAGGATCCGATGTGGTTCATGCGAGAGTGGCAGAAGTGCTGGCTGGACGCGACCGGAACAAAAAAAGACGGAAGTAACTACTCATTCTCTGTCTATGCTGCCAGAACTGTTGCAGCAGGAGAGGTAGCCGCTGGAGTTGAAAGTCCTGTACTTCGAAGCGAGCTTGAAAAGCTGAGAGACGGCACCGCTCTTACTTTGGTTTTTAGTATAGCTACGGATGGAACGTCGGTTAAGACTAATGCTGTTGTATGTCCTTCACGGGTGCTGATCATCCGTATGATAACTACGACATTCGACGATTTTAATGCTCTCCCCTATGGTCAGTATCCGGCCGGTACCAGTATTGATACGCCGACTATGACAATCAGGGCGCAGTCAGGTACGGTCGGTATCCATGCTGCCAACCCGGCGGTCCCGGGGATGACTTCAGGGAATGCTATTGCATTGAATTGTGCCGCGACTACCGAAGGGCCGATGCCCACTCAAACGGTTGATGTGTTTTTCAAGCGTGGTTATTCGCGTGTCAGGTTTTCTTTTACACGTAACGCGTATTATGGAAGTTTTAATTTTTACAGTACGTCTGGGGCTCTTCTCGGTAGTCGATCTGGAATGCCATTAAATAGTCGAGTTGATTTCAGCGCCCCGGAGGGGCAGCAAATTGGTCGAATGAGTGCTACCAACCAACAACATTCATATTTGGACGACTTTGAACTTGATTATTAAGTAGACGGTGTCACCTATGCTCGCGCTCATAAAAATATGGGAGCGGGCATACGGCTACTTAGGCCTCAGGAACTTCATCAACTTGTACGGCGAAGGCGCCCCCTGCTGCAAATCACCCTCCTCATCAAGATAGAAAATTGCTGGCGTCGCCGATAACGCCCGCTCATCCATCAACTACATGTTCGATGGGTTGGCGGCCAATGACATCAGTGTGGAGAAGGTGGATCGGTTGAGTGATTTGATGGCGGAGTTGGAGGGGCTTTAATCTTCACTGTCTGTCAGGGCGCCATCGCCGGCAAGCCGGCTCCTACAGTGGGAACGTATTCCACCTGTAGGAGCCGGCTTGCTGGCGATGGCGTCTGCCTGGGCGCCGCTTATTTCGGCCCCAGGATCTTCACCAACTTATCCGGCGACGGTGCCCCTTGCTGTTGCTGCAAGCCACCCTTGTCATCCAGGTAGAAAATCGCCGGCGTCGCCGACAATTCCAGCTCATCCATCAACTTCATGTTGGCATCGAGCTTGGCTTCGATATCGGCCGGGATCTTGTCCAGCGCCTGCAACTTGCTGCCTTTACCGGCGGCTTCGTGTTCTTCCAACGCTTTCTGCGGGTCTTTGGCAGCGAACAGTGCGGCGGATTTGCCCGGGCTGTCTTCGCGGATGATGCCGACCATGATGTGGCGCAACTGCACCTTGCCGGCCTTCACCCACGGGCGGGCCTGTTCCCAGAACATGTTGCAGTAGGGGCAGTTGGGGTCGCTGAACAGGTAGACGATGCGTGGCGCGTTTTTGTCGCCGTCCTGGATCCAGCTGCTTTTTTCCATCTTGGCCCAGACTTCCTTGGCCATCGGCGCGTACACCAGTTTTTCCAGGGGCGCGCTGCTCAGGTCGTTGCCCTGGGCGTCGTACAGGTTGCCGGCGATCACGTTTTTGCCGTCGGCGGTCAGGTACAGCGCCATGCCCCGGTTCTGGTATTGCGCGGCGTAGCCGGTGAGACCGCTGGGCGCGTCGAATTTGCCGAGGATCTTGGCCCCCTTGGCCTCGATCTGTTTGATCGGAGCGGGCCACTCTTCGGCCTGGGCCAGGGTGGCCGCGAGCGTCAGCGGCAGCGAGATCAGCAGGTGGCGGAAGCTTGGCATGTCGGTTTCCTTATTGTGGCGTCGAAGGGTTCCATGGCACGGGCCAGGCTGGCCTGGGACAGTTCGCCCAGGTGGCTGTTGATCAGCCGCCCATCGGCTTGATAGAACAGAGTAGTCGGCAAGGCCATGGAGCCCACGGCCTGGCCGAGGCGACCGCTGGCGTCGAACAGCACGTTGTCCAGCGTCAGGCCCTGGGTGGCCAGAAACGTGCTGACGCTTTGCATGCTTTCGGCCTGATTGACGAACAGGAAGGTCACGTCGGGGCGTTGGTGCTGCGCGCGCTCCAGCACCGGCATTTCGCGTCGGCACGGCGGGCACCAGGTGGCCCACAGGTTGATCACCAGCGGGCCGCCTTTGTAGTCGGCCAGTTGCACCACGTCGCCATTGGCGTTACGCAAAGTAATTTCAGGCAGTTGCGAGCCCTTGTCATAGAGGCTCAGGGACAAACTGGTCAGGCCCCAGAACACCAGGCCGGTGACCACTCCGGCGCCCAGCGGCTTGCGCAGGGCCGGGCGGCGCCAGCCGTAGGCCAAGGCGCCGAGTATCAGCACGATCACGCCGGGCCAGGCGAGGAAACCGCCGTCGCGCAGGTCGACCATCTGCAGCCAGTCGTTGCGGTAATCGCTCCAGTACATCAGCACAAAGCTGATGCGCGCCGCCAACATGCCCAGCAGGAACAGGCTGAACAGCACCGATTCCGGGTTCTCACCGCCACGCTTGGCCACGCGCCAGCCCACCACGGTGGCCAGGATCAGCGCGCTGATCAGCAGGATGTGATTCAGGGCGATGGCGAAAGTACCGATGGTCAGGGTCAGCATCAGCGCGCGTCTCGGGTTTGCGTCCAGCGTTGCAGGAAGGCGGCGGCATCCACTTCGCCGGTGATGCGTTGGGCGCGGCGTTCTTCACCGTCCGGGCCGATCCACACAAAACTTGGCGGCCCTGGCACTTTGTAGCGGCCGAGCAGCTCGCGGCTGGCGGCGTTGTCGGCGGTGACGTCAAGGCGCAGCAGGCGCACGTTCTTGAGGGCTTCCATCACCTCAGGTTTACCGAAGACCTGTTTTTCCATGATCTTGCAGGACACGCACCAGTCGGCGTAGTAGTCCACCAGCACCCACTGGCCCTGGGCCTTGGCGCTGTCGAGCTGGCTTTGCAGCACGGTCGGGTCGTTGATCGTCATGAAGGCGTCGTGGGCGCTAGGCGCAGCCGCCATTTTCGAGCCGCTGTAGACCTTCAGCGGTTGCCACAGGTCATCGCTGCCACCGGCCGCACCCACCACCAACACTGCACCCCACAGGCCCAGTACCAGGGAGCCGGCGCCGAACACCTTGGCGGCCAGGCCGTATTCGCGGGCCAGGGTCCAGCCGCAGTAGGCCATCACCAGCGCCAGCACGCCCCACAG
Organism: Pseudomonas sp. GW821-FHT05H12; assembly: GCF_059419385.1. NCBI lineage: Bacteria > Pseudomonadati > Pseudomonadota > Gammaproteobacteria > Pseudomonadales > Pseudomonadaceae > Pseudomonas > Pseudomonas sp. GW821-FHT05H12. Next base: position 33,376 of record NZ_JBWKRS010000046.1, on the reverse strand, counting down.
GCCGAGCCACAGGCTTTCGCCAATGACCGGGCGAATCATCAGCACGGCGGTGCCCAGGAACAGGAAACCGAAGACGCCCTTGAGCACGTTCATCCAGGTGCCCGGCTTGGGCAGGAAGCGGTTGCCCACGGTTACCAGCAACAGCAGCGGAATGCCGATGCCGATGCCCATGGCAAACAGGATCAGCCCGCCGTGCAGCGCGTTGCCGCTCTGGGCGATATACAACAGGGCGCCGGCCAGAGGCGCGGTCATGCACGGGCCCACCAGCAGGCCGGACAGCGCGCCAAGGATGCCCGCACCCACCAGGCTGCCGCCGCTTTGCTGGCGGCTGACGTTGTCCAGGCGATCACGCAGGAAGGCGGGCAGTTGCAGTTCAAAGAAGCCAAACATCGGCAGGGCGAGGATCACGAAGAGTGCGGCGAAACTGCCGAGGATCCACGGCGTTTGCAACAGGGCGGCGAGGTTGCTGCCCGCCAGTGCGGCCAGTACACCCAGTGCCGCATACACTAGCGCCATGCACACCACGTAGCTGCTGGCCAAGGCGAAACCGCGCCGCGGGCTGGCGCCACTGCCTACCACCAGGCCGGCCAGGATCGGCAGCATTGGCAATGAACACGGGGCAAATGCCAGCAACAGGCCCAGGCCAAAGAACACCAGCAGGCTCCAACCGAGGCTGCGCTGTTGCAGGCCGCTGGCCAGGCTTTGGTCCTGGGCCTGCTCGGTGGCGGCGACGGCAGGGTTGCCGCCCAGGTCCACGGTGATCGACTGCGGCGGGTAGCACAGGCCTGCGTCGGCGCAGCCTTGCCAGCCCAGCTTGACCTGACCGGTGACGCCGGCCGGGATCTTCACTTCCAGGCCCTGGCGGTACACTTGCTGTTCGCCAAAGAATTCGTCGCTGTGGGCTTCACCCTGCGGCAGCGTCGGTTTTTCGGCCAGGCCGTCGAACTTCATGCGCTGCTGGTACAGGTAGTAACCGTCGGCAATCTGCCAATACAGCTGGGTTTCGCCACTTTCCAGGCGCTCGGAGGTAAAGGTGAAGGCTTTGCCCACCGGGAGAAAGTCAGGTTTGGTCTCAAAAGGATTGCCTGGCGCTGCCTGGGCGAATCCTGCGAACAACACCAGCAAAAAGGTAAACAGATGCCGCATGGTCAAGCCTTAGTTCGTTGCAAGTCAGCACACAATGTGTGGCGTTGATTAACCGATGATTAACCGAAGCTATTCTAAAGTGTAGGGAAAGTCTGAGCGCGCCTCTTTTCGCGGCATAATCGGCGCTTAATCCGTGGCCTCTTTAATTCCCCCATCTTTCATGAAGGGTTCAGCATGCACGTACTGGTCTGTGAAGACGACGAACTGATCGCCAGCGGCATCGTGGCTGGCCTCACCGCCCAGGGCTTTACTGTCGAACGCGTGGGTACGGCTTCTGCCGCGCGCGCGATGCTCAAGGCGGCGACCTTCGACATCATGGTGCTCGATCTTGGTTTGCCCGACGAAGACGGCCTCAAGCTGCTGCAGCAACAGCGCAGCCAGGGTCTGGAGATTCCGGTGCTGATCCTCACCGCCCGCGACTCGGTGACCAACCGCGTCGACGGCCTGCAAGCCGGTGCCGACGATTACCTGCTCAAACCCTTCGACCTGCGCGAACTCGCTGCGCGCCTGCAAACCCTGTTGCGGCGGGTGGCGGGGCGCAGCGTCAACCTGATCGAGCATGGCCGCCTGGCCTATGACCCGAGCAGCCGTGAGACTTTCCTGGGCGGCGAGCCGGTGGACCTGTCCCGTCGCGAGCAGGCACTGTTGCAAGCGCTGCTGCACAACAAGGGTCGCGTGCTGTCCAGCGAGCAGCTCAAGGACAGCGTCTACGGGTTCAATGACGAACTGGAAAGCAACGCGCTGAACGTGCACATCCACCACCTGCGCCGAAAATTGGGCAACGGCATTGTCGAGACCGTGCGCGGCCTGGGTTATCGCCTTGGGCCGGCAGATGCGGGTGGAGAGGACGCTTCGTGAAAAGCCTGCGCCTGCGCCTGACGTTCAAGCTGGGCGCCGCCTTTGTGCTGATCTGGGCCCTGGCGGCCGCCTGGATGCTCAACGATCTGCGCAACCAGATGATGTTTTCCCTCGACCAGCGCCTGGTGGCGTCGGCGCGCATGGTGGCCGGGCTGACCGAGCAGATGCCCGGCCTGGCCAGCGTGAGTGGCGGCGCGCATTTGCGCACCGAGCAATTGAACGTACCGGGCGGCATGGCCTGTCAGGTCAGCTCTTTGCGCGGAGAAATCCTGGCGCGCAGTCACACCACGCCGGATGAGGGGCTGGAGTCGCGCAAAAGCGGTTTTCGCGACCAGGTGATCGACGGGGTGGGCTGGCGCAGTTTCACCCTGTCCCGGGGCGACCTGCTGATCACCACCGCTGACCGCCAGGTGGAACGTGAGGCGCTTAACCTGTCGATCCTGCTGGCGGCTTCGGTGCCGGTGGGCGTGGCGTTGCTCGGTTGCCTGTGCCTGCTGTGGCTGGGGATCGGCCAGAGCCTGTTGCCGCTCAATCGCATGCGGGACGCCTTGATGCGCCGCAGTGCCGATTCCCTTGAACCGCTGCAGATCCATCCGCTGCCCAGCGAGCTCAAGCCGCTGCTCGACACCCAGAACCAACTGCTGCAACGCATCGCCAAGACCATCGAGCGCGAGCGCCGCCTGACGGGGGACGCCGCCCATGAACTGCGCAGCCCGCTGACGGCGATCAAGACCCACCTGCAAGTGGCGCGCATGACCGACGGTGCCGCGCGGGACCAATCCCTGGCTCATGCCGAGGAGGGCGCCGACCGCCTGCACCGCACCCTTGAACAGTTGCTGTTGCTGGCTCGGGTGGAAGGCAGCCTGTCGTTTGACGACGGTTTGCAGTCCAGTGCCGAACAAGTGGCCCGCCTGGCGATCCAGGACGCCAATGCCGGGGACAACTCGCGCATCGACCTGATCCTGCCGGAAGGTCTCAGCGACCGGCCGGTGGAAATGCCCGTGGGCCTGGCCGTTGCGGCCCTGCGCAACCTGCTGGACAACGCCCTGCGTCACACGCCGGCCGATACGCGTGTGGAACTTAGTGTATTCACCGACGCCGAGCACGTGGTGTTCCGCGTGCGTGACCACGGCAAGCAGATCTCTGCCGAAGACCTGCAATACCTGACCCAGCGTTTCTGGCGCAATGGCAGCAGCGAAGGTTGCGGCCTGGGCCTGGCCATCGTGCAAGCGATTGTGCAGCGCTGCTCCTGCTCGCTGAAGTTCGACAGTCAGCCCGATGGCTTGCGGGTCGACCTGGGAATGCCGCTGCGTCGCTGATTTCTTTTCTTTCAGGTGCCAATTAGTTACCGCCCGCTTGAGGTTCAACGCTTCAGGATGGCGGTAATTTTTTTGTGCTTGAACGGGCCGAATGAGTCGGCCTGTAGTGAAAAGGACGGCTTTTTATGTTGGTCATCGATACCAGTTTTCCTGCCACCGGCTTCAACGAACGCTACGGCGAGCCCGTGCGGCAGGTGATCCTGCATTACACCGCGCTGCCCTTTGCGTCATCCCTGCGCACCTTGACCCAGGACGGCGTGAGTGCGCATTACCTGGTGCCCGACCCGGAAGAACCCAGCTATCGCGCGGCGGCCTATGACGAGTTGCGAGCTTTTCGCCTGGTGGACGAAAGCAAGCGCGCCTGGCATGCCGGGGTCAGCCACTGGGAGGGGCGCGACAACCTCAACAGCCGCTCGATCGGTATCGAGCTGGTCAATCTGGCGCGGGATGACGCGGGCGTCTTCACCTTCCCCGCGTACGCCGAGGAACAGATCGAGGTGTTGATTGCGCTGCTGCGCGACATCGTGAGTCGCTATCCACAGATAGAGCCTGCGGGCATCCTCGGGCATTCGGATGTGGCGTATGGGCGCAAGAGCGATCCAGGGCCCCGTCTGCCGTGGTGGCGTCTGCACGAAGCAGGCATCGGCGCCTGGTTCGATGAAACGACGCGGGCGATGTACCAGCGCCGGTTTTGCGTCGGGTTGCCGCCAGAGGTGGAGGTGGAGCGGGCGTTCCAGCGTTATGGGTATGCGCCGGCGAAGAACCGGCAAGGCTTTGAACAGCGCACGCGGGCGTTTCAGATGCACTTTCGGCCACGGGATTATTGCGGGTTCCTGGACGCAGAAACCTGCGCGATTCTGTACGCGCTGAACGAAAAATACCGAGGCCTCTAACGCCTGCCTGCCCTTCTGTAGGAGCCGGCTTGCCGGCGATGCAGACACCTCGGTACGTCAGGGAACCCCGCCGATACCATCGCCGGCAAGCCGGCTCCTACAGGTCTGTGGATTCCCACCTCTGGATCTTCATCCCTCAGTTATAGATCAGTGGCCACTAAATCCCTCCCGCGCTGATGCGTTTCCAGAACAGGAAATCCGTGCGCATGCCCCTTGGGCCCGATGAGGGATCTTGTAATGTCCGTCGCTATCAGCCATATCGAAGACACCCCGCTTCAAGAAACGCTTTACCAGTTTGACGAGTCCCCGCTGCTGGCCCGCCAGCGCCAGCAGGAATCCAACGCCCGCAGCTACCCTCGGCGTATCCCCCTGGCGCTCAAGCGCGCCAAGGGCCTCTATGTAGAAGATGTGGAAGGTCGTCGTTTCATTGATTGCCTGGCCGGTGCCGGCACCCTGGCGCTGGGGCATAACCACGAGGTGGTGATCGCGGCCATTCAGCAGGTATTGAGCGATGAACTGCCGTTGCACACCCTCGACCTGACCACGCCGGTCAAGGACCAGTTCGTGCAGGACCTGTTCGGCCTGCTGCCGAGCGAGTTGGCGCGCGAAGCGAAGATCCAGTTCTGCGGCCCCACGGGAACCGATGCGGTGGAAGCCGCGTTGAAACTGGTACGCACCGCCACCGGTCGCAGCACCGTGCTGTCGTTTCAGGGCGGTTATCACGGCATGAGCCAGGGCGCATTGAGCCTGATGGGCAGCCTGGGGCCGAAGAAACCGCTGGGCGCGCTGCTCGGCAATGGCGTGCAGTTCCTGCCGTACCCTTATGACTACCGCTGCCCGTTTGGCCTGGGCGGCGCCGAAGGGGTTCGCGTCAACCTGCATTACCTGGAAAACCTGCTGAACGACCCGGAGGCGGGCGTCTTGCTGCCGGCGGCGGTGATTGTGGAAGTGGTGCAGGGCGAAGGTGGCGTGATCCCGGCCGATCTCGATTGGTTGCGCGGCCTGCGGCGCATCACCGAGCAGGCGGGCGTGGCGCTGATCGTCGATGAAATCCAGAGCGGTTTCGGTCGCACCGGCAAGATGTTTGCCTTCGAGCACGCCGGGATCATTCCGGACGTGGTGGTGATGTCCAAGGCCATCGGCGGCAGCCTGCCACTGGCCGTGGTGGTGTACCGCGACTGGCTCGACACCTGGCTGCCCGGCGCCCATGCCGGGACGTTCCGCGGTAACCAGATGGCGATGGCGGCCGGTTCGGCGGTGATGCGCTACCTCAAGGAGCACGACCTGGCCGGCCATGCCGCCGCCATGGGCGAACGCTTGGGTGAGCACCTGCGCATCCTGCAACGGGATTTCCCGCAACTGGGGGATATCCGTGGCCGTGGGCTGATGCTCGGCGTGGAGCTGGTGGACCCGAACGGCAAGCCCGATGTTCAGGGCCACCCACCGGTGCATCGTCAGCTGGCACCGCTGGTGCAGCGCGAGTGCCTCAAGCGCGGCCTGATCCTGGAGTTGGGCGGGCGCCATGGCAGCGTGGTGCGCTTCCTGCCGCCGCTGGTGATCACCGGCGCTGAAGTCGACCGCGTCGCCGAGATCTTTGGCCGGGCGTTGGCCGCAGCGGTGGCCAGCCTCTAATTTTTTTGCAGGTTGGTACGTTTCTAAAGATATCAGCGCTGCGCACGGTGCGCGGCCAACCTTATTTGCGATGGAGAACAGCAATGACCTCAGTATTTGACCGCGACGACATCCTGTTTCAGGTAGTGGTCAACCACGAAGAACAGTATTCGATCTGGCCCGACTACAAGGCCGTGCCGGAAGGCTGGCGCACCGTGGGCAAGAGCGGCCTGAAGAAAGAGTGCCTGGCCTACATCGAAGAAGTCTGGACCGACATGCGCCCGTTGAGCCTGCGCCAGAAGATGGACAGCGCTGCATTGGCAGGCTGATCCACATCCACCCCTGTAGGAGCCGGGGGGGGGGGGGGGGGGGGGGGGGGGGGGGGGGCCGGCGATAGCGATTTCAAGATCGCCATCGCCGGCAACCCGGCTCCTACAGTTCGGGTTTTGCTGTTGCTGTCACCACCTGCACGCTCAAGCGCGGCGTCGCCAGGTCCAACCCCGCTTCATCCAGATGCCGCTTCAACGACAAGTTGAACGCCCGCGACACTTCCCACTGTTTGATCGGCGCCGTCTTGAACCGGGCGCGCAGGATCGCGCTGCCCGACTCGAAACTCTCCACACCCTGGATCTCCAGCGGCGACCAGATATTGCGGCGTTGCAGCGGGTCGTTGCGCATTTTCTGACCCACGTCGCGCATCAGTTTGATTGCATCGTCGATTTCCATGTTGTACGGGATCGCCACCCGGAAGATCGCGTAGCCGAATTCCCGCGAGTAGTTCTTGATGCTCTTGATCTCACTGAACGGGATGGTGTGCACGATGCCGTCAATGTCGCGCAGGCGCACGGTGCGGATGGTCAGGCCTTCGACGGTGCCGAGGTGACCGCCGACGTCGACGTAGTCATCGATGGCCAGGGAGTCTTCGATGATGATGAACAGGCCGGTGATCAAGTCTGCTACCAGCGATTGCGCACCAAAACCAATCGCCAGGCCGATCACACCGGCACCGGCCAGCAGCGGCGTGACGTTCATGCCCATGTTCGCCAGGGCGACGATCGCGGCAATGATGAAGATGGTCACGAACAGCACGTTGCGGATCAACGGCATCATGGTCTGCGCGCGTGCGTTGGCCAGGCCTTTGCGCGAGCGGGTGAGGGCATGGTGGATGGCGGTGTCGCTGAGGATCCAGATCAGCCAGGCGAACAGCAAGGTCCCGGCCAGGCCGAACAGTTTGACGCTGACTTCATGCCCGTCGCCTTCGGTAAAGCGGATCAGCGACAGGCCCCACACCCGCAGGCCCAGTTCGATAAACACCAGCCACACCATCAGGTGCGCCAAGGTGTAGACAAAGCTTTTCAGGCGCTCGGAGTACAGCGCATGGCGCTTGTGGCCGCGCTGCGGCTTGAGGGCGTGGCGGCGTACCAGGCCGTTGATCACCATGCACAACACCAGCAACACCGTGCACAGCAGTGACTGGCGCAGGGCAGTGCTGGTGTCGCCGGCAGACACGAAGGTGGCGAACAGCGAGATGCCCACCAGCAGCAGGGCCGGGATGTACCAGAACGAGCCGATGATCTCGATGGTGTCGCTGAGGGCACGGCGGGTCAGGCGACGCGACAGCGGCTGGTTGCGGATCAGGTGGGCGATGGGGCGGCGGAAACGCAGGATGAACACGCCGGTGGACAGCGCCGCCATCACATTGGCCACGGTCGCGGCCGTGTGGGACAAGTGCTGCCCCAGCGCTGCGACCAGTCGCGGGTCGCTCAAGGCCTCGCCGAAGGCAGCAAAGCTGCCGATCCACCACAGCGGGCGGAAGGCCTGGTGACGCAGGATGTACAGGGCTCGATGGCGGTGCGGGCCGTCGAGCAGGGAAAAGGCGATCACGCAGATGGCCGAGAAGCAGGTGCCCACCACCAGCGCGTAGGCCAACACCATCGCCAGGGATTTGCCCAGGGAAGAGGGCAGGGCATAACTCAGGTACACCGTGATCACCAGGGCGATCAGCCATGGCCCCAGTTTGCGCAGGGCGAAACGCACCATGTCCCAGGTGCGCGGGTGCTGCGGCAGTTCCTCGGGCAAGCCGAAGCGCTCGCGCACTCGATGGCTGAGCCAGATCAGCGCGGCGGCCAGCAAGCTCCACACGGCCAGGATCAGGGCAAAACCGAAAATGATCGGCAGCCATTCGCTGGCCGGCAACATCAGGGCATCAAGCTCATCCTTGGCCTGGTCGATTTCGTTGGACCAGCGCCCCAGCGGGCTGTCGGCCCCGGAAAACTGTGCTTCGAGGTTGGCCAGGGTGCCGCCGATCAAGCCCAGCACACCTTCTTCGGTGGCCGGTTGGGCTTTTTTCGTGGCTTCGCGCAGTTTCTTCAGGTCGCTCAACAACTGGGTGCGCTGCTGGTCGTTTTCCAGGGTCTTGATCACTTCGTCCAGCGACTGCCCCAGCGGCACATCGGCCTGGGGTTGGGACTTGGTGGCGTTGCCCAGCAGGCCGGGCAGGCTCACGGCCTGGGCAGGCGCGAGCGGCAGCAACATGAGCAGGGCGATCAGCAGGGTGCAGGGCAGGGCGAACAGACGGGAGAACACTAGGCGGTCAACCTTGGAAACGACGGGTTGATCGAGTGTACGAGGCCGCTATGCCAGATGCGAGTGCATTTGTCATTCCGCCAGTTTGGCGAGGATCTTGTAGACCACGGTGCCCAGGATCAGCAGCATGCCGATCCACATGCCAAACACGCCCAGGGGCTTGTCGCGAAAGTTGAAACCCGTCGCCAGCAGGATCATGCCGATCAGGATCGGGATAAGCATGGCGTGGAACGAGGACATGGAGATCATGGGACGACGGCCTTGTCGGAGTGGGAATACTGACAAGTCTAGGTCGGATTGCGGGAAATGCAGCTGATGCAGATCAGGTGTACACAAAACTGAATGTGGGAGAGCACTTGTGTGGGAGCTGGCTTGCCTGCGATGGCATCACCGCGGCGTTACTGACACACCGAGGTGCTTTCATCGCAGGCAAGCCAGCTCCCACACAAGCCAGCTCCCACATTTTGATTTGTGAACACATTCAAATGTGGGAGCTGGCTTGCCTGCGATAGCCGCGCCGCGGTCTCAGGGCAGGTCGCGACTGGCGTAGAAAGCCCCCAACACCTTCACCAGATGCGCCAAATCATGGCTGCCGCACAGCTCGCGTATGGAGTGCATGGCAAACGTCGGCAATCCGATATCCACGGTACGCACGCCCAAGTGGCTGGCGGTGATCGGGCCGATGGTGGAGCCGCACCCCATGTCGCTGCGCACCACGAAGCTCTGCACCGGCACTTCCTGGGCCATGCACAGGTGGCGGAAGAAGCCTGCGGTTTCGCTGTTGGTGGCGTAGCGCTGGTTGCTGTTGACCTTGATCACCGGGCCCGCATTGAGCTTGGGGCCGTGGTTGGCGTCGTGCTTCTCGGCGTAGTTGGGGTGTACGCCGTGGGCGTTGTCCGCCGATACCAACAGGGATTTCTGAATGGTGCGTACGAATTCATCACCTTCGGGCAGCAGGCGGCGCAGGGTCTGTTCCAGCATCGGGCCATCGGCGCCGCACGCCGAGCAGGAGCCGACCTCTTCGTGGTCGTTGCACACCAGCACGCAGGTTTCATCGCTGTCGCTGGTGAGCAAGGCCTGCAGGCCGGCGTAGCACGACAGCAGGTTGTCCAGGCGTGCACCCGCGATGAAATCGCCATTGAGACCGATCACTGCGGCGCTCTGGGTGTCGTAGAAGCTCAGCTCGTAGTCGAGCACCACGTCGGCGTTCAGGCCGTGTTCGCGTGCCAGCTGCTCGGTGAGCACGGCGCGGAAGTCCACGCGCTCGTCACCGGCAAATTGCGCGAGGATCGGCGGCAGCTCGGTCTGGGCATTGATCGCCCAGCCCTGGTTGGCTTCACGGTTCAGGTGGATGGCCAGGTTGGGGATGATGGCAATTGGCAGCTTGAAGTCGATCAGTTGGCTTTCGACCTTGCCATCTCGGCGGAAGGTGACGCGGCCGGCCAGGGACAGGTCGCGGTCGAACCACGGCGCCAGCAGTGCGCCGCCGTAGACTTCCACGCCCAACTGCCAGAAGCCCTGGCGTTGCAACTCGGGCTGGGGCTTGACCCGCAGGCATGGGCTGTCGGTATGGGCGCCGACCAGGCGAATGCCGCCCAGCAGCGGCGAGTGGCGGCCCAGCTTGAAGGCAATGATCGAGGAATCGTTACGGGTGACGTAATAGCGACCGTTGGCCTCGGTGGCCCAGGTTTCGCGCTCGTCGAGCCGCTGGTAACCCGCCGCTTCCAGGCGCTGGGCCAGGGCAGCAGTGGCATGAAAAGGAGTAGGGGAGGCCTTGAGGAAGTCGATCAGGCCTTGATTCAACGCTTCGCGCATAAATAGCTCCAGACAGCAGTGCGCGGAGTTTACCGTATTGGCTCGGGATTTGGCGTGTGACTGCTCTCTCGAGCATCACTCATAACCCCTGTGGGAGCTGGCTTGCCTGCGAAGGCGGTCTATTGGTAAAAAATGTGGTGCTGACACACCGCTTTCGCAGGCAAGCCAGCTCCCACATTTGATCGGGTCCACCCTTCAAAAGGGAGCAGGGCACTCGAAGCGCAGGCGCTCGCCGCTTTGCGGGTGGGTGAAGCTCAGCATGCTGGCGTGCAGGCACAGGCGCGGCCAGGCGGCCAGGGCTTGTTCGTGGGCATAAAGGCCGTCACCGAGCAGCGGGTGGCCGATGGACAGCATGTGCACGCGCAATTGATGCGAGCGCCCGGTGATCGGCGTCAGCTCCACGCGGCACCAGTCGCCACAACGTTCCAGCACTTTCCAGAAGGTCAGCGCATGTTTGCCGAACTCATGGTCCACCACGTGGCGTGGCTTGGTTGGCGGGTCGTAGCGCAGGGGCAGGTCGATGCTGCCGCTGTCCAGCTCCGGTTGGCCCCAGGCCAGTGCGGTGTAGGCCTTTTCGGTTTCGCGGTCGTGAAACTGGCGGGACAGTTCGCGGTGGGTATCGGCGTCCCGGGCCAGCAGGATGATTCCCGAGGTTTCCCAGTCCAGGCGATGGACGATACGGGCTTCGGGGTAGCCGTTTTCCTGCAGGCGGGTGATCAGGCAGTCCTTGTTGTCGTCGGCGCGACCGGGCACCGAGAGCAGCAGGGTGGGCTTGTTCACCACCAGGACGGCGTCGTCCTGATGCAGGATATGGATATTGGACAGCGGCATTAAACAGCCTCGTAACAAACGCCAACGGCGGCTCGCCCACCCGGTCCCCAAAAAGGGATCAGAGTGAACGAGCCGCCGTGGCGGCCGCCTGTTCGATCAACGATCAGGCAGGGTGATATTGAGTTCCAGAATCGAGCAGCTGCCGTCGTTTTCCAGGGCGACATGCACATCGTCGTTCCCGATATTGACGTACTTGCGGATCACCTCGACCAGTTCCTTCTGCAAGGCTGGCAAGTAGTCCGGCGTGCTGCGTTGGCCGCGTTCGTGCGCCACGATGATCTGTAGACGCTCTTTCGCTACCGACGCGGTCGTTGGCTTTTTGTTGGCGCGAAAGAAGTCGAGAAATTTCATTGTTTAGTTGCCTCCAAAGATACGCTCGAAGAATCCCTTCTTCTTGACATCGAGGAAGCGATGTTCCACGGACTTGCCCAGCAGGCGGTCGACGGCATCGCTGTACGCCTGGCCGGCGTCGCTCTGGTCGTCGAGGATGACCGGAACACCTTGGTTGGAGGCTTTGAGTACGGCCTGGGATTCTGGAATCACGCCCAGCAGGGTCACTGCGAGGATTTCCTTCACGTCTTCAACACCCAGCATTTCGCCGTTGCTGACGCGCTCAGGGTTGTAGCGGGTGAGCAGCAGGTGCTCCTTGATCGGGTCTTCGCCTTTTTCGGCGCGCTGGGACTTGCTGGCCAGCAGGCCCAGCATGCGGTCCGAGTCACGTACCGAGGAGACTTCCGGGTTGGTCACCACGATGGCTTCGTCGGCGAAGTACATCGCCAGGTGCGCACCGGTTTCGATACCGGCCGGCGAGTCGCAGACCACGTATTCGAAGGTTTCTTTCAGCTCGGCCAGGACTTTGCCTACGCCTTCTTTGGTCAGCGCGTCCTTGTCACGGGTCTGGCTGGCGGCCAGCACGTACAGGTTCTCGAGGCGCTTGTCCTTGATCAGGGCCTGTTGCAGGTTGGCTTCGCCGTTCACCACGTTGACGAAGTCGTACACCACGCGGCGTTCGCAGCCCATGATCAGGTCGAGGTTACGCAAACCGACGTCGAAGTCGACGATGACTGTCTTGTGGCCGCGCAGAGCGAGACCGGTACCGATAGCGGCGCTGGTGGTGGTCTTACCCACACCACCCTTGCCGGATGTAACCACGAGAATCTTGGCCAAGGTGTTTCACCCCTAAGGAAAAAGGACTTTTCGGTCCCTGAAAAACATCTCTTGGAACTCGCTGCAGGCGGACAGCCTTGTAGGAAAAATAATTCCTACACAAGTAATGCCGGTTTCGCTGTGCTATCAGAGTCTAGAGATGCTTGGAAAATGCGGCAGTATCCGTTAAAGACGGATGATGTTCAACACATCGCCCGACAGGTTGACCTGCACCGAAGCCCCCCACAGCGGATCACGGCGCAAATCTTCTGAAACCTTGTACTGGCCTGCGATGGACACTAGCTCAGCGGTTAACTGCTGGCAAAAAATACGCGCCTTGGTATCACCCTTGATGCCGGCGAGGGCACGTCCGCGCATCGGGCCGTATACATGGATGTTGCCATCAGCGAGAAGTTCCGCCCCTGGGCTGACCGAGGAGATCACCACCAGGTCGCCACCCTGGGCGTAAATTTGCTGCCCGCCGCGTACGGGCGAGGTGATGATCTTTGTAGGCTTGATCGCAGGCTCGGGTGGTTTTTCCGGTTTTTTCTTCTCTTCACCGACCAATGGTTCCAGCGGACGCTCGCGCGCACCGGACGGTGGCAGTACTGGCAGTTCAATGGCGATGGCGGCGGCAATGTCTTCGATACGGCTGGCACGGATCGCCAGGGTACGCAGGCCATGGGAGCGGCACACACGCATCAGGCCGGGCAGGTCGATGGCACCCTGGCCGGCGGGCAGTTTGTCCAGGGCCAGCACCAGCGGGGCATTGTTGAAGAAGTTCGGCGCCAGGGCGACCTTGGCGGCCAGTTGGCGGTCCAGGGCATCGAGGTCGTTGCGGGCCAGTTCCAACACGGTAATGGCGAGCATGCTGCCTTTTAACTGGAACACGGGATCTTGGTCTAGCGGTTCGGTTTGGCTCATGGTCGGCAAAAGCGGCTTGTCACGAAAAGTGTCGAGACTTATAACGAGAACATCCACGGGCCGCAAGCCGGGTCGAACCGTTGTAGAATGCGCGGCCCTTGTCTTTACCGGAATCTGTAATGGATCGCCCGCGTTTTCGAGCTGTATTTTTTCACCCGCGTTTTTGGCTGTTATGGCTGGGACTCGGCCTGTTGTGGCTGATCACCCAATTGCCCTACCGCGCGTTGCTGACCATTGGTCGCCTGCTGGGCGCCGGCATGTACCGCGTGGCCGGCGAACGCCGCCGCATCGCCGCGCGCAACCTGGAGCTGTGCTTCCCGGAGATGTCTGCCAAAGCGCGCAAGCAGCTGCTCAAGGAAAATTTCGCCTCCACCGGCATCGCCTTCTTTGAAATGGCCATGAGCTGGTGGTGGTCACGCCAGCGCCTGGCGCGCCTGGCCCATGTCGAAGGGCTCGAGCACCTCAAGCAGGCGCAGCTGGACGGCAAGGGCGTGATCCTCATGGCCCTGCATTTCACCACCCTGGAAATCGGCGCAGCCCTGCTCGGGCAAAAGCACACCATTGACGGCATGTACCGCGAGCACGGCAATGCGTTGTTCGACTTCGTGCAGCGCCGTGGCCGTGAACGCCACAACCTTGATTCCCTGGCGGTAGAGCGCGAAGACGTGCGCGGCATGCTCAAGTTGCTGCGCGCCGGCCGTGCTATCTGGTACGCGCCGGACCAGGACTACGGCGCCAAGCAAAGCATCTTCGTGCCGCTGTTCGGCATCCAGGCGGCCACCGTGACGGCCACCAGCAAGTTTGCCAAGCTGGGCAAGGCGCTGGTGGTGCCGTTCACCCAGGAGCGCCTGGCCGATGGCAGCGGCTATCGCCTGGTGATCCATCCGCCGCTGGAAGACTTCCCTGGTGAATCCGATGAAATCGACTGCCTGCGGATCAACCAGTGGGTCGAGGCCTCGGTACGTGAATGCCCCGAGCAGTACCTGTGGACGCACCGGCGCTTCAAGAGCCGGCCACCGGGTGAGCCCAAGCTCTACGAGAAACGCCGTCGGTAAACCTTACTTTTCCCCATATGGAGTGACGCGATGCGCCCAGCTGAGCCGGTTACAGGTTTGATTCTTTCCGGTGGCGGGGCGCGAGCGGCGTATCAGGTGGGGGTGCTGGCGGCGATTGCCGAACTGCTGCCACCGGGGGCACCCAACCCCTTTCCGGTGATCGTCGGCACCTCGGCTGGCGCGATCAATGCGGTGAGCCTGGCCAGTGGCGCCATGGACTTCACCGCCGCCATCGGGCGCCTCACGGCGTTCTGGCAAGGCTTTCGCAGCCATCTGGTGTTGCGTAGCGACTGGCCCGGGGTGATCCGCCAGGCGAGCCGCTTCTTTATCCATAGCCTGCTGGGTTTTGGTGCCCAGATGCCCGTGGCGCTGCTCAACAGCACGCCGCTGCGCGATCTGCTCAACGACAAACTGCACCTGCACGGCATCAATGAAGCCATCCGCAATAAGCACCTGCACGCGGTGGCAGTCACAGCGTTTGGCTACGAGTCCGGCCAGGCGGTGACCTTCTACCAGGGCGGCGGCACCATTGATGCCTGGCTGCGTCATCGACGCATCGGCGTACCCACCCAACTGACGGTTGAACACCTGCTGGCCAGCTCGGCCATCCCCTTGCTGTTTGCCCCGGTGAAACTCGACCAGGAGTATTTCGGTGACGGCGCGGTGCGCCAATCGGCGCCCATCAGCCCGGCCTTGCACCTGGGTGCCAGCCGCGTGCTGGTGGTGGGGGTCAGCGGCAACCCGCGAGGCAATGAACCAGCGACGCAGCGCACTTTCACCGGCCAGGAGCCGACCCTGGCGCAGATCGGCGGGCACATGCTCAACAGTACCTTCATTGACAGCCTGGAAAGCGATATCGAACTGCTGGAACGCTTGAACCAGTTCAGCCATGCCGCCCCCGGGTTGGCGGCGGTTGAAGTGCTGGTGATTGCGCCGAGCCAGCCGATCGACGAGATCGCGGCGCGGCATCGGCAGGAATTGCCGGCGGCACTGCGCCTGTTCTTACGCGGGCCGGGGGCGACCAAGACGAGCGGGGCGGGGGTGTTGAGCTACTTGCTGTTCGAGGCAGGGTATTGCAGTGAGTTGATCGAGTTGGGGCGGCGCGATGCGTTGGCCAAGCGCGAGGAACTGTCGAAATTCCTCGGGCTCACACCGAATTAAATGTGGGAGCTGGGGGGGGGGGGGGGGGGGGGGGGGGGGGGGGGGGGGGGGGGGGG
>NZ_JBWKRS010000046.1:0-17965 GCF_059419385.1 Pseudomonas sp. GW821-FHT05H12 | reverse complement strand
CCCCCCCCCCCCCCCCCCCCCCCCCCCCCCCCCCCCCCCCCCCCCACCCCCAGCTCCCACAGGAGGCGGGTGTGGTCAGCCTTTAGAAGTGGTATTTGACCAGCAGGCTCGCGGTGTCTTGGTTGGTCTTGAATGCGCCCGAATCTTCGATCCCGTACTTGTTCTTCCAGTAGTCATACTCGATACCCACGTACAACTTCTTGTCACCCCAATGCAGCGCCTTGCCCAAGTCATATTTGATCTGTGGGTTGAAGTGCAGGTTGGCGTGGTAGGTGCCACGGGACGTCTTGTCGTTATCCACGACCCAGTCCATGAAGCCGTCGATCAGCACGTTGGAGTCGCCCACCGGAATGGTGTAGGACCACACAGGCGTGATCTGCCAAACGTTGTCACCCGGGCGATTGCCTTCGGTCTGGCGCTGGTAGAAGTTCAACTGGAAGTAGTCGAAACCCGGGACGTTCAAGTCAAAACCCGGGCCTACCAGGTACGACTCGTTGTCGCCTTCGCCGAACTCGTAGGTGAAGGCCAGCAGCACGTCCTTGATCGGGCCGAACGACAGGTCTTTATCGAAGATCTTGCCGAACGACAGGCGTGGGCTGAACTCGCCGTAGTAAGTACTGGGGCCGACGTTGCCGTCTTCCTTGCCGTTGTAAAAGATGCGGTCGACGAACAGGAAGTTGTCGCCGTACTTCCATGCGTCGGCATGTTCGAACGTGACGGTCTGTTGGATCTGCGGGTTGACGGTGAAGTTCTTGCCCCACAAGTAAGTCAGGCTGTTGTTCTGCCACTGCAACAAGTCACCGGCCACGGCTTGGCCACCGGCCAGCAGGGATCCCGCCAGCATCAGGCCTTTGAACATAGATTTCATTCGGTTGCTCCCGAGTTAAAGTTTTATGGTTTTTCTTCTACGCAGGCGCTCTGATGTGGCGCCTTTTGGTTCGCTGCAAAAATCGTCTGTTTGGTCAGCTTTAGTGCTTTTAGCAAGACCTGCGCCAAGGTATTTAAAAAGCCAAAAAATCCCCGTCGGCTGCATGAGATGCAGTCGATCCGGAGGACTTTTTGCGTAGGTTGGCCGCAGACAACAGGCCGGGATAAGTTGGCCTTGCAGTCAGCTTTTACATCTGCTGTTTTTTTTTGAGTCGATTCGAGCGGGCGCGGAGAATACTGGCTCCCAGGCCTGGGCTCAAGTGCGCTGTAACAGAGCGCGTGGGGCGAGAATGGGGCGCGGCTTGTGGCCGGCCCCAGGTGGGGGGTATGCATGCTTGTCTTCCCGTTTCGTTATTGTTTTTGTGCGAACGAAGGAATCAATGCGTGTGGGCAACGGCAGGTCGTTCAGAACCACCGAGAATGTTGAACAGGATATTCAGCGACAACGCGCTGAGGGTGGCCATGGCGATGCCACTGTGGGTAATCGGGCTCATCCACAGCGGCAGCTGCGCGAAGAATTCCGGGCGTACCACGGGGATCAGGCCCATGCCGATGCTCACCGCCACCAGCAACTGGTTGCGGCGGTCGGCGATGTCGGCTTCTTGCAGGATCTTGATCCCGGTGGCCGCTACCATGCCGAACATCGCAATCGCCGCGCCGCCCAGCACCGCCGGTGGAATCGACGCGACCAGGTAGGCCGCCTTGGGCAGCAGGCTCAGTACGATAAGGAACACCCCGGCCATGATCGTCACCGAGCGGCAACGCACGCCGGTCATCTGCACCAGGCCGATGTTCTGGGCGAACGAGGAATGGGTGAAAGTGTTGAAAAAACCGGCGAAGAACGACGCGCCGGCATCGCACAGCAGGCCACGACGCAGCATCTTCGGCGTCACGTCCTGGCCGGTGATCTTGCCCAGCGCCAGGAACATCCCGGTGGACTCGACGAAGATGATCACCACCACCAGGCACATCGACAGGATGGGGGCCAACTCGAACTTGGGCATGCCGAAGTGCAGCGGCGTCACCACCTGCACCCAGGGCGCCATCGCCAGGCCACTGAGGTCGACCATGCCAAGCGCACCGCACAGAGCGTAGCCCAGGCCCATACCGATCAGCACCGAGATATTCACCCAGAAGCCGCGCATGAAACGGTTGATCAGCAGGATGGTGGCCAGTACCAGTGCGGCAATGGCCAGGTAGATCGGCGAGCCGAAGGTGGCAGCCGCGCTGCCGCCGCCCGCCCAGTTGACGGCCACTGGAAACAACGACAGGCCGATGGCGGTAATCACCGTGCCAGTCACCAATGGTGGAAAGAAGCGCACCACCTTGGACATGAACGGTGCGATCAACATGCCGAAGAACCCGGCGGCGATGGTCGCGCCGAAGATCCCCTGCAGTCCGATGCCGGGCATGCCGGCCATGGCCACCATGCTGCCGACGGCGGCGAAACTGGCGCCCATCATCACCGGCATGCGAATGCCCACCGGGCCGATGCCGAACGACTGCACCATGGTGGCGATGCCGGCCACGAGCAGGTCGGCGTTGATCAGGAAAGCGATTTCTTCACGGCTCAGACCTGCGGCCTGGCCAATAATCAGGGGCACGGCGACGGCGCCGCCGTACATCAGCAAGACGTGTTGCAGGCCTACCAGAATCAGTTGCAAGAGGGGCAGCCGCACCATGGCGGGCGCGGCAGGAATCTGCGGTTCGGCTAACTCGGTCATGCAACACCTCGGATCTTTTTTATTGTTGTGTTGTTTGGCATTCAATTGCCGGGTGGAACTCAATCTTCAAACTTGCACGGTACCAACTGTGGGAGCTGTTTTATGTGGGAGCTGGCTTGCCTGCGATAGCATCACCTCGGTACACCTGATGCACCGAGGTGCCTGCATCGCAGGCAAGCCAGCTCCCACACAAACCCGCTCCAACATTGGATCTGCGTGGATCAATTAATTGGTACGCGCCCCCTGGTTGATCCAGGTGCCAATCAAATCCCGCTCCTGCTGGGTCATCTGGGTGATGTTGCCCAGCGGCATGATCTGGCTGGCCACGGCCTGCGCTTGAATGCGCGCCGCCTGCTGCTGGATCTGCGCCGGGGTGTCGAACATCACCCCGGCCGGCGCGGTGCTGAACAGCGGGCTGGTCGGCTTGGCCGAGTGGCACACGGCGCAGCGTTCCTGGATCACACCGTGCACCTTGTCGAAATCAATCGAGGCCTGGGCCGGGGCAGCGGGGGCAGCAGCCGGTTCGGCAGGTGCGGCGGGAGCGGCGGGTTTCAAGCCACCACCCAGCGCCGTTTCCGGCAACGGTTGGTACTCGATGGCGGCAGGCGCCTTGGCCACATCCGGTGCAGTCGACACGGGTTTGGGGCCGGTCACGTAGGCCAGGCAAATCATCGCCAACGCGCCGACGGGCAACGTCCACGCATATTTCTGGCTGTCATGACGGGTGTTGAAATAGTGACGCACCAACACCGCAGCCACGGCGATACCGGCCAGGATCAGCCAGTTGTACTGGCTGCCGTAGGTGCTCGGGAAGTGGTTGCTGATCATGATGAACAGCACCGGCAGGGTGAAGTAGTTGTTGTGACGCGAACGCAGCAAGCCTTTGGCCGGCAGCGCCGGGTCTGGCGTGCGGTTCTCGGCGATCGCCGCCACCAGGGCGCGTTGCGCCGGCATGATGATGCGGAACACGTTGCCCACCATAATGGTGCCGATCACCGCACCCACGTGCAGGTAGGCGCCACGGCCGCTGAACACCTTGCTGAAGCCATAGGCCGCCGCAATCAACAGCACAAACAGGATGAAGCCGAGCAGGGCAGGGCGTTTGCCCAGGGCCGAGTCGCACAGGAAGGAGTAGATGAACCAGCCGGCGAACAGCGAGCCAATGCCCAGCAATACGCCTTCAGGCCCACTGAGGCTGCTGCCCGGGGCCAGCAGGTACAGGGTGGGGTTGGAGTAGAACACCACGCACAGCAGTGCGATCCCCGACATCCAGGTGAAATAGGCTTCCCATTTGAACCAGTGCAGGTTGTCCGGCATGGTCGGCGGGGCCAGTTTGTATTTTTCCAGGTGGTAGATACCGCCACCGTGGATCGCCCACAAGTCACCGGCCAGGCCGTCCTTGGGGTTGACGCGATTGAGGTTGTTTTCCAGCCAGACGAAATAGAAGGAAGCGCCGATCCACGCGACGCCAGTGATCATGTGAACCCAGCGCACGCTCAGGTTCAGCCATTCCAACAGATGTGCTTCCACAGTCTTTACCTCTCGCCTGTCACCCTTGTTGTCGGGTGATCAGACCTTCTCTTATTGGTGGGGGGCGAGGATCAACCGCTCATCCTCTTTGAAAAAATGCTCATCGCAGTTATTGCCTGTGCCACTGCGATCAACCACCAGGAAGTCATCCCGCTTTTCGATCGTCAGCACCGGGTGGTGCCAGACGCCGCGATGGTAATTAATGCCCTGCCTGCCGTTGGTAACGAAGGCGCGGACCAAGCCCGATACAGGTTCATCGCCAAGTGGCGCGACCACGATCAGAAAGGGGTTGCCGAGCAGCGGAATGAAAGCCTGGCTGCCCAGCGGGTGTCGTTCCAGCATGCACACGGTCAGTGGCATGTCCTGCGCGTCGGCGCGGAAGATGCTGATGATCGCATTGTCCTCAGGCTTGGCGGTTTCCACCGTGGCCAGTTTATGGAAGCGCATGGTCGACCCGTTGTTGATCATGAAGTGATCGCTGCCATCGGTTTCGATAACGTCTCCGAAAGGGGCGAAGGCTTCTTTGGTCAGGGGTTCGATCACGAGTGTGCGCATGGCTGTCTTCTTATCCGAATTCTGTGTTGTTTGATCTATCGTCATCGCAGGCAAGCCAGCTCCCACAGGAGAATGCATTCCAAATGTGGGAGCGGGTTTACCCGCGATTGGGTTCACCGCTTACTTGGCGACTTTGCCGAGTACACGCAGGCGGCTCACACCCCCATCCGGGAACACGTTCAGGCGGATGTGGGTGATGGGGCCCAGCGCCTTGATCTGCTCGGCGAAGGTGTGTTCAGCGTGCATTTCCAGTTTCTGCGCCGGCAGCAGTTCGCGCCAGAACAGCGATTGGGTTTCGATCTGGCTGTCGGTGCCGCCCTTCACGAACGCGCCCTGGATTGAGCAAGTGTCCGGGTAGTTGCCCTTGAAGTGCAGGGTGTCGACGATGATCTTCTCGATCTCGCCCGGGTGGCCCAGGGCGACGATCACCCAGTCATTGCCAGGCGTGCGACGACGTGCGGTTTCCCAGCCGTCGCCCATGTTGATGCCACGGCCCGGGTTGAGGATGTTGCTCATGCGGCCGAAGTGTTCGTCGGAGCACGCCAGGGCACGGCCGCCGTTCAATGCAGCCGCCAGGTCGACCTGTTCGTTGTCACCCACCGAGGACCAGTCGCGGAACGGCACACCGTACACACGCAGACGGGCCACGCCGCCATCCGGGTAGATGTTGAAACGCAGGTGGCTGAACGCCTGGTCGTTGTTGATCTCGTGGTAGTGGTGGCTGTTGCCTTGCAGCTCGACGGCCGACAGCACTTCCACCCACTGGGTGTTGGCGTCTGGCTCGCCCGAGGCCAGGAAGCAGGCTTCCAGGGAGGCCGACGGCGGGAAGTTGCCGGTGAAGAATGAAGTGTCGATGTCCACGCCTTTGATCGAGCCCGGTACGCCCAGGCGGATCACGGCGCTGTCGTAGCCTTCGAAGCGCTTGCGGCGCGATTCCCAGCCGTCCATCCACTTGCCGTTGTCATCGAAAACGCCCTCCTTCCACACGGCCGGGGTCGGCTGGAACAGGCGGTTGGCGTCGGCAAACCAGTCATCGGTCACGGAGATGATCTTGGTGCCCAGGCGGGCGTCGGCGAGGTTGACGAACTTCTCGAAAGGTACGGCGTAAGCTTTCATTCTTCTTGTCTGCCTTAAATAGAGTGGCTTGGGATGCTCACCAGGCCCTGGGTGCTCATGAACACTCGGGCGAGGGTTGCTTAAAGAGTCAGTAAACGGAACAACGCGATCTTGTTGATCTCGGCCAGTGCGCATTTGAACTCGGTGTCGACCGAGTTGTGAATGCGCGTTTCGAACGCGGCAAGGATCTGATGCCGGTTGCTGCCTTTTACCGCCATGATGAAGGGAAACTTGAACTTGGCCTTGTAGGCATCGTTCAGCTCGGTGAAGCGAGAAAACTCTTCGGCCGTGCATTGGTGAATCCCCGCGCCAGCCTGTTCATCGGTGCTGGCTTGGGTCAGTTGGCCCTGGACGGCCGCTTTGCCCGCCAGGTCCGGGTGAGCGTTGATCAGGGCCAGCTGACTGGTGTGATCGGCGCTCAACAGGATGTCGCTCATGCGTTGGTGCAGGGTTTCGATCTCGTCGATCGAAGGGTCCTGGCCCAGGTCAAAGGCCTTTTCGGCCACCCATGGCGAGTGTTCGTAGATGTCGGCGAAGGCCTGGACGAATGCGTCGCGGCTCAAGGTCGAGGGTTTAAGCGTGTGGAACGCAGTCATTTCGCCGCTCCCGTGTACGGGTGGGTTTCGTGCCAGTGACGGGCAATGTCCACTCGGCGAGTGAACCAGACGTGCTCGTGACCTTTGACGTATTCAATAAAACGCTTCAACGATGCCAGGCGCGCCGGGCGGCCGATCAGGCGGCAGTGCAGGCCGATGGAGAGCATCTTCGGTGCCTCGGCGCCTTCAGCGTAGAGCACGTCGAACGCGTCCTTGAGGTACTCGAAGAAGTCGTCGCCCTTGTTGAAGCCCTGCACCTGGGTGAAGCGCATGTCGTTGGTGTCCAGGGTGTAAGGGATCACCAGGTGCGGCTTGCCAGTAGGGTTGTTGGGCTCCCAGTAGGGCAGGTCGTCGTCGTAGGTGTCGCAATCGTAAAGGAAGCCTCCTTCCTCCATCACCAGCCGGCGCGTGTTGGGGCCGGTGCGGCCGGTGTACCAGCCCAGTGGGCGTTCGCCGGTCAGTTCGGTGAGGATGCGGATGGCTTCGAGCATGTGCTCGCGCTCCTGGGCCTCGTCCATGTACTGGTAGTCGATCCAGCGGTAGCCGTGGCTGCAAATCTCGTGGCCGGCTTCGACCATCGCGCGGATCACGTCCGGGTGACGCTGGGCGGCCATGGCCACGGCGAAGATGGTCAGCGGGATATCGAATGCTTTGAACAGCTTGAGGATGCGCCACACGCCGGCACGGCTGCCGTATTCGTACAGCGATTCCATGCTCATGTTGCGCGCGCCTTGCAGCGGCTGGGCCGAGACCATTTCCGAAAGGAAGGCTTCGGACTCTTTGTCACCGTGCAAAATATTGCGTTCGCCGCCTTCTTCGTAATTGAGTACGAAAGACAGCGCAACGCGTGCCTTGCCCGGCCAGTGGGGGTGAGGAGGGTTACTGCCGTAACCGATCAGGTCGCGTGGGTAGTCAGCGCTCACTGCAGTCTTCCTTCTTGTTCGTGATCATTCATGTGGCGGCCGGGCAGTGAAATGACTGGGTGGCGTCACAGCGATGAGTGATTGTATACAACTTATTGCCAACTTTGTAAGCCTGCATTTCCGCATTTTTTCTGTCACACCCCACTCAAAGGCACTGCAAGAAACTTGCCTGCTTGGTCAGCTAAACCACAAAATCTTTCTACACAACACTGATTTGTAGGAGCCGGCTTGCCGGCGATTGCCTCCCAAGGGTCTATCAGGTACACCACCCGCGTCGGCAACCAGGTTTGAATGGCGCTCCGGTAATTTGTTGAATTTATTGTGTACAATTTTTTTAAAAAGTGTCTTAATCAGTCATCGCCGGCTTTTTCAATGCCCTGAAAAAGTGCGAATCTTTCTTCTACTGGCTTAAGGAGGCGCGTAGACGCCATGGGACGTTTGACCACACACGTTTTGGACGCTGCACACGGCTGCCCCGGCAGCGCCATCAAGGTTGAGCTGTACCGCGTCGAAGGCGCGCAACTGGAACTGGTTGCCACCGCCCTGACCAACAACGACGGTCGCTGCGACGCGCCCCTGCTGCAAGGTGATGACTACCGCAGCGGCGTCTACCAGCTGCAGTTCAGCGCCGGCGACTACTACCGCGCCCGTGGCGTGCAATTGCCTGAACCGGCTTTCTTGGATGTGGTGGTGCTGCGCTTCGGCATCAGCGCCGAACAGGATCACTACCATGTCCCGTTACTGATTTCGCCCTACAGCTACTCCACCTATCGCGGTAGCTAGCGTCACCTCGCTTCACACCCCCAAAGCTCTTCGTTGGATTTTTGCCCGCCCACACTGCGGGCTTTTTTTCGTCTGCCAACTATGTAGCGCACCGGCAAAGGGGGGAGTGCCTAGGCTCGGGTGTTTCAGCCTTGAAGATGCCGTCATGAGCCTAGACACACCTGATCCTATCTCGTCAGCCCTCGACTTTGATGACCCCGCCGTGACCCGGGAACAGCACCTGACGGCGATTCGCGCGCTGCTGACACGGCGGATCAATAGTGCGCGCGAGCCCAGCCGTACGATCAACCAGATTCATGCCGCCCATGAGCGGAGTGTACGCAACGCGAAACAGCTGGCGAACCTGGCGGGACGCGCACCGCGCATTCTGTCCTTCATCCGGCACGCCTTGCACCAAGCATTTGGCCTGGACCCGGACACCCTGCTATTCAGCGAACCGCCACCGCCCCGGCCGGCCCTTCACGTCAACAGCTTGACCGATCGGGCGCTGGCTTTGTTCAGTAACCCCGGCGTGCCGATCAACCTGCACCATTTCACTGCCTTGAGCGTGCAAGGCCAGTCGGCGAACGTGCCGGCATTCAATGCCTGGCAGGCATTGGAGCGTGTTCGCCAGTTGCAGCTGTTGGCGCGTGTCAATAGCGCCGCGGCGGACTACTGGCAGCAACTGGCCCCTGGCACTTGGCTTTCGCGCCGGGAGCGCTGGGTCGATTTGCGCAAGGCGTTGTTTGCCGACCAGGCCTTCTTGGCGCATCAGTTGTTCCAGGTGTCGGATGCCGGTTTCGCGATGCTTGAGCAACTGATCGACGCCCCCGACACAGAAACCCGCCAGCGCGCGGGCGGTGCCTGGGCGACAGTCTGTGTGGCGACAGTCCCGTGGCCCCATGCCGAACACGGGGTTCTGGTGATTCCAGGTGCCTTGCACATTGGCCGGGAAGGGGGGGTCGACGGGCCACAGGTCATTTACCTGCCGGGGTTGTCGCAGGGTTTTCATGAGTTCAGTTCAGGGCACCGGATGCAGGAGCAATTACCTGAGCTTGTACACCGGTCGTTATTGGGGCAATGGTGGCAGTACCTGCCACTGCGACGTCAGGCGCCTGCGCAGATGCCTGTGGGGAAAGTACTCACAAGAGACGCATTGGCCCACAGTGCGCAGGTCTTGCTGGAGGAACAATGGAATAATGAATGGGGCTGCGTGCTGTCCCTTCATTACGCCGCGCCGACTGCGCCTGAGGGCCCTTTACCAAGCCGACGGCTCGCGCGCCTGCTGCGGGTCATCGAAAAGGGTCGCAAGCGCCTGGGTAATGGCCTGCCATTCGAGACGGTTCTGGACGCTTTGCTGGAATGGGACCGCCAGCGTCGCGAGGCAGAAATCGTATTCTCTCGGCTGTCGGCCGACCTGCCGCGCAGCGCCTGCGAGCGTCAGGTGCAACGTCACGAAAGTGGCATGGAGGCGTTGCTCCAGACGCCTGGTGGCGATACGGACTACCGAGCGTTTGCAGAGCGTGAAGAACAGCGTGAGGCCCAGGCGCAGATCATCGGGCAGTTGACCCAGGCCGAGGATGGGCGTCTGTTCGACGTGGCGTTCTGGCTTGAACGGCTCGACGACAACCACAAACGCGCCACGCGGGTACTGAATGCCCAGCGCCTGGCGTTGCGCCTGGATGCGCAGCTTGACCACAGCCTTGGAATAATCAAGCAGACCCACCTGGACCGGTTGCTGGAGGTGCTCAACAAGCCACTGGCCAGCCAGCGACTGGGCAGTGACACCCGTGTGTTACGTATCGCAATCGGCAGCCAGGGCGGCTCGCGCTACCGGTTGCTGGGGGCATTCGTGGTCACCACCGCCAGGGCCGTGATCGAAACGAAACAGGTACAGCCTGTGATCCTGGTGGTGATGGGGGGCTTTGGTGGAACGGCGGTATTCGATGACCTGGAGGGCTTGTCCCAAGGGCTTCGGGCCAGCTTTGCCAGCCATGACGGCTCGGTATTGTGGCGCTGCATCCTGCGGGGTGAGCGCACCGCTGCACGCTTGGCGTTCACCCCACCGACCGTGGTGGACTACAGCATCGCCGAAAATAATGTGCTCCAGGAAGATTTCAAGGCATCGGTTGAACACTATGCGCGGTTGCGCAAACAACTGGTGGCCGGCAAGCGAGTGTTCAGTGAGGTCAGTGACACGGCCCTGGGCCAGCAATGGCTGGCTGCCGAACTGCGTGAGCACCTGCAGGTGCCGTCCAACGATGCACGAACCCTGGCGCTGGCCAACATCGATTTTGTCCGGTTTGCCGCCGAACAGGCGAAAAACCAGCCGGCCTGGCTGGCCACGGCCACCGCCGCCCAGCGCCAGGGCTACCGACGTTTGCAGCGGCGCTATGTGTCCAGTGCCCTGGCCTTCGAGGATCGGCTTTGGCAGGTCTTGCCGCCGTTGTACACCTTTGCACGCGAGCGACTGGTGATCCAACTGAAGCAGGATGGCTTTTACCCTGAGCTGGACGTGGACCAGCCTCTGTTGGATATGCCGGACGATGTCAGTGCCCAGCTCTGCGGTTGGTCGAGCCAGTGCGTGGTCGGCGACCGTCATGTCAAAATGATTTCCAGTGCGCAGCGCACCCCGTTCAGTCTTCTGGACCTGGCGTTGCACAATCTTGATGCCGAGGCGCCATGGACCAAATGGCGACTGAATCGCGCGCGATATTTGCAGCCTGCCTGGAAAGAACGTCTGAATCCGCGCTACCTGATCAAGACCCTGTCGGCACTGGACCTCGGTGGTCAGTACCATCGTTTGATCCAGCGTACGTTTGCGCCGGGCTCCAGCGCGCTCCCGCGCAGGCTGATCGACCGTGCGACCTTGCAACTGGCACAGATGCAGGCGTATTCGGCGTTGCGCCAGGGGCTGTCGGTACCGGGCAAAAACCTGTTCGATCTGGCGATGACCGCCAGCGCAGCGGATCACATCAGCCTAGGTTTCCTGCGCTTGTGTGGCCACACGCTGGAGCATGACCGACACATTGCCGGCGTGCTGGTCATCACCGATACCCTGTCCCAGCGTTGCCTGGTGTATTGGCCGGGTGCCACAGGGTACCCAGTACTCGCCGAATACAGCAGCCAGGCCGAGGCCCAGGCACATTTGAATCGGGCAGGTGCCACCGCGGACAGTATCAAGGCGTTGGCGCAGCGGGTCGCACCTGGCTGGGAAGAGGAGGCCCTGGCCAGCTATCCCGGGCAACCGGTTCAGAGGCAAAAGCCCCCGGTACTGTTGACCGCCATCGGTTCCGGGGCCATTCGCGGCTATGGGGTCCTCGTGGTCTATGAGGCGATCAAACGGCTGGTGCGCACCTTCAAGATCAAGCACAAACTGCCTGGCGCAGAGCTGTCTGTCATTGAGGAGCAAATCAAGGAACAGATCGAGGCCGATCCGAGCGCCTGGCTGGTGATCGTGCCTACCTCCCAGCGTAATGCCCTGGCGCTGTTCGCCCATGCGCGCATGCTGGAGATTCAGCAACGAGCCCACGCCAGTGCCAACACCCGTGCGACGCTGACGCGCTACCGCGAGCTGCGTCTTGGCGAGCAGGCGGATGCCACGGTGCGTGGTCTTTTGTCCTTCATTCCGGTGATCGGCACGGCAGTCAGTCTGTATGAAATGTTGCTGGCTGCCGGGCGCTACCACCTCGGCGGCAAGCCCGAGGAGCTTGTGGATGTGGTGTTTCTCACGCTGATGGCGTTTATCGATGTCGTGACGTCATTTCTCCCGCTTTCCCGACTCGGTGCAAGTGGGGGGCTGCGCAGGGGGCTTGGCCAGCTCCATCGTCAGGGGTTCGGGTTGAGCCGGTTGTCGTCAGCCCCGCGTCCTGTCAGGTTGCTGGAGCGCTTCAAGAAACCTTTTTCCAGCGATGCCGCCGTGCCCCTGAGCGGGCCGGGCAACAAGGGCGTGTACGTTAAAAACGGCGAGCTGCATCTGGCTGATGGCGAACACTATTACCCGGTATACCGGCGCGGGGATGAGCAGGTGTGGCGGGTGAAAAGCCCTGGCGGCGAAGCTGAGGGAGAGCTGGTGCTGCATATCCGCGAGGGCCGCGAGTGGGCGCTGGGCGCGGATGCGCCGTTGCCACCCCCACAACCCGGCCCGAGTGCGGCGGTATGGCGGCCGTTTGCCGCGTCGCACACCAGCGAGTGGGTGCCGCCGTCAGTGGGGAGGCTTGAGCAGAGCCTGTCTCAGACGATCACGGCGCCCAAGACCTTCGATGCCTGGGCGATCAACACGCCCATGACCTTGACCGAGGCTATCCCTGAACTCGGCATCTTCGAGGCGTCCGTACCACCCTCGGCGCAGGGCTACAGGGTGCTTCAGCATAACGCTCGCCACTACCGGCTGTTGCCAGATGGTTCGCAGGTGTCGCCACGTGATGTGGTGTTTATCACCCGTGACCGCCCGCTGGAACACGCGGCGTCACTGGACATTGCCTATTGGCTGGAAGCCGGGACATTCGATCAACCGATACCGGCTACGTGGGGGGCGGAGGGGCGCTGGACGTTTCATCGCCCGGTGTTCAGCGAGTCGTTGCGGGTGTCCCTGGCGCGAGCCTTTCCTGGCATGACGGCCAACAGTCGCACGTTTTTGATTGAGCGTCTGCTGGAATTATCCGACCCCAGTCGTCGTCTGACCGCTACCCATCTGCTGCGTCTGAAGGCGACCCTGGAACGGTGGCGGATGCCAAACGCAGACGGGCAAACCGACGATCTGCTCAGGTTGTTGCGGCCCCTGCACAGTACAAGCAGTGCCAGACTCTACATTGGCCGTGAGTCGACCACGCCGGGGTTTGACCGGGTGGACTTCATCCTGCGCCAATCGCCGCCTCTTGATCTGCGAGCGCCCACCCAGCACAACCTGATTCAACGGTCCCATCTGATGCAAGGCGCCGTCCGGGATATTCTCGAACAACAGGGGTTCAGCGTACAGCGTGTGGAAAAGAAACCAGGCTCAGGCGCGACCGTGGATTTCAGCTGTACCCACCCTCAGTCCAACAACCTGTATTTCGTGCTCACGCGCTGGGCCAATACCGCCAGCTTCAAATTCTATGGCGCCCATGCCATGCAGCTGACTGACGAATGGTTCAATCACCGGGCGACCACATCGAATTTTGCCGCGTCGTTTGCGCCCATCAAGCAAGCCATGGACGAAGGGAGGTTGGTCAAGATCATCGCGGGCATCCAATGGACACCCACGACGGCCCCTACAGTGTTCTTTGCGCGGTTTGGTAGCCTCAAGCCCTCAGCAAAGCCGCACCGCCGGCGCCTGCAAACAAGGCCGCGCTCACGCGATTGAACCAGCCCTGGCCTTTGCCGCTGCGCAGATAACGTGCAGCGCCGTGCGCGCTGAGGCCGTAGAACACTTTGCACAACAGGTCGAGTACGGTCCAGGTGGCGATCATGATCAGCAGTTGCGGCAGAAAGGCCTGCTCACTGTGGAGAAACTGTGGCAGGAATGCCGCAAAAAACAGGATGTCCTTGGGGTTGCTGGCACCCAGAACGAAGGCCCGCCCAAACAGCGCACGAAAGCGTGGAACCGGCGCGCTATAGGGGACTTCTGCGGCTTTGGCCGGTTGTCGCGATTGCTGCCAGCTCTGCCAGGCGAGGTAGAACAGGTACACCGCGCCGACGATCTTCAAGGCGCTGAACAGTTGTTCGGACGCCAACAGCAAGGCACCCAGGCCCAGGGCCGAGGCGCTCAGCAGAAGAATAGAGGCAGACACCCCACCGAGAAACGCTGGATACGAACGGCGCAGGCCGTAGTTGAGACTGTTGCTGATCATCAGCAGTGACAGTGGCCCCGGGATCAGGATCACCACCAATGCTGCGCCGCTGAACAGTAGCCAGGTTTCAAGGTTCATTCGTTGCTCCTTTATAGAAAGATGAATTTGGCGATGAAGATCGCGCACAGCACCCACAGGCTCACGGAAATTTCGCGGTACTTGCCGGTGCCGGTCTTGAGCGCCACGTACGTGATGAAGCCCAAGGCGATACCGTCAGCCACCGAGAACGTCAGCGGCATCATGATCGCGGTGACAATCGCCGGGATGCTGTCGGTGGCTTCATCCCAATTGATGTGCGCCATGCTCGCCATCATCAGCATTGCCACGTAGATCAGTGCACCTGCGGTGGCGTAGGCCGGGATCATGCCGGCCAGCGGGGCGAAAAACATCGCCGCCACAAACAGCACGCCCACGGTCACCGCGGTGAGCCCGGTACGACCACCGGCCGCGACACCCGCAGCACTTTCCACGTAGCTGGTCACCGGCGGCACGCCGACCATGGCACCAAACACGCTGGAGGCACTGTCGGCTTTCAAGGCGCGGGACAGGTTGTCGATGCGCCCATCGGCGTTCACCAGGCCTGCCCGCTGCGCGACGCCCATCAGTGTACCTGCAGTGTCAAACATGTGTACAAAAAGAAAGGCAAATACCACGCTGATCATGCTGACATTGAATACACCTTTTACATCCATGGCCATCCAGGTCGGTGCCAGGCTCGGTGGGGTAGAGACCATGCCGTTGTAGTGCACCAAGCCCAGCCCCCAGCCTGCGAGGGTGACGGCGATGATGCTGATGAGGATCGCGCCGAACACGCGGTGGTAGCTGAGGATGGCGATCAGCAGGAAGCACACGGCCGCCAGCAGCGGTGCGGGTTCGTGCAGCGAGCCGAGCTTGATCAAGGTCGCCGGGCTGTCGACGATGATGCCGGCGGTTTTCAGGCCGATCACGCCGAGGAACAAACCGACCCCTGCGCCCATCGCATGGCGCAGGCTGACCGGGATGCTGTTGAGCAGCCATTCACGCACCCGCGACAGCGTCAGGCCCATGAACAGCACGCCGGAAATAAACACCGCACCCAGCGCGGTTTCCCAGTGGTAGCCCATGGTGCCGACCACGGTGTAGGTGAAAAACGCGTTCAGGCCCATGCCGGGCGCCAGGCCCACGGGCCAGTTGGCATACAGGCCCATCAGCAGGCAACCCAGTGCGGCGGCGATGCAGGTGGCGACGAACGCCGCGCCGTGATCAATGCCAGCGTCGGCCATGATGTTGGGGTTGACGAAGATGATGTAGGCCATGGTGATGAAGGTGGTGAGGCCGGCGATCAGCTCGGTCTTCACTGTGGTGCCATGCAGGCTGAGTTTGAACAGGCGTTCTAACCAGCTGTTGTTGGGCGGGGCGATGTCCAGCGTCGGGGCTTCGGATTTGCGGCTTTCCACAGCGAGTACTCCTCAAGAGTTTTATTGTTATTTCCAGCGCCGGTCACAGATGTGGGCAACAGCGCTTTGAGGTGTTGGCAAGTTTTGTTGACCAATAGGTCAAGAACTCGCTCGATGTGGATTATGCTTTTGTATACAAATAAAGCAAATAATGTTTTCAGGGCGACAGATGAATGGCCTCCGACTGTTACAAATTACGGGTGGCACACAGCGCCTGATTGACCGCCAACCAGCCACTGACGGCCTCTTCGCCAGCATCGCTGAAGGCCCGCTGCAACAGCTTCACCTGCTCACGCCGCAGCGACTGCTCCAGGCGCACGCCTTCTTCGCTCAATTGCAGCAGGCGTTTGCGCTTGTCAGTCTCGGACGCGACGCTGTCGACCAAGTGCATTTCCTGCAATTGGCGTAGCGGAATGTTCAGCGCCTGCTTGCTCACGCCAAGCAATTCCAGCAACTCCTTGACGCTCAAGGCCGGGTAACGCGCGATAAAAAACACGATGCGCTGGTGTACTCGGCTCAGGCCGCGGCGCTCGAGCATTTCATCGGCCTTGGCGGTAAAGGCCTGGTAGCCGAAGAAGAACGCTTCCATGGCTTCTTGCTGGCTGGCGGGATTTTTAAGGTCAAGCATATTGACGTATCCGTTGAAGTCGTCGTAATTTCGGTCAACCAGTTTGACGTATTTCCTACAGGCTTCGCTAGCGGTGACCTTATGGCCTTCTCTGAACGTGTTACGCGCCTCAAAAGCTCCTTGATCCGTGAAATCCTCGCGGCTGCCCAGCGCCCGGAAGTGATGTCGTTTGCCGGCGGCCTGCCGGCCGAGGCCATGTTGCCGGCGCTGAACTGGGACGATATGCCGTTGAACATCGGCCAATACGGCATGAGCGAAGGCGAACCGCAACTGCGCGAATTGCTCGCCGCCGAGGCGCGCGCCCTGGGTGTGCCGTGCCAGGCCAGCCAGGTGCTGGTGGTCAGTGGTTCCCAGCAAACCCTCGACCTGGCGGCCAAGCTGTACATCGACAAGGGCACGCCGATCCTGCTGGAAGGCCCGACCTACCTGGCCGCGCTGCAAATCTTCCAGCTATTCGGCGCCGACTGCCTCACGGTGCCGTTGGAAGCCGATGGTCCCGACCTGGCGGCCTTGCGTGCCAGGCTTGAGCGCCATCGCCCGGCGTTCATCTACCTGATCCCGACCTTCCAGAACCCTTCGGCCGTGCGTTACAGCGAGGCCAAGCGCGCGGCGGTCGCAGCGATGCTCGATGAGTTTGGTGTGACGCTGATCGAAGACGAGCCTTACCGTGAGCTGACCTTCGACGGCGGCAGCGCCAAACCCATCGCCGGGCGCCTGAAAAAAGCCAGCTGGATCTACACCGGCACCGTGTCCAAGACCCTGTTGCCGGGCCTGCGCGTCGGTTACCTGATCGCCAGCCCGGATCTGTTCCCGCACCTGCTCAAGCTCAAGCAGTCGGCAGACCTGCACACCAATCGTGTGGGCCAATGGCAGGCGATGCAGTGGATCGGCAGTGAAAAATACCAGCAGCATCGGGTGGAACTGCGCAGCTTTTACCGTGAACGCCGCGATGCATTCCAAGTGGCATTGGAACGTCACTTTGCGGACCTGGCCGACTGGCAAGTGCCCCAGGGCGGATTATTCTTCTGGTTGACCTTGAAACAGCCGCTGGATACCCGCACTTTGTTGGCTCCATCGCTCGATCAGGACGTCGCGTTCATGCCCGGTGAACCGTTCTTTTCCGATCCGGATCAGCACCATGGTTCGCTGCGACTCAATTTCAGTCATATCGACCCGGCCCGCCTGGACGAAGGTCTCAAGCGTTTGGCCGCAGTGGTCCGTCAAGCACAGCACGCGCAAGCGGCATAAGGGGAGCCTCATGTACAAGGTTTATGGCGATTACAAGTCGGGCAACTGCTACAAGATCAAATTGATGCTCAACCTGCTGGGCATCCCGTATCAATGGATCGATGTCGATATCCTCAAGGGCGACACCCAGACCCCTGAGTTCCTGGCCAAGAACCCCAATGGCAAGATCCCGGTGCTGGAGCTGGAAGACGGCACGTGCCTGTGGGAATCCAACGCGATCCTCAACTTCCTGGCCGATGGAAGCGAGTTCCTGCCCAGCGAGCCGCGCCTGCGCACCCAGGTTTTGCAATGGCAGTTCTTCGAGCAGTACAGCCATGAGCCGTACATCGCGGTGGCGCGCTTCATTCAGTTTTACCTGGGGCTGCCGGAAGACCGCCTCGAGGAATACAAGAAGCTGCACAAAGGCGGCTACAAGGCGCTGAAAGTCATGGAGCGCCAGCTGCAACTGACGCCGTACCTGGTGGGCGAGCAGTTCTCCATTGCGGACGTGGCGTTGTATGCCTACACCCACGTGGCCCATGAAGGTGGTTTTGATCTGGACGCTTACCCGGGTGTGCAGGCGTGGCTGGCCCGCGTTGCCAACCACCCCAAACATGTGCCGATGCTGGACTGACCCCACAACCTGTAGGAGCCGGCTTGGGGGGGGGGGGGGGGGGGGGGGGGGGGGGGGGGGGGGGGGGGGGGGGGAG
>NZ_JBWKRS010000045.1:0-44548 GCF_059419385.1 Pseudomonas sp. GW821-FHT05H12 | reverse complement strand
CCTTTTGGTTACTTTTGGCTGGGCCGGCATTCCGGGCTCTTTTCCAAAAGTGACCCGCTGTAAGAGCGGAACCAATACAAGCCATCACCAAAAAATGGATATGTACCCAGCCTCCAACCCCAACCCCCTACAGATATCCACCCACTGGCCGTTAACCTCTCATAGTCGCCACTAATAAGAGAGAAAAGCCATGCGTCTGAGCCTCAAGGCCAAAGTCCTGTCCCTGGCTATCGTGCCGGTGTTGCTGTTTGCCGTGGTCATCAGCCTGACCACCGTGTGGATTCTCCAGGGCCAGGCGCGCAATGAGGTGGAAGAAACCCGCCAGCGCCTGCTCAACGACGCCAAGGCCACCCTGCAAAGTTATGTCGAGGTGGCGATGACCACCATCAAGCCGCTCTACGACGCCGCCGCCCCAGGCGACACCGCCGCGCGGGCGCAGGTGGTCAAGCTCTTGTCGAATACCAGCTACGGCAAGGACGGCTACTTCTTCGGCTACGACTCCGAGACCATCCGCCTGTTCAAGGGCAACAGCCCCGACGGCGTCGGCAAGAGCTTCAAGGACAACCGCGACCCCAACGGCGTCTACGTCAACCGCGACCTGGTCAAGGTCGGCAAGGACGGCACCCACTACCTGCAATACAGCTCGACCCAGCCCGGGCAGACCGAACTGGTGCCCAAGCTCGGTTACACCGAATACCTGCCCAAGTGGGACATGGTGATCGGTACGTCGGTAAACCTCGACGGCATCGAAGCCCAGGTGGCGGTGGTCGAGGCCAAGGTTGAGAAGCGCATGGAAGGCGTGTTGCTGAGCATCCTCGGCGTGGCCGTGGTAGTGCTGCTGGTGATTGCCGCCGTGGGTATGGTGGTGGCCAACACCATTTTGCGTCCGCTGAACCTGATGAAAGCCAACCTCGACGACATCGCCGCTGGCGAAGGCGACCTGACCCGTCGCCTGGCCATTACCAGCCAGGATGAGTTGGGTGACCTGGCCGGCGCGTTCAACCGCTTTGTCGACAAGATCCACGGCCTGGTGCGCCAGATCACCGAGATGACCTCGCAACTCACCGGCCTGGTGAGCCAGGTGTCCGACCAGGCCCAGCGCTCCGAGCAGGCCATGGAGCGCCAGCGCCACGAGACCGACCAGGTCGCCACCGCGATCAACCAGATGTCGTCGGCCGCCCACGAAGTGGCGCGCAGTGCCCAGGGCGCTGCCGTGGCCGCGCAACAGACCGATGCCGAAGGCCAGGCCGCCAAGCGCGTGGTGGATGGCAGCATCGCGCAGATCCATGCGCTGGTGAGCGACATCCGCAGCAGCGGCGTGTCCCTCGACAGCCTGCAGCAGGACGTGTCGTCGATCGTCAGCGTGCTGGGGGTGATCCGCTCGATTGCCGAGCAGACCAACCTGCTGGCGCTCAACGCTGCCATTGAAGCCGCGCGGGCAGGGGAGGCCGGGCGCGGGTTTGCGGTGGTGGCCGACGAAGTGCGCGCGCTGGCCAGCCGCACCCAGACCAGCACCCAGGAAATCCAGGGCATGATCGACCGCCTGCAAAAAGGCACCGAGGCGGCGGTGGACGCTATGCGCCGCTCCAGCGATGCCGGTGACGGCACCTCGGCCCAGGCCAACGAAGCCGGGGCGTCCCTGGACACCATGGCGCAGCTGATCGGCACCATCAATTCGATGAACGCACAGATCGCCAGCGCCGCCGAGGAGCAGACCGCCGTGGCCGAAGAGATCAACCGCAGCGTGCACCAGATTGCCGTGGCGGTGGACAGCGTGGCCGATGAGACTCAGTTGGGCGCCCAGACCTCCCGCAGCCTGGCCGATCTTGGCCAGCGTCTGGGGCAGTTGGTGGGGCAGTTCCGCATCTGATCAACCATAGCTTTGGCGTATGTTGGCCTAACGTTAATACGAATATACCTATCACAGCCCCTCAGTGAGACTTGAGCCCCAATCACAACAGGGGCTCATCTCATGCCGCTTCCCGACCCGCTTCAGCGCCTGGCTGAACTCGACACCAACACCGTCTCCGACGCCCTGGACTTCCTGCAACTGCCGGGCGCCGTGGTCGGCATTCGCCCGCTGTGGGACTGCCCCAAGGTGGTGGGCCGCGCCAGCACGGTCAAGCTGGCGCCCAAGACCGACGCGGCGCCTGGCGTGCACCTGATCTCGCCAGTGATCGACGCGATCACCACCGACGACCGCGTGCTGGTGATTGCCGGCGGCATCGAAGGCATTTCCTGCTGGGGCGACATCATCGCCAACGCTGCTGTGGCCAAGAAGATCCGCGGCTCGGTGATCGACGGTTTCAGCCGTGACATCGACGGCAGCGCCTCCATCGGCTACCCGGTGTACGGCCGTGGCGTGACCATGATCAGCGCCCGCAACCGTGTGGTGCAGGTGGATTCCGGCGTGACCCTGCGCGTCGGCGGTGTGGCGGTGTCGGAAGACGACTACGTGATCGCCGACCGCTGCGGCAGCGTGTTCATCCCCGCCGCTGTGATCGAACAGGTACTCGACCTGAGCGAGCGCATCGCCGCCCGTGAAGCCGGCATGGTCGAGGCGGTACGCAGCGGCCGTTCGGTCGCCGATGTGATGCATGACAGCCAATTCGAAGCCATCCGCGTGGAGCCTGCCCGATGAACGATCAACAGTTAGTCGCCCTGTTTGCAGGCCTCGACACCCCCGGCGTTTCCGACGCCATGGACAAACTCGGCATCCCCGGCCAGTGCCTGGGCATTGCCCCGCTGGATAACTACCACGGCACCGTAGTGGGCCCGGCGTTCACCGTGCAGTACGTGCCTGCCAACACGCCACCGGGTTCGGTGGGGGACTTTATCGAAGACGTGCAACCCGGTGACGTGGTGGTGATCGCGAACGCCGGCCGTACCGACTGCACGGTGTGGGGCGACATCATGACCCAGTACGCCGGGGCTCGCGGGATTGCGGGCACCGTGATCGACGGCGTGTGCCGCGACGTGAGCAAAGCCTTGGGCGACGGCTACCCGCTGTTCACCCGGGGCCGCTACATGCGCACTGGCAAGGACCGTGTGGAAGTGCTGTCGGTGAACCAACCGGTGGCCATCAGCGAGACCCGTGTGTGTGCCCGCGACATCGTGGTGGCCGACGCCAATGGCGTGCTGGTGGTACCCCGCGCCCGTGCCGCCGAAGTGGCGGAGGTCGCGCGGCAGATCGAAGCCGTGGAAGCGCAGATCCGCGCACAGATCGAAGCGGGCAAGACTCTCAAGGAAGCGCGGGCGTCCCTGGGTTATCACACCCTGCAGAGGAAGCCTTCGTGACTATCCTGAACAAGCGCCTGGCCCAGGCCCAGCCGTCCGCCACGTACCGCATCATCGACCGCGTGGCCGAGCGCCGCGCCCAGGGGGCGAAGATCATCTCGCTGTGCGCCGGCGAGCCGGATTTCGACACCCCGGCGCATATCCGCCAGGCGGGCATCGATGCGATCCGCGACGGCCATACGCGTTACACCCAGGTGGCCGGGGTGCGTGCGTTGCGAGAAGCAGTGGCCGAGAAGTTCCGCCACGAAAACGGCCTGGACGTCACCTGGCAGGACACGCTGGTCAGCAATGGCGGCAAGCACGTGATCTACAACGCCCTGGCCGCCACCCTCAATGAAGGCGATGAGGTGATCGTGCCCGCGCCGTACTGGGTCAGTTACCCGGAGATGGTCGAACTGTGCGGCGGTACGGCGAAGGTGCTGGCGTGCGGCGCCGAAGACGGCTTCAAGCTGACGCCTGCGGCCCTCGACGAGGCGATCACGCCGAACACCCGCTGGCTGATCCTCAACTCGCCGTCCAATCCCACGGGGGCGGTGTACAGCCTGCAGGAGCTGCAAGGGTTGGCCGAGGTGTTGCTCAAACACCCACAGGTGCTGGTACTGGCGGACGACATCTACGAACACCTGCTGTTCGACAACCAGCGTTTCTACACCCTGGCCCAGGTCGAGCCGCGCCTGGCCCCGCGGGTGCTGACCATGAACGGCGTGTCCAAGGCCTATGCCATGACCGGCTGGCGCATCGGCTTTGCCACCGGCCCGCGCTGGTTGCTGGAGGCGATGGAAAAACTCCAGGGCCAGCAGACCTCGGGCGCCAGTGCGATTTCCCAGCACGCGGCGATCGCCGCCTTGAGCGGCCCGCAGGACTTTGTGCAGGCCTCGCGGGCGGTGTTCCAGCGCCGTCGTGATCTGGTGGTGTCGCTGCTTAACGCCACGCCGGGGCTGACGTGCGCGAACCCGTCCGGCGCGTTCTACGCCTTTGCCTCTTGCGCAGGCTTGTTGGGACGCACCTCGCCGGCTGGCACGCTGCTGAAAACCGACGAAGACGTGGCCCACGCCTTGCTCGATGAGGCCAATGTGGCGGTAGTGCACGGGAGCGCATTCGGCTTGGCGCCGTACTTGCGCATCGCCTATGCCTTGGACGACGAGGCGTTGCGCAAGGCGTGCGAGGCGATCCACCGGTTCTGCGCCGCGACCCGCTAGAGGTCGCGCATCAGCAGGCCGAAACGCAGGTCCATCGTGGTCGGGAGCGGCACATACACCGTGTGCCCGTCTCCCGGCGCCACTTCGATAGCCTCGCCCCGGGTGTTGTGCAGGGTGGTCAGGTCAAAGTGGAAATTGCCGGTGGGAGTCATCAACTCCAGGTGGTTGCCCACGGCGAAGCGGTTCTTCACCTTGACCTCGGCCAACTCGCCTCGGCGTTCGCCAGTCAACTCGCCGACGAACTGTTGGCGCTCGGAGACCGAGCTGCCGTTCTGGTAGTTCTGGTATTCGTCGTGTACGTGACGGCGCAGGAAACCTTCGGTGTAGCCGCGTTGGGCCAGGGACTCGAGGTCGGTCATCAGGGTGCGATCGAACGCGCGACCGGCCACCGCATCATCGATTGCCTGGCGATACACCTGGGTGGTGCGTGCGCAATAGAAGTGGGATTTGGTGCGGCCTTCGATCTTCAGCGAATGCACGCCCATGTGGGTCAGGCGCTCCACATGCTGCACGGCACGCAGGTCCTTGGCGTTCATGATGTAGGTGCCGTGTTCGTCTTCGAACGCCGGCATCTGTTCGTCCGGGCGGTTGGCTTCCTGCAACAGGAAGACCTGGTCGGTGGGGGCGCCAATCCCCAGCGTGGGTTCAACCTGCTGGACGATATCTCCGGTGGCGTTTTCCACCGCGGGGGTAGCCTGGTATTTCCAGCGACACGCATTGGTGCAGGTGCCCTGGTTGGCGTCGCGCTTGTTCATGTAGCCCGAGAGCAGGCAGCGCCCGGAATAAGCCATGCACAACGCACCGTGCACAAACACTTCCAGCTCCATGGCCGGTACCTGCTGGCGGATTTCGCCGATCTCTTCCAGTGACAACTCCCGCGACAGGATCACCCGGCAGATCCCTTGCTGCTGCCAGAACTCCACGCTGGCCCAGTTCACCGTGTTGGCCTGCACCGACAAGTGAATCGGCATCTGCGGGAAGTGCCGACGCACCAGCATGATCAGCCCCGGGTCGGACATGATCAGCGCGTCCGGGCCCATGGCGATCACCGGGGCCAGGTCCTTGAGGAAGGTCTTCAGCTTGGCGTTGTGCGGCGCGATGTTCACCACCACGTAGAAACGCTTGCCCAGCACATGGGCTTCCTGGATGCCCAGCGCCAGGTTGGCGTGGTCGAACTCGTTGTTGCGCACTCGCAGGCTGTAGCGCGGCTGGCCAGCGTAGACCGCATCGGCCCCGTAGGCGAAGGCGTAGCGCATGTTTTTCAGGGTGCCGGCAGGGGCGAGCAGTTCGGGGGCGATGACTGGGGGCATGGGCGTGGGTCGCAAAAAAAGGCGCGAGGGTAGACCAGGCGCAGAGGCGTTTTATTGATCCAGGTCGTGTTGCGGGCTTTTTGTATCGCTGTGTATCGACAGGCACTTGGGATACGTAGCGATCACTGCGCGGGTTTTTTCGACACAGGCGCGATACGTCACGGGCTTCTAATGGCTTCCAACGAGGCACACCGCCTCCAACCCCGAGCACTGGAGCCCATCGCCATGAACACCAAAGCCATCTTCGCCGCCTGCCTGTTTGCTGCCCTGAACATCTGCACCTTGTCGGCCCGTGCCGAAGCCACCGCCGTTGCACACACCTACACCTACGGCACTCATCTGGACGTCAAGCAAGTGCTGTCGATGACCCAGGACGCCAGCCCCGCCTGCGGCGTGGTGAATGCCCGCATGACCTACCTGGACTCCCACGACCAGACCCAGGTCCTGGACTACCTCAAGTTCGGCGACGGCTGTGTTGGCGATAACTGAGTACCTCACCTTTCCCTCTTTCCCTGATACAGGAGCACCGCCATGAACCACCTGACCCGCTTTTTGACCGCCAGCGCCTTCGCCCTTGCCGGCACGGCCGTACACGCCAATGCCGCTGTGGAAAAAGCCAGCCCCCCATGCAGCACCTGCTTCCAACTGACCCCGGTGAATCAGCCGGCCGGCCATGACCTGCTGGTGGAGGACGGCAGCCGCCGCACGCCGCTGGGCCAGGCGCTGGACAACCAGACGGCCTGACCGGTCGTCCTCTCAACCCCTAAGGTGATAACCATGCTACTCATCGCGTTCCTGGGCGGCATCCTGACCGTCCTCAGCCCTTGTATCCTGCCGGTGGTGCCGTTTCTGTTCGCCGGCGTCGACCGCAGCCGTCGCTCGATCCTGCTGACCCTCGCCGGCATGGTCCTGACCTTTGCCCTGATCGCCAGCCTGGCGGTGGTCAGCAGCGCGTGGGTGGTGCAGGCCAACAACACCGGCCGCCATGTGGCCCTGATCGTGATGGTGCTGTTTGCACTGTCGCTGATCAGCG
The DNA here is from genome assembly GCF_059419385.1 of Pseudomonas sp. GW821-FHT05H12. Taxonomy (NCBI): domain Bacteria; kingdom Pseudomonadati; phylum Pseudomonadota; class Gammaproteobacteria; order Pseudomonadales; family Pseudomonadaceae; genus Pseudomonas; species Pseudomonas sp. GW821-FHT05H12. The sequence continues at coordinate 37,709 of NZ_JBWKRS010000045.1, read as the reverse complement.
CACGCCCGGGCAGTTGGCTGGCGCGGCCGTTCGTGCTGCTGGGCAACCGCATCGATCCGGGCACCCGGGCCTTGTCCGGGCCGCTCAAGTCGCTGTCGATCGGTGTGGCCACCGGCCTGCTGTGGGCGCCGTGCGCCGGGCCGATCCTGGGGGTGATCCTCAGCGGCGCGATGTTGCAGGGCGCCAATGCGGGCACCAGCCTGCTGCTGCTGGCGTATGGCTTGGGCAGTGCGCTGTCCCTGGGCACCTTGATCTTCGCTGGACGTGGCCTGGTCAACCGGCTCAAGGCGTCGATCCCGGTCACCGGCTGGTTGCGTCGTGGGGCAGGGGGGGCGGTACTCGCCGCTGCGCTGGTGATCTCGACCGGCGCCGATAAAACCCTGCTGGCGGGGACATCGTCCGAAGGTGTCAGCCGCCTCGAACAAGGCGTGCTGCACACCGTGCCCAAGGTGGTGGATTACGTGGTGAGCAAGGTCAAGGCCGAGCCGTTGGCAGCCAGCAGCCAGGGCGCCATGCCCTCTCTGGCCGGGGCGGTAGAATGGCTCAACGGCACCGAGCTGACCCGTGAATCGCTCAAAGGCAAAGTGGTTTTGGTGGATTTCTGGACCTACGACTGCATCAACTGCCAGCACACCTTACCGTATGTGAAAGAGTGGGCGCGCAAGTATGAAAAGGACGGCCTGGTGGTGATCGGCGTGCATACCCCGGAATACGGCTATGAACGCATCATCGGTAACGTGCGCGACCAGGTGCGCAAGCTGGGTATCACCTACCCGGTGGCCATCGACAACAACTATGCGATCTGGCGCCGCTTCGACAACCAGTACTGGCCTGCCCACTACCTGGTCGACGCCAAGGGGCAAGTGCGCTACACCCACTTTGGCGAAGGCCGTTATGACGAGCAGGAAAAGATGATCCAGTCGCTGTTGCAGGAAGCCAAAACCGCCGGCTGAGTCAATTGAGCGGCGTTGCCAGCAAGGCCGCCATCTTCACCAGGTCCGCCAACGAGCGGGCCTTCATCTTTCGCATGGCTTTGCCGCGATGGGCCTTGACCGTGATCTCGCTGATATCCAGGTCCGCTGCAATCACCTTGTTCATATGGCCGGCGACCACCATGGCCATCACTTCCTGCTCCCGGGGCGTCAGGCTGGCGTACGCAGTTTGCAGAAGGCGCAGGTGATCCTGCTGGGCCAGGGCGGCGCGGCTGCGCTGCAGGGCATCGGCGATGGCTTGGAGCAATACATCGTCATTGAACGGCTTGGTCAGGAACTCCACAGCCCCGGCTTTCATGGCGCGCACGGTGAGAGGGATGTCGCCGTAGCCGGTGATGAAAATGATCGGCGTGTCGGGGCGTTCGTTGGCGATGGCAGCTTGCAGGTCCAAGCCGTTGAGGTCGGGCAGGTTGATGTCCAGCACCAGGCAACTGGGCACCTGTGTGCGCGGTTGGGCGAGAAACTCCTGGGCCGACTCGAACAGGCGCGGCTGCCATTGGGCGTAGCGAATCAACAGTTCCAGAGACTCGCGCACGGAAATGTCATCGTCTACCACGAACACGATGGGAGAGGTGTCAGTCATCGGCGCAGCTCTGCGTTCATGGGCCATCAGGTGGGTTGAGTGCATCAGGATACCTCCTTGGTGGGCGGGCTCAATCAAGTGGAATGGCCGCACTCAGTGCCCTGAGCAATTGTGCTTCGCTGAAGGGCTTCATCAGACAATCCACGGCGCCTGAGGCCAGCAGCCCAGGGCGGTCGCCGGCATCACCATGGGCGGTGATGAACACCACCGGAATGGCATGGCCGCGCCGTTTGAGGGCTGCGTGCAGGTCCGGACCAGACATGCCCGGCATTGCCACATCCAGAATCAGGCAGCGGGTCAGCGCCACACACGGCGAGTCGAGAAATGCCTGGCCGGACGAAAACGCTTCGACAGCAAACCCGAACTCCTTGAGTAGGTCCGGCAAGGATTCACGTACTGACTCGTCATCATCGACGACGGCCACGAGTAAAGGCCTTTGCATCAACTCCCCTCCCTGGTCGCTTCGGCAGCCGGGCCCGCTGCCGGTGGAATCGTAAATTGGAACGTGGCGCCCGGCCCGTCATTGAGCGTGGCCGAGAGCACGCCCGCATGCCGCTCGATGATGGAGCGGCTGATGGACAGGCCAATGCCCATGCCCGCGCTCTTGGTGGTGTAGAACGCATTGAACAGGCGCTCGGCATCCAGGGGTTCGAAACCGCTGCCGTTGTCCTTTACGGCAAGGTAAACGTCCTGGTGTGCGTCCAGGCCGGTGCTGACGTGCAGATACCGCGCGCGGCCAGTCATGGTGTTCATTGCCTCGGTGGCATTGAGGATCAAGTTGAGGATCACCTGCTGCAACTGCACGCGATCACCCCTGACCGTGGGCAGGTCATCGGTGAAGTCCGGGTGCAACGCAACACCGTTGCGTTGCAATTCGCCCAGCAGCATGGCGATGACTTCCCGCGCCGCCTCATTCAGGTCGACGTCTTCGATGGTGATGCTTTTCTTCGAAAACAAGGCGCGCAGGCGGTTGATTACGTCGGCGGCACGGTTGCCGTCGCGGATGGTGCGGCGAGCGGTTTCCAGGGCGCCAGCCACGTTCGGCGGGTCGGCGCCCAGCATGCGCAGGCAGGTGCTGGCATTGGTGATGATGCCGGCCAGTGGCTGGTTGACCTCATGGGCTATGGACGCCGTGACCGCGCTGAGGCTGGCCACGCGGGCCAGGTGCGCCAGTTCCGAGCGCACCTTGCCCAGGGTTTCCTCCGACTGCTGGCGTTCGATGGCGATGCTGGCCGCAAGCATCTCGGCTTGCTTGCGGTCTTCGATATCGGTGTTTTCGCCGTACCAGCGCACCACGGCACCCCATTCGTCACGCTGGGGGACGGCACGTACCAGGAACCAGCGGTAGTGGCCGTCGAAGCGTCGCAAGCGTGCCTCGTACTCGCCGGCCTCGCCGGACTGCAACAGCGCGTTCCAGTAGCGGGCCAGGTGCTCGGCGTCGTCGGGGTGTACCGAGCGCGCCCACCCGATGCCGCAGGCTTGCTCCAGGGTCATGCCGGTGTAGTCGCACCAGCGTTGGTTGACGAAGCCGACACTGCCGTCGGGGGCCGCGCTCCACACAAACCCGGGAATGGCGTTGATGATGGTGCTCAGGCGATCCTCCGAAGCGCTGACTTCGGCCAGTGCGTGGGCGATCAGGGCCTTGTCGCGTTTTTGTTCGTCGATATCGACGCTGATCAGCACCCAGCGCGTGACGGTGCCCTGGGCATCGCGCATCGGCAGCGCCCGGGCGGCAAACCAGTGGTAGGCCCCGTCGGCGCGACGCAGGCGCAGTTCATTGCGATAGGGTTCTTCGGTGCGCACCGCGTGCATCCACGCGTTGATCACGCCGGGCAGGTCGTCGGGATGCACGGTTGCACCCACGGTCCATTGCTGGAGTTCTTCGAGGGTGGCGCCCAGGTAGTCGAGGTTGTGGCAATTGACACATTCCAGGGCGCCCTCGGGGGTCATCAAGGCCACCAGCGCAGGGATGCAGTCGATGATGGTGCGCAGGTCCAGATCGATTGGCGCAGGCGTGGCGCCGCTTCGGTAGTCGTCGATGTCGGTGAACAGCCCGCACCATTGGTCCTGCGCCAGCGGGTTCATGCGCAGGACGCACCAGCGGTACACCCCATCGAAGCGCAGCAGGCGGGCGTGTATATCCACGGCCTTGGCGCCGCAGACCGTCGCGTTCCAGTGCACGATCAGGCCCGGCAGGTCTTGCGGATGCACGGCCGAATGCCAGCCGGTGCCATGGGCCTCGGCGCAGTTGCGCCCGGTGTAGGCGTTCCAGCCCTGGTTGACGAAGTCGGCACGACCATCGCTCTGTGCGGTGAACGCCACGCCAGGCAATGCATCGACGACGCTGAGTTGATTCGACATACCGGTTCTCTATCTACAGGCGCCGTGTAACGAGAATGCCCTGTCGCGCGGCGCTCGCCCATCATACTTAGGTGTCACATGGCGGCCCGGCGAGGGGCGAGCGATACCATCGTGTAATCGATGGCAGGCCCGGCGCCGTGCTGTGATGGCGCTACGCATCTAGCATGCGTATTCCCTCATCCTCTGGAGCTGTTCCATGACTGCCAAGAAAATACTCTATACCGCCAAAGTCCACACCACCGGCGCACGCGATGGCGGCACCTCGCGCAGCGACGACGGGCGCCTGGATATCCTGCATTCGCTGCCGGGTTCCAAGGGCAGCGGCACCAACCCCGAGCAGCTGTTCGCAGCTGGCTGGTCTGCCTGCTTCGACGGTGCCCTGGGGTTGGCGGCGCGCACCTTGAAGGTGGCGCTGCCGGCCGATGTGGCGATCGATGCAGAGGTGGATCTGTGCACCGAAGGCGACGCCTACTTCCTGCGTGCGCGCTTGAATATCAGCCTGCCGGGGTTGGAGCGCCACGTGGCGCTGGCGCTGATCGAGACGGCCCACCAGACCTGCCCGTACTCCAAGGCGGTACGCGGCAATATCGACGTGGTGCTCAACCTGGTCTGAATGTAAGCCACTGTATCCCGGGCTGTTTGCGTTACACAGCCATTCAAACAGCCTGCCTGCCGACATGCCGCAGATACATGCACTGCCCAGCATGACGGCAGGTTTCGGCGCCGTCCGGCGTCGAACGATCTTGCAGGCTGTGAAACCTATGAAAGCCGTAGTGGTAAACGCATTTGGAGGCCCTGAGGCATTGGTGGTGAACGACGTTGCACCGGGCCGGCCGGGGCTCGGGCAAGCGCTGGTACGGGTCATGGCGGCTGGCGTCAATTTTATGGACACCGGCATCCGGCGCGGCTTGGGGCAAGCCAACCCCTTGCCCCTTACCCCCGGCGTGGAAGGCGCGGGGGTGATTGCCGCGGTGGGGCCGGGTGTCACCGAGCTGTCTGTTGGCGACCGCGTGGCCTGGCAGTACGTCCCCGGCAGCTATGCCGAGCAGGTCGTCGCCCCGGTCAGTCAGTTGGTACCGCTGCCGGACGATATCAGCTTCGAAACCGCCGCAGGCCTGATGATGCAGGGCCTGACGGCCAGCAACCTGGTGCTCCAGGTGCATGCCGTGCAGAAGGGCGACACTGCCTTTGTCCACGCTGCTGCCGGTGGGGTAGGGTTGATGCTCACGCAGATGATCAAGTTGCTCGGTGGCAAGGTGATCGGCCGGGTTTCCCATGCCGACAAGGTGGACGCGGTGCTGGCGGCCGGCGCCGATTACGTGGTGATCGGCCGGGCCCGGGGTATCGCCCGTCAGGTCGAGCGCCTGGTCGGTGAGCACGCGGTGAACGTGGTGTACGACGGCACCGGTGCCGAGGGCTTTGACGAGTCGGTCCGCCTGCTGGATTACTTTGGCACCCTGGCGTTGTACGGGCCCTTCATGAACCCCCTGGCCCCCATCGATGTCTTCGCCACACCGCGTAGCATCAAGCTCACCTATCCCTCAGTCATGCACCATGTGCGCACCCGTGAAGCCCTGCTGGCGCATTCCCGGCAGCTGTTTACCTGGGTGCGCACCGGGCGGCTCACGGTCAAGGTCGGCCAGCGCTATGCCTTGGCCCAGGCGCACCAGGCCCACCGGGATATCGAGTCACGGCGCAGCATCGGCAAGCTGATCATCCTGACCCAGGAATAAGCCTGCGCATGGGACGGTAGCCGCGCCAGATCAGCAGGGCCGCCAGCAACTGGCTGCCGGCATAGAAGGTGAACAGGTCCTGAGGGCGCCAATGCGCGTCGAGCAGCACGCCGGCAACGGTCGGCGACACAATCGCCCCCAGCCGTCCGGTGGCCAGCACCAGGCCCACGCCGCGAGTGCGTACCGGCGTGGCAAACGCCTGAGGCGCCATCACGAAGAGTGCCGCAATGGCCCCGTAGAGCAACAACCCGGCCACGAAACCTGCCGTCGCCGCCAGCGCCGGGTTACGCGTGGCAGTCACCATCAGTAGAAGCAGAAGGGCCTCCAGCAACAGGCAGGCCAGCAACAGCCGGTGGCAGCCGCACCGATTGGCCGCCAGCCCCACCAACAAGGCGCCGAGCATGCCGCCGACCGTGAGCAACAGGCCGCCCGTGACGCCATGGTGTTCGGAGAAGCCGCCCTGGGTCAGCAGTATCGGGGTCCAGCTCATCACGAAGTAAAAGCCGAACATCAGCAAAAAACACACCGTTGCCAACGACAAGGTCCAGCGCCAATGCCCCTGCTGGAACAGATGCCGATAAGCCAGGCGAGGGCGGCCCGGTTTCAGCGACGGCGACTCCCGCAGCCACAGCACGCCAGCCGAGCCGGCGATCAGGGTCAGCCCGCCGCCGGCCAGGAACACGTAGCGCCAACCCACGCTGTCATTGAGCACATGAGCCAGTGCCCCACCCAGGGTCGCGCCCAAGGCAAACGCCACCGATTGCAAGGCGATTGCCAGGCCGCGCCGGTGGGGCGGGGCGTATTCATGGGTCAGCACATTGGCGCTCACCAGCACCGCGCCAACGCCGATGCCGGTGAGTACTCGCCAGCACACCAGGCTGCACAGGCCCTGGCTCCAGAACGACAGCAGCATGGCCACGCCGCTGAGCAGCAAACTGGCGAGCAGCACCGGCCTGCGCCCATGGCGGTCGGCCAACGGCGCCGCAAACAGTGAGCCACAGGCCATGCCCACCAGGCTGGCGCTGAGCAGCAGGCCGACCTGTGCGCCATTGAGTGCCCACTGCGCCGCCACCCGGCTGACCGTGAACGCCATGGCCATCGCATCCAGGCCATCGATCACGTTGAACAACATGCACAATCCAATCACGGCCCATGCTGCGTGCGCCGTCGCAATGCTGTGGGTGCCCTGGCTGATTGCCTGCTCATTCATGGTGGTCTGTTCCCGCGGTTATCGATTGCAAATGGCAGCATTCGCCGGGTGCCCTGGCAAGTCATACATAGGTATCGACCGACACCTACGTGCAATCGTCCCGGGGTGCTCCCGGTGGTCTGATCGCTCCCGCATGGGCCGTCTTGGCCTGCTGACCCACAGGAGAATCATCATGCTTGCTGCTTCGTCCGCGTTTTTCCGGCTGCGTTGCCGGCTTTCAATGTTCGGCCTTGCCCTGCTTGCCGGTAGCGCAGGTGCCTGGGCCGATTCCAATGCCATTCGCCCTTACCGCATTCACGTGGACGAGGCGCAACTGGCCGACCTGCACAAACGTATCGCCGCCACCCGCTGGCCCGACAAAGAGACGGTCAACGACACGTCCCAAGGCGTGCAACTGGCCCAGGTACAGGCGCTGGTCAAGTACTGGGGTAACGGCTACGACTGGCGCAAGGCCGAGGCCAGGCTCAACGCGTTGCCGGAGTACATCACCACCATTGACGGCGTGGAGATCCAGTTCATTCACGTACGCTCGCGCAACCCCAATGCCATGCCGCTGATTCTGACCCACGGCTGGCCGGGGTCACAATTCGAGTTCCTCAAGACCATCGGCCCGCTCACCGACCCCGTAGCCTATGGTGGCCGCATCGAAGACTCGTTCGATGTGGTGATCCCCTCGATCCCCGGCCATGGTTTTTCCGGCAAACCCACCGAGCTGGGCTGGGGCCCCGACCGAGTGGCCAAGGCCTGGGATGTGCTGATGAAGCGCCTGGGCTACCGTCACTATGTGTCCCAGGGTGGAGACCATGGTTCGGTGATCTCCGATGCGCTGGGCCGCCTGTCGCCGCCCGGCCTGCTGGGGATCCACCTGAACATGCCGGCCACCGTGCCACCGGAACTGGTCAAGCCGATCAACAGCGGCGAACCGGCCCCGGCCACGCTGACCGATGCCGAGCGCACGGCTTACACCGCACTGAGTACCTTCTTTGGGCGCAACGCCGCCTATGGCGCGATGATGGTGACCCGTCCGCAAACCATCGGCTACCTGCTGGCCGATTCGCCCGCCGGCACGGCAGCCTGGATGTACGAGAAATTTGCTGCCTGGACCGACAGTGACGGCCAGCCCGAACGCGTGCTCAGCCGTGATGAGATGCTCGACGACATCAGCCTGTACTGGCTGACCAATACCGGCGCGTCCTCCTCACGGTTCTACTGGGAAAACAACAACAATAATTTCAGCGCCGCGGCGCAGAAGACCGACACCATCAAGGTGCCGGTGGGCATCACCGTGTTTCCCCACGAGATCTACCAGGCGCCGAAAACCTGGGCGCAGCGCGCGTATCCGTCGTTGTCCTACTACAGCCAGGTCAGCAAGGGCGGGCACTTCGCCGCGTGGGAACAGCCGCAGTTGTTCAGCGAAGAGTTGCGCGAGGCGTTCCGCCCCTTGCGTGCTGCGGCTAAGCCGTAACCTCACCCAGGCGTGCCTGTAGCTGGCGCAAGTCCTGGGTGTCGAATCCCTCTGAAAATTGCTCGCGGCACTGGTTCAGCAACTGTTGGGCCTCGATGCCGCGACCTTGTTTGTGCCACAGCGCAGCCAAGTCCATCGCGCTGCGCAGCGTCCAGCTGCGTGAGCCCTGTTGTTGGCTCAGTGCCAGGGATTCTTCCAGCAGGGCCTCGGGGCTGGCGTGAATACTGGCCTGGATACGCAACAGCTCGGGCAAGGCAAACGCATCGCCGCTGTGACGGCAATGCGCAATGGTGGCCTCGACCTGCGCCCGTGCCTTGTCGAACTGACCGCCGAGGATCAGGCCTTCGACCAGGGCCATTTCCAGGGTTGTGGTCAGTAACTCGTAACGCATGGTGTGCAGACGTGCCAGTGTTTCTTCCAGCACGTTGACGGCATCGCCCGGTTGCCCTTTGCGAATATCGATGGCGGCGCCGATCCCCATGGCGGCCGCGACATACGGGCCGAATGCATTGGCCTGGGCGATAGACCGGAAGGTTTCCAGACCGTCGACGGCCCTTTCCAGGTCGCCGGTCCAGATGTAGATCTGCAGGGTCCACACCAACGCGATGCAGTAGGTGGCCGCATGGTCGAGGGTGGCGGCTTGCGCCTCGACCTGTTGTGCGCCCAGTCGGGCCTGATCGGGGAACCCCATCAGCCACAGCGTGCGGGCCAGGGCCAGGCCGGTGCGGTTGCGGTGGTCGAAACCATAGTGAATGGTGAGGCTGCGCTCCGATGGCAAGCTGTTGCGCAGCGAGTGCTCCAGTGCCTGGCGTGCGCGTGTCTGGTCGCCCAGCAGGTGATAGGCAATGCCGGCCAGGGAGGCGGCCACGGCAATAGCTTCGGGTCGGTCGATCTGCGCGCCGACCTCCACCGCACGTTCGGCCCAGGCCAGTGAGCTGGCAAAGTCGCCGATGCGTTCATAGAAGATCTGCAAACGCCCCAACAGCCGCAGTTGAGAGGCGTGGTCGTCCAGGTTCACGGCAATGTCCAAGGCGCGCAGCAAGGCTTTTTCCGCCGTTGCGCTGTTGCCTTTGGTGAACATCAGCACCAGGCCCAGCGCGGCTTGCAGTTCCATTTCCGTTGGGGTGCCGAAGTAACCGAGCTCCAGCAGTTCAATGGCGCGGTTGCACCAGGTGCGGCATTCCACCAGCAGGGAAAAATGCAGGAACAGCTGCGCACTGGCGGCTGCCAGCGGCAAGGCCAGGCCGGGGTCGCCCTGGGGGCCGAAGCTCCATTCCAGGGCACTGCGAATATTGCCCAACTGACAGCCCAGTCGTGCCGAACTGGCGAAGATCTGGTGGGGGGTGCCGCCCAGGTGCTTGAGTTGCTCCACGTGGTAGGCCGCGTGGCGAAAGGCCAGGGCGTGTACTTCCTGGGGACCGCGCAGCTGCAGTTTTTCCCGGGCATAGGCACGGGTCATTTCCAGCAGGCGGTAAGAGGCCGGGAAACTGTCGCGATTGACCGTGACCAACCCTTTGGTGGCCAGCTCATCAAGGGTGGCGGCCACTGTGATCGGGTCGATCCAGTCGTCGGCGGTGATCTGGGAAGCGCCGTCGAGGCCAAACGGCCCGACAAACACCGCCAGGCGATCAAACACCAGGCGTTCGTCGGTGGACAGCAGGTCGTAGCTCCAATCGAGCATGGAGCGCAGGGTCTGGTGCCGGGGCGAGGCCGTCCGCCGGCCGGCCCAGCCCAGGGAAAAGCGCTCGCCGAGCAGGGCGTGGGTGGCATGCAGGCCATGCACGGCCACACGCACCGCCGCCAGTTCGATGGGCAGCGCCATGCCTTCCAGGCGTTGGCACATATCGGCAATCAGGTGCGCATCGCCCGGCGCGAGGGCCAGGGCGGCATTGCTCGACGACATGCGTTCGACAAACAGTTGCACGGCTGGAAAGCTGAGCAGTTGTTCGCCGTTCAGATCCCGCAACTCGGCAGGGAACGCCAGCGGGCTGAGCCGGTGCACGTGCTCACCACGGGCACGCAGCGGTTCGCGGCTGGTGGCGAGGATCGCGACCGCCGGGGCGGCGTCCCGGATCTGCTCGACGATGGCGCAGACCGCGTCCACCAGGTGTTCGCAGTTGTCGAGGATCAGCAGCAACTGCTGCGAGTGCAGGTGCGCGAGCAGCACGAACATCGGCTCTTCGGCTTGCACCGCAATGCCCAGGGAACTGGCGAGGGCGAAAGGCACCAGGTCGGCATCTTCAACCTGGGCCAGATCGACGAAATGCACGGCGCCTTCCCCGTCGTGGCAGTGGCCGACCTCAACCGCCAGGCTGGTCTTGCCCACGCCACCGGGGCCGACGATGGTAAACAGCTTGGGCGGCTGCAGGCGTTCCATCACCAGGGCCACGTCGACGTCGCGCCCGATCAGGCTTGGGCGCGGCGGCAGGCCGCCGACGGTGCTGGTGACACGTTTGGTTTTCTGCGGGGCGGGCAGGACGATGGGCGAGCACTCGATCGGCGCGACGAAGGCGTATCCCACGCCCACTTGGGTATTGATATAGCGTGCGCCGTTTTCGCCATCCCCCAGGATGCGGCGCAACCCGGTCATGTGAAAGCGCAGGCTGCCTTCCTCGACGACTATATCGGGCCACACCAGGTTGATCAGTTCGCGCTTGGACACCACGCGTCCCGGGCGTTCGAGCAGGGCGATCAGCAGGTCGAGGGCACGGCCGCCGATCTCTACGGCCACGCCCTGGCAGGTGAGCAACCGCTCAGCAGGCATCACACGGAACGGGCCGAAGGCAAAGTACAGCGTCACGGGGTCGTGCAGGTCGTCAGGGGCGGACGCCACGGTCATCACGCTCTCGAAAAGGCAGGGGGGTGGGGGTTTCAGCATGATAGGTGTTTTAACGCTCCGTTCAAGTCGCGACAATCTCGCGGGCGGCGACTGCGCTGCGGGTTGCGGGCTTGAGGACGGGGGTCAGGCACAGCATCAACACCAGCACGGCAAAGAGCATCGCGTAAGCCAGGTTGTAGTTGCCGGTGTAGTCGCGCAGGGCGCCAAAGCTCAGCGGGCCGAGTGCGGCAATCAGGTAGCCGATAAACAGCATGAACACGGTCCAGGCGCCGGCTTCTGCCGGGGAGTTGGCGTTGTCCAGGGGCAACGTCATACCCACGGTGAACGCCATGCCCAGGCCGGTGGACACCAGCAGCACATACAGAGTGGGCCAAGCGCCGGGAGCGAACGCCATGCCGGCGGTGCCCAGCAGGGCCAGCAGGGTGCACAGCGCCAACAGGCCACGACGGTCATGGGCTTTGCCTGGGATCATGCCAGCACCGGCGCTGGCTACCGCAAACACGGCGGTAAACAAGCCCAGCAGGGCTCCGGCGGGCAAGGTCGTCACGGCGGTCTCGGTGGCCGCCGGCGCCAGCCAGGCGAAGAGGGCATACACCACAAACTGGCTGGCGCCGAAGTACAGCGCTACCCACCAGGCCTGGGGGTTACACCACGGTAACGGTACCGAGCGAGCGGGGTGTGAGCCGGCGTTGGCGGTGCTGCGTGCAAAGCGTCGGGCCATCCACCGCCAACTGATCACGGCTGTGATACACAACAGGCTCCACACCCCGGCCCCCACGCGCCAGCTCTGGGCAAGCTCGGTAATGGGGGCGGTCAGCAATGCAGACAGGGTAGCCCCTACACTGAGGCCTGCGGCATAAATACCCATGAAAAACGCGGGCCGGTGGGGGAAATGCGCTTTGATCCAGCCGCCGATCAGGGCGCCGGCGATGGCAATGCCAACACTGACCAAAAAGGTGCTGAGCAGCAGGTACGTGGCACTCGGCGACACTGCGCGCAGCAGGCACGCAGCCCCCAGCAACACCAGCGCGGCAATCACACAGCGGTCGGTGCCGAAGCGCCGGCTCAGGTCTGGGGCCAGCAACGCCAGGACACCCATGCAGACATCCGGGATGGAAGTCAGCAGCGCCGCCTGGGTGAAGCTCAGGTCATAGTGATCCTGGATCAACAGCAGGATCGGGCCCATGGACACGATCGCCGGACGTAAGGCGATGGACAGCACCAGCAGGCCGATGATGGCTGCCAGGCTGTGTTTGTCGGTCTCGGTGGAGGTCATATCGGTGTGCCCTTGAATCGTGGAGTCAGGGCGATCGTAGCAATGTAAAATAACCGACAAATGCCAGCTTCTATCGACAAAGTGACAACCTGAGGCGCCACCATGAAGCACGACGCACGCACTGTCGGCGCACCCACCGACCTGAACGGCCGCAGCGAGGATTACCTCGACTACCAGGACGTGCCTCGCGTCATGACGGCGCTGGTGCGCAACCAGGCGAGCGGCGAATACAACCCGCCTCATACCCACCACCATGGCCAGTTGTTGTATGCGATCAGTGGGGTGATGCGTGCGCAAGCCGATGGCAGCCTGTGGTTCTTGCCGCCCAAGCGCGCGTTGTGGATTCCGGCGGGAGTAGTGCATGACCAATTGATGCTGACATCGGTGCAGATGCGCTCGATCTACATCCAGGCCGATGCCGCCGCCCGCTTCGGGAGGAGCTGTCGGGTGGTGGATGTTTCGTTGTTACTGCGCGAGCTGATCCTGGTGCTGGCCAGTGAGCCGATCGAGTACTGCCTGGAGGGTCGCAATGCCCATGTGGTGGCCTTGATTCTGAGCGAACTGGCCGCCGCACGTACGTTGCCGCTGCAGATTCCCTGGCCGCTGGACCGCCGGTTGCTGGCGGTGTGCAACGCGATACTTGACGCTCCGGGGCAAAGCCATCGGGTTGAATACTGGGCCGACAAGGTGGGGGCCAGTTCGCGTACGTTGATCCGCCTGTTCCTCAAGGAAACTGGCCTGACGTACCGTCAGTGGGTGCAGCAGGTGCGTCTGGCCTGTGCCTTGGAGCGTCTGGAAAAGGGCGAGTCCGTTGGCCGGATCGCCCGGGAGTTGGGTTATGTGAGTGCCAGCGCGTTCAGTGCGATGTTTCGCCGGGCCACGGGCGCCTCACCGCGGGAGTTTGTGGGGGGCGACTGATTGTGGCAGCGCCAGTTGCGCACACAGGCCCCCGCCAGCGCGGTTGGACAGGGTCAAGGCGCCTTGCAGGCTCTGCGCCAGTTGTTGCGAGATCGCCAGGCCCAAACCTGTGCCTTTGGTGCTGCGACTGCGGGCGTTATCCAGGCGGTAGAACGGTTTGATCACCTCGGGCAACTGCGCTTCGGGAATGCCGGGGCCACGGTCAAGGACCTGGATCACCAGGCGTTCGTCTACCAGGGGTTCGACGTTGACCGTGACCTCGCTGCCGAACTTCAGCGCGTTGTCCACCAGGTTGACCAGCACCCGGCGCAGGGCATGGGGGCGGGTGTCGATAATGGTGCCGAGTTGCGCCCTGAGTACCACGCTTTGCCCGACATCCTGGTAGTCGAACACCAGGCTGTCGAGGAACGAGTGAAGGTCCACACGGCAACTGGCTTCGACCGTGCCGTCCAGGCTGCGGGCATAGGCCACGCCTTCCTGGACCAGGTGCTGCATCTCGCACAGGTCGTTGCACAGCTTGTCCCGCTCCACCGATTCTTCCATGAATTCGGCACGCAGTTTCATGCGGGTGATCGGAGTTTGCAGGTCATGGGAGATCGCGGCCAGCAACTGCAGGCGCTCCTGCAAACCGTTGCCGGGCGCGTCGGCCGGCGCGTTGTCAGGAGGCGACGGGCGCAATCCCAGCCAAAGGCAGCCGAACAGCAATGCCAGTTGCACCATCAATAACGGCGTCAGCCACAGTGACTCGGCCAACGCACTGATTTCAATCGCGAACGCCAGCCCCTGTGCGATCACCAGGCAGGCCAGATAGATCAGCGTCAGGGTGCGCGGCCAGCGCGGCGGCTTGAGTTCCATGTGGCTCACCCCAGTCGTTCGATGGCTTGGGCAACACCTGCGCCGTACGCCGGATCGGCGAGGGTGCAGTGCTGGATATGACGTGTCTTGGCGTCGGCGCTGGCGCCCTGGATCGAGCGTGCCGTGTTGGCAAACAGCAGCTGTTGTTGCGCCGGACTCATCAGGCGGAACAGCGCACCGGGCTGGGAGAAGTAATCGTCATCTTCCCGGTGGTTCCAGTGCGCGGCGCTGCCTTGCAGGGCCAACGGAGGCTCGCGAAAATCCGCTTGTTCGGCCCACTGGGCCTGGCTGTTGGGCTCGTAGCCCGGGATGCTGCCGGCGTTACCGTCGGTGCGCATCTGCCCGTCGCGGTGATAGCTGTTGACCGGGCAGCGCGGCGCATTCACCGGGATCTGGTGGTGGTTCACGCCCACGCGGTAGCGCTGTGCGTCGCCGTAGGCAAACAGGCGCGCCTGGAGCATTTTGTCCGGCGAGAAACTGATGCCCGGCACTACGTTGGCGGGGTTGAAGGCGGCTTGTTCGACGTCGGCGAAGTAGTTGTCGGGGTTGCGATTAAGCTCCAGCAGGCCCACTTCGATCAGCGGGTAATCCCGGTGTGGCCAGACCTTGGTCAGGTCGAAGGGGTTGATCGGGCAGTGGGCTGCATCGGCCTCGGGCATGACCTGCACATAGAGCTTCCACCGTGGGAAGCGGCCCTCCTCGATGCTGGTATAGAGGTCGCGTTGGGCGCTTTCGCGGTCCTGTCCGATCACGGCGCTGGCTTGTTCATCGGTGAGGTTGTGGATGCCTTGTTCGGTTCTCCAGGTGAACTTCACCCAGAATCGCTGGTTTGCCGGGCTGATGAAGCTGAACGTATGGCTGCCGAAACCATGCATGTGCCGGTAGGACTGCGGCACGCCTCGGTCGCTCATCACAATCGTGACCTGGTGCAGGGCTTCGGGCAGCAGGGTCCAGAAGTCCCAATTATTGCGGGCGCTGCGCATGTGGGTGCGGGGGGCGCGTTTGACCGCGTGATTGAGGTCGGGGAATTTCAAGGGGTCGCGCAGGAAGAACACCGGGGTGTTATTGCCCACCAGGTCCCAGTTGCCTTGGGCAGTGTAGAACTTGATGGCAAAGCCGCGGATATCACGCTCGGCATCCGCCGCCCCGCGCTCGCCCGCCACTGTGGAAAAACGCACGAACACTTCTGTGGTCTTGCCGATGTGCGAGAACAGGTCGGCCTTGGTGAAGTGGCTGATGTCATGGGTGACGGTGAACGTGCCGAACGCGCCGGAGCCCTTGGCGTGCATGCGGCGCTCCGGAATCACCTCGCGGTCGAAGTGGGCGAGTTTTTCCAGCAACCACACGTCCTGCAACAACACGGGGCCGCGGGGGCCGGCAGTCTGCGAGTGGTTGTTGTCGACCACCGGTGCGCCGGCGGCTGTGGTCAGTTTTTTCATGCGCGAGTCCCCTGATGTCTGGTTGTTGTGTCACATCAAAACAGAGCACCCGGGGCAGGGCGATTGCACGTAGGTATCGACTGACGCACCTTCAGGCGAGCGTAAAGCTGACCTCGATGTTGCGACGGGTGGCTTTGGAGTAAGGGCAGTTCTGGTGAGCGGCTTCGATCAATTGCTGGGCGGTGTCCGCTTCGATGTCAGGCAATGAAACGTTGATGCGCGCTTGCAGGAAAAAGCCTTGCTCACCGTGCAACAAATCAACGTGAGCGTCCACGGCCGCCATGGCCGGGAAACTGATCTTGCGGGCGTTGCAGGCGTGGCGCAGGGCGCCCAGGAATGAGGCCGACCAGCACACCGCGAACAGTTGCTCGGGGTTGGTGCCGTTGCCGGGCGCCCCAGGCGGCGACAGTTTGACCCGCAGCCGGCCATCATCGCTTTGGCCGGTGCCCTCACGACCGCCGGTGGTGCGGGTGTGGCCGGAGTAAAGAACTTTTTCGATGCTCAACATGGACTGTCCTGGAAGCTGGCGGCGTTGGGGGTGGGGTCAGATAGCCCACAGGATGTCGGGCGGGTTCAACAGAGGGACGACGGTGTTGGCATGCAGATGGCTGAGCAAGGTGCCGCGCGCGATATCCAGCAACCAGGCGCGAAATGGCAGACCGGGGTTGTAGTGGGCACGGTTTTCCAGGAGTGTCTTGAAGGCGCGTTGGACCAGGTACTCGACCTGTTCCGGGCGAACTCTTCCCGCTTGCACCTGACCCTCATAAAACGCGCTGAGCAGCGGCGTGACCTGGGTGGACAGTCGCCGCGAAGCACCGCGGTCACCGTTGACGACATTCGCCATCAAGGTGCGCAGCGCTTCATTGGCGAGTCGATCAACCTTGCACAGGCAACTGGCGCGATACCCTTCGGTCATGATGGCATCCCTCTTGAATGCTGACGGTGGTGAGCCTCAAGGGTGATGCCTTGCCGGTGATACGGCCAGTTATGTGCTGTTAGCAGTTGTTAGTCGAACCGCTGGCCGCGCCGAACGGTGCCGTTTCCCGACTGAATGCCTCCAGCTCCTTGACCAGCCCGAGGGCTGCGAGCAGGACCAGTTCGCGGCCTTTATCCGGCGTTGCCTGGCCCGGGTCGGAGCCCATGCGGCCATCCGGGAAGCGCGAGCGGAAGTCGTGAGCCTCGCGGATCGGCCCAGAGTTGGCGATTTTTGGCGAATACTCTGCCGACTTGATCGCGTCTGGATAAGCCCACTGCGTCACGGCGATTTCCGACGGCGTGGCATGAATGCCATGCCCGCTAGGGAATTGCTGGTTGGCCAGTGCGCCCACGCCTTCCAGGTCCCACCAGTTCGTCAGTTTCAAGGCAAACCCGGCAGGCCGCCTGGCGAAGCTGGCTTCGGCATACAGCTGGGAAAACGCGGCCTCAATCGACGCGATATTGCCGCCGTGGCCATTGAGGAAATAGATCTTCTCGAAGCCGTGGGCCACCAGCGAGCGGGTCCAGTCTTCGATGGCGGCAATAAAGGTCGAGGGGCGCAGCGTGATGGTGCCGGGAAAGCCGAGGTGATGCTGTGCCATGCCGATGTTGAAAGTGGGGGCGATCAGGATATCGGCGGATTCCTGGGCGTGATGCGCAATGATCTGTGGGCACATCCAGTCGGTGCCCAGCAGGCCGATGGGGCCGTGCTGTTCGTTGGAGCCGATGGGGATGACGATGGTACGGCTGCGCTGCAGGAATGTCTCGATTTCAGACCAGGTCGACAGATGTAAAAGCATGGTGAGGCCTCACGGTTCAGTGATGGAACATTAGGTGTGCGTGGGCATCACATCACGGGGTTTCGCAAGGCGACATTGCACGTAGGTGTCGATCAAGGGCACTCGCCGCTGCTGGCGCGGACTAAACAACAGGGCGCACACACGCGTCCTGTTTTTCTGACATGGACCGGACATGAACCCTACCAACCTGCAATTCAAGACCCTGCTGTTACTGCTGGCCCTGGTCACCATCGCCTTTATCTGGATATTGCTGCCGTTTTACGGCGCAGTGTTCTGGGCGGTGATTCTGGGCATCATCTTTGCGCCGATGCAACGCCGGCTGCACATGAAATTTGGCTGGAACCGCAACCTGACCTCGCTGGCCACCCTGACGGTGTGCCTGGTGATCGCCATTTTGCCGGTGATCATCACCAGTGCTTTGTTGGTGCAGGAGGGCGCGACACTCTACAAGAACATCGAAAGCGGCAAATTGGACGTGGCGGGGTACATCGAGCAGTTCAAGAACATCTTGCCGCCGTACTTCCAGCACCTGCTGGATCGCTTCGGCATGGGCAACCTGGAAGGCTTGCGGGAGAAGATCGTCAAGAGCGCGATGCAGGGCAGCCAGTTCTTTGCGTCCCAGGCGTTCAGCTTTGGCCAGGGCACGTTTGATTTCCTGGTGAGCTTTTTCATCATGCTGTATTTGCTGTTTTTCCTGCTGCGCGATGGCCCGGAACTGGTGCGCAAAGTGCGCACGGCGGTGCCTCTGGCCGAGCCGCAGAAGCGCCGGTTGCAGCTCAAGTTCAACCGGGTGGTGCGGGCCACGGTCAAGGGCAACGTACTGGTGGCCGTGACCCAGGGCGCGTTAGGTGGTTTGATCTTCTGGTTTTTGGACATCCCCAGTGCGTTGCTCTGGGCGGTGTTGATGGCGTTTCTGTCGCTGCTGCCGGCAGTCGGTGCAGGGATTGTGTGGGGGCCGGTGGCCGCTTACTTCCTGTTAAGCGGTTCGATCTGGCAGGGGGTGGTGCTGGGGTTGTTCGGGGTGTTTGTGATTGGCCTGGTGGACAACGTGCTGCGGCCGATCCTGGTGGGCAAGGACACCAAGATGCCGGACTACCTGATCCTGATCTCGACCCTGGGCGGCCTGTCGGTGTTTGGCCTGAACGGGTTTGTGATCGGGCCGTTGGTGGCGGCGTTGTTCATGTCGAGCTGGGCGTTGTTTGTGGAAAGCAAACCGCGGGTCAAGCTGCCGTTGCCGTAGTGCTCAGGCGTGAAGCCTGAAGTTCGAGGCGGTTTGCAGCTGTTTTTCGGCGGCGGACAGCGACGTGAGTGGGCCGCTGATGGTTTCGCCATCGCGTACCACGTACCAGCAAGCCAGTAGCCCACGCTCCCGAAGAGGGGCGGGGACGGCGCTGCCGATGACGGACATTATGTGAGCAGTGGGCATACGTACCTCCAATCGTTATGGAGGTCACCTTACGGGGCTGCGGCCCCGGGGAAAAATCACCTGTCTCGATAGTCGACATCAACGCCAAGCGTCAATCCACCACCTGGTCGAGCATGATCACCACTTCCTGTTCACTGAGCAGGCCCTTGCGCACCAGGTTTTCTGCCAGCAGGGCCAGGAATTTGGCGCTGCGGTGGCCTTCGAGGTGCTTGAGCTCGGTCAGGGCGCTGTAGACCTTGCTGGACGTGCACAGGCCAGCGGTGCGGTGCGGGTTTTGCGTGGGCATGGTCGGTCGTCCTTAGTTGTTATTGGGTGGACAGGGTCGATAGTGAGACTGTTGCGTGACGCAAACATGACAGTGCTAGCCGTGTCCGGGCAAGTAGACATTGCCATCAATCATGTGCGATTACGCCCCGGGCATTGTTCTGACAGCGACCTTGGCACGATGAATCCGGACTTTGCAGGCAAAAAAAAGGCCCCGCGTGTGGGCGAGGCCTGTTCCTGTCGTGTCGACTCACGTATTACCAGCCGCGGCCATAGTAGCCGTGGGGAGGGCCGTAATAACCACGCGGTGGGCCGTAGTAGACCGGCGCCGGGCGGTAGTAAACCTGTTGTTGCACATACACCGGTGGTGGCGGTGCGTAGTAGACCGGTGGCGGCGCGGCATAGACCGGTTGCGGCTGCACATACACGGGTTGCTGCACGTAGACGGGCTGGGACTGGCTGGCCACCACGGAGCCGACAACGGCTGCGCCGATCAAACCACCCAATATGGCCGGGCCACCCCAGCCACCACCGTGGGCGGAGGCTTGGCCTGCCATAGCGAGTGCGCCGATAAGCAAGGCGATCTTGGGGATTTTACGAATCATGGTCATTCCTCGGTTAGCCCCTGCGCTTGTGGTCTGCAATCAATAGACTCAAGTAATGTCGCGGGGATACTTTTAAGACAACGTATTTCTGAAAAACAGCACGGCCGATAGGTAAAGGTTGTGTAAGGTCTGTACCGGTTTGCTTACTCAAAGGAGTTATTCATGCAGATGCACCCCAACAAAGACACCCAACTGTGCATGTCATTGTCGGCGCGTCCCGGGAATTTTGGCTTGCGTTTCCATAACCACCTGTACGAACAGCTGGGTCTGAACTTCTACTATAAGGCTTTCAGCAGCCGGGATTTGCCCGGCGCGATCGGCGGTATTCGGGCGCTGGGCGTGCGCGGTTGCGGGGTTTCGATGCCGTTCAAGGAAGCCGCCATTGCCCTGGTGGACGAACTGGATGAGTCGGTCCAGGCCATCGACTCCCTGAACACCATCGTCAACACCGACGGCCACCTCAAGGCCTACAACACTGACTACATCGCCATCGAGCAACTGCTGAAGAAGCACGCAGTGCCCAAGGCATCGACGTTCGCCCTGCGCGGCAGCGGTGGCATGGCCAAAGCCGTGGCCAGTGCCTTGCGGGACGGTGGGTATGCCAATGGCGTTATCGTGGCGCGCAACGAAGTGGCGGGCCGCGCGCTGGCGCAGAACCTGGGGTATGAGTGGCAGGCCGAGCTGGGCGAGTTGCGCCCGCAGATGCTGATCAACGTCACGCCGATCGGCATGACCGGCGGGCCTGAGGCGGACGCGCTGGCGTTTGAGGCTGATGCGATTGAGCGTGCAGAGACTGTGTTTGATGTGGTGGCGATCCCCGCCGAAACGCCGTTGATCGTGCGCGGTCGTGCCCAGGGTAAGCGGGTGATCACCGGGTTGGAGGTGATTGCGATCCAGGCGTTGGAGCAGTTCGTGCTCTATACCGGGGTGCGGCCGACGCAGGAGCAGTTCCAGGCGGCAGTGGATTTTGCCCGAGGTTAACGGGCACTGGAGAGCCCCTGTGGGAGCTGGCTTGCCAGCGATAGCGATATAACAGGTTAGATATCTATGACTGAAACACCGCTATCGCAGGCAAGCCAGCTCCTACATTTTGGATAGCGTCAGGCCTGTTCCAGCTGGGCCAGGCGCTCTTCCAGCGCTGCAATCCGCGCTTCCAGCTCTTCGATGCGCTCGACCGAAACACCCCCCGTCCCACGCTCCACCGGATTCCCCCGTGCAGACAGTATCGCCTCGATATCCGCCGGATCCCCCAGCGCATGGGTGTAGCGATCTTCCCGCTGCCCGGCCTGACGCGGCACCAGCAGCGCCAGCCCGCGTGCAATCAAGCGCTCAAGCTGGTGCACCACCTGCTCGGCATCTTCAAAGTCATGCATGCGCCCGCTGCGGGTCAGCAGTTCGTTGACGGTTTGCGGCCCGCGCAGGAACAGCAGCCCGATCAGGATCACCTGGGCCGGCACCAGTTCCAGCGCCTTGTCCACGCGATGCTCCCAGCGATCGGCACGGCTGCCCATTACCAAGCGGGTAAAACCCAGGCCTTCCAGCGCCCGCAGGCTCTGGCCGACCTGGCCCTGGCTGAGGTTGGTCACGGGCTCGCGGCTGGTTTTCTGGTTGCAGGCCAGCACCAGGGCGTTGAGGGTCAGGGGGTAGGTTTCCGGGTTGGTCGCCTGTTTCTCGATCAGGCAGCCCAGGATGCGGATTTCCGTGCTGTTCAGGCGCGGCTCAGGGGTGTCGGTGTCGTGCTCGGCGGTCATCGCGCTTTCCCTATGCAGTGAAGTGCCTAGCGTAAGCCGGAAAAAATAAAAGACAAGCGACGGGCCGGTCTATAATCGTCGCCTGTTCAAACCGTGCCATCACCCATGAGACTGCCATGACTATTTCCCTGTACGCCGCTTCCATTCCGGTCTTCAAGCAAATGCTCACCGCCCTGAGCGGTGTGTTGACCAAAGCTGAAGCCCACGCCACTGCCAAGAACATCGAGCCCAATGCCCTGCTGCAAGCGCGTCTGTTCCCGGACATGTTCCAGCTGGTGCGCCAGGTACAGATCGCCGTCGACTTCGCCAAGGGCGTTTCGGCGCGCCTGGCCGAGATCGAAGTGCCTAAATACGATGACAGCGAAGTGACCTTCGCCGACCTGCAGGCGCTGATCGCCAAGGTGCTGGCGTTTGTCGACACTATCCAGCCTGAGCAAATCGACGGCAAGGAAGGCATCGAAATCATCACCCGCCCAGGCACTCCTAAAGAGAAGCGCTTCAGCGGCCAGTCCTACCTGCTGACCTACGGCCTGCCGCAGTTCTTCTTCCACGTCACCACCGCGTACGCCCTGCTGCGTCACAACGGTGTGGAAGTGGGCAAACGCGACTACATGGGCGCGTTCTAAGCCTTGATGCGTCGAAGCCCGGTGTGTGCCAGCAGGCACCACCGGGCTTTTTCATGGGCTGCATTCGACACACTCTGTTAAGATTCGACATCCCTTTATCACTCTATCTTTCAGCGAACCCTCGGGTTGTCGTTGATGTTGTCGTTTCTGGAGTTTTCATGTTGTTCCCTATCCTGCTGTTGTCGGCTGCCGGTTTTACCGTGCTGACCACAGAGTTTGTGATTGTCGGCCTGCTGCCCTCTATTGCGCGGGACCTGAACGTCAGCGTGCCCCAGGCGGGGCTGCTGGTGACGTTATTCGCGTTTACCGTCGCGGCATTCGGCCCGTTTCTCACGGCGTATTTCGCGCGATTCCAGCGCAAGCGACTGTTTATCGTCATCCTGGTCCTGTTTGGCATAGCC
Organism: Pseudomonas sp. GW821-FHT05H12; assembly: GCF_059419385.1. Lineage (NCBI taxonomy): Bacteria > Pseudomonadati > Pseudomonadota > Gammaproteobacteria > Pseudomonadales > Pseudomonadaceae > Pseudomonas > Pseudomonas sp. GW821-FHT05H12. Next base: position 15,190 of record NZ_JBWKRS010000045.1, on the reverse strand, counting down.
AATACCGTGGCGGCGCTGGCGCCGAATATCTGGGTAATGGCATTGGCGCGGTTGATCCCGGCCCTGGGGTTGCCAGTGTTCTGGGCCTTGGCCAGTGAAACGGCGGTGGACATCGTCGGCCCCGAATACGCCGGGCGAGCCATCGAGAAGATCGGTTTTGGCATTGTCTGCGCCACGGTGTTCGGGATTCCCGTGGGCACGCTGATTTCCGACATGTTCGGCTGGCGCACCGCATTTGCCATCCTTGCCGTGGTGGCCTTGGCCAAGGCCTTGCTGTTGTTCATCTACCTGCCGGTGACGAAGCCGAAGAACGACCAAGTGACCTTGCGCGCGCAGTTCAAGATCCTGCGCAGCCCGCTGATGCAGGGGCATATCCTGCTGTCGATCCTGGTGTTCTGCGGCATGTTCACCGCCTATACCTACCTGGCGGACATCCTCGAGCGCCTGGCCGGGTTCGACGGCACGCTGGTGGGCTGGTGCCTGATGGGCTTCGGCGCCGTTGGGCTGATCGGCAATGCGTTGGGCGGCCGTGCGGTGGATCGTCACCCGTTGATTGCATCGATGGTGTTCTGCGCGTTCATGATTGCCGGCATGGTGGCGCTGGTGCCCGCGATTCACTCCACCCTTGGTCTTGCCGCTGCGATGGCAGTGTGGGGCGTGACTCAGGCCGCGATGTTTCTGGTCAGCCACGTGCGCTTGATGAAGGCCGCGCCCCACGCGCCGGCGTTTGCCGCGTCGTTGAACATTGCCGGGGGCAACCTGGGGATTGGCTTGGGTGCCATGGTTGGCGGGCATGTGATCGACAACCTGGGCCTGGGTAGCCTGGGGTTTGCGGCGTCCGGGTTTATCTTCGTATCGATCCTGCTGGCCCTGTGGCTGATGACCGCCAGGCAACCAGACACCGCGGGCGCCTGAGTAGTCAGGGCAGGGCGGTAAACAGCTCCCGTCGAGCACCTTCGGTAATCGCCACGATGCCGGGGTGCTTGACCTTGCGCTCCACCGAGATCGCGTAGAACGACTCGGTCACCGCGTCGGTCTGGCCAATCAGCGCCACGCCGTATTGGCGCACTACCTCATCGGCAATCACGCTGGGGGCGATGAATATCCCGCTGCCGGATTGGCCGAAAGCCTGCATCAACGCGCTGTCGTCGAATTCACCGATGATCTTCGGCTGGATCTGCTGCTCTGCAAACCAGCGCTGCAAACGGCTGCGCACTACCGTCTCTGCGCCAGGAATCAACAGCGGCGCACCCTGCAGACAGTGTGGGAAATCGCCGCCGTACCGGTCAGCCAACGCCCGGGTGGCGAAAAAGCTGATGCCGCATTCCCCCAGTTTCTGGCTGTAACCCTTGATGTCCAAGTGAGAGGGCATGGGGCTGTCGGAAATCACCAGGTCCAGGCGCTGGATCGCCAGGTCGGCCAACAAGCGTTCGAGTTTGTCCTCACGACAGGTGATGCGGATCGGTTCACTGAGCTCCATGGTCGGGGCGATCAGCCGGTAGACGATGGATTTGGGCACCACATCCGCCACGCCGACGCGAAACAGGATCTGCTGTTCATTGGGCTGGGCGCGCAACATCGCCTCCAGCTCGTTGCCGGTCTGGAACATTTGCTCTGCGTAGGGCAGGGCCTGGCGCCCGGCCTCGGTCAGTTCAAGCTGGCGGCCGACACGTTGGAACAATGCAACGCCAAAGGTTTGCTCGAGCAGGCTGATCTGCCCGCTGATGGTCTGGGGCGTGAGGTTCAGTTGCTCACAGGCGCGCACGATGCTGCCGGTCTTGGCCACGACCCAGAAGTAATGCAGTTGTCGGTAATTGAGCACGATGGCAATCACTTCGTGAAAACCGAAGTATACGCGAGAAAAATACGAATTTTCCTGAAGTGTTCGCCTGCATAGAATGCCTCGCTATCGAGGGGCCACTACTTGGACCCAATGGTTCTAACGAGGAATACTTCATGAAACTCAATTCCCTGGGCGCCGCGTCGTTGCTTGCGCTTTCATTGGTAGTGGTCAGTGGTTGTGATCAGGTTGAGAAGAGCGCCCAGCAAGTGCTGGGCAAGGCGACCGAATCGGCCAAGCAAGCGATCGACGATACCCACAAGGCTGCCGAGCAGGCGTTGAGTGAAGCAACCCAGGGGCTGATCAAGCCTGAGAAGCCGGAAAAAGAAGCCGAAGACGCTTCCGACACCAAAGAAACCTAATTCCCCAGCACTACCACGTCAGGACTGACCTATGGACTACCTTTTACAACTGGCCGCCAGCCCCACCGCCTGGGTTGCACTGGCGACCTTGATCGTCATGGAAATCGTACTGGGCATCGATAACCTGATCTTTATCTCGATCCTCACCAACAAATTGCCGGAAAAGCATCGGGCCAAGGCCCGGCGCATCGGTATCAGCATGGCGTTGGTCTTGCGCCTGGGCCTGTTGAGTACCATCGCGTTCATCGTGCAACTGACGGCGCCGGTGTTCGAGATCTTCGGCCAGGCGTTTTCGTGGAAAGACATGATCCTGATCGCCGGTGGCCTGTTCCTGGTGTGGAAGGCGACCACCGAAATCCATCACAGCATGGACCCGGAGCCGGAAGAGAAAGAAACCAGTGCTGGCAACGTCGTGGCGATCGGCTTTGCTGCGGCCATCGGGCAGATCCTGTTGCTCGACCTGGTGTTCTCCATCGACAGCATCATCACGGCTGTTGGCATGACCGAACACTTGCCGATCATGATCATTGCCGTGGTGACGTCGGTGATCGTGATGCTGGTGGCGGCCGAGCCGTTGGCCAAGTTCATCAACGACAACCCGACCGTGGTCATGCTGGCCCTGGGCTTTTTGATCATGATCGGTATGACGCTGATCGCCGAAGGCTTCGGCGCCCATGTGCCAAAAGGCTACGTGTATGCCGCCATGGCGTTCTCCGCCGTGATCGAGTGCCTGAACATCGCACGACGCAACCGCCACAAGCGCTTGCTCGCCGCCCGCCAATAAAAAAACGCCGCATTCTGCTGGTCAGAATGCGGCGTTTTCAGTGTGCGGCCCATTACAATTCGGCGCTGACCTGGGTGGGTTCAGGGCAATTCTGGTCGCCGTTGTCCAGGCCTTGCTTGTAGTTGCGGCTCAGCAGCGAAGCCTTGCCGTTGTGCCAGGTCAATGTCAGTACGTACAGCGTATCGTAGTCGCTGCCCGACCAATCCTGGGTAATCGTGTGCTTTTCGCCCGAGGCTTCACTGGCCACCTTGTTGATCAGCTCCGGCAGGTAGCCGTGTGACCAGGCGGTGTAAATGATCGCGTTGTGATACTTGTCTTCCACCAGTTCGTCGGCCAGGGCACTGGTGTCATTTGCCGAGAACTTGATGTTCACCGGCAGGCCCAGCTTGATGGCGCTGGGGCTGATGGTCATCAGGGGGCGAATATAGCTGTATGAATTGTCCTTCTCGCCTTCCTCGACATTGCGCGTCGGGTTGGCGGCAAACACGAAATTGGCCTTGCCGAATTTTTCCGGCAATACGGTGGCCAGGTTCATCGCGCGGTTCAGGCCCTGGCAGTTGAGCTGGCCGAGGCCGCCGCTGGGTTTTTCACCGTGGCGCAGGAAAACCAGGGTTTGCACGCCGTCCACCTGTTCGGCCTTGCTCAACGGGGATTCGAGCGTCAGCCCGATGGCGCCGCCCAGCAACAGCAGCGACGGCAAGAGGTAGGTATAGCGTTTGAGGCGTTGCGCAAGGCACAGAGGCTTGATTGTCATTGTAGGTTCGAGTCTTCGTGCTTCGGATTAAGGCGGATGGGCCCGCTGTGGTTTTCCTTGTCGTTGTACGAGGTGTCTCCTTTCACCGTGTGGGCGCACGTATGAGTCCGCATTGACGCTTTGGTTCGCCTGCGCCGCAGATTAGCGTGGGTATGTTGCGCATTGATGACCCATGCACAGTGGCGCTCAGGTGACTATCATGGGGGCTTTCTGCCCAGGGATTTCCCGATGAACGCACTCGCCGCTTTCCCGATCAACAGCAAATGGCCGGCCCAGCACCCAGAACGTTTGCAGCTGTATTCGTTGCCCACGCCCAACGGCGTCAAGGTGTCGATCATGCTCGAGGAACTGGGCCTGCCCTATGAAGCGCACAAAGTCAGTTTCGAGACCCAGGACCAACTGTCACCCGAGTTCCTGTCCCTGAACCCCAACAACAAGATCCCGGCGATCATCGACCCCAATGGCCCGAGCGGGCAGCCGTTGGCGCTGTTCGAGTCCGGCGCGATCCTGATTTACCTGGCGGAAAAAACCAGCCAACTGCTGTCCGAAGACCCGGCCACCCGCTACGAAACCCTCCAGTGGCTGATGCTCCAGATGGGCGGTATCGGCCCGATGTTTGGCCAATTGGGTTTTTTCAACAAATTCGCCGGCAAGGCCTACGAAGACAAGCGCCCCCGCGACCGCTACGTCGCCGAATCCCGACGCCTGCTGGATGTGCTGGAAAAACGCCTGCTGGGCCGCACCTGGATCATGGGTGATGACTACAGCATCGCCGACATTGCCACCTTCCCGTGGATCCGCAACCTGATCGGCTTCTATGAGTCTGGCGACTTGGTGGGCATCGCTGATTTCCCCAACGTGCTGCGTGCGCTGGACGGTTTTGTCGCACGCCCGGCCGTGATCCGTGGCCTGAACATTCCGAGTTGACGCATGCCGACCTTCGATTTCAAGCAGCTGGATGTCTTTAGCCGCATCGCGCTCAAGGGCAACCCGCTGGCGGTGGTGCTGGGGGCCGACAGCCTCACTGACCAACAGATGGCCGATTTCGCCAAGTGGACCAACCTCAGCGAAACCACGTTTTTGCTGACCCCGCGTGACCCGAAGGCCGACTACCGGGTGCGAATTTTCACCACCCTCAAGGAGCTGCCGTTCGCCGGCCACCCCACACTGGGCAGTTGCCACGCGTGGCTGCAGGCGGGGGGCATCCCCAAAGGTGAAGAGATCATCCAGGAATGCGAAATCGGCCTGGTGCGTATCCGCCGCCAAGGGGATGAACTGGCCTTTATCGCGCCGCCGCTGATACGTTCCGGCGCGGTGGAGGCGCCGTTGCTGGAGCGCGTACGCCTGGGGTTGGGTTTGGCGCCCGAAGTGATCCTGCGCAGCCAGTGGGTCGACAATGGCGCGGGTTGGCTGGCGCTGATGCTGGCTGATCGCGAGCAGGTGCTGGGTTTACAGCCAGACTACTCGCAACTGCTGGGCCTGGCAGTGGGCGTGATCGCCGCCTGCGACCCTGTGCGCGATGCCGTGGATGCGCAATTCGAAGTGCGCGCCTTTATTGCCGGTGACGGCGCCCAGGAAGACCCGGCCACCGGCAGCCTGAACGCGGGCGTTGCCCAATGGCTGCTGGGGGAGGGCCTGGCGCCTGAGCGCTATGTCGTCAGCCAGGGCACGGCAATGGGGCGGGCGGGGCGCATTCGCATCGAGCGCCACGGCCCTGAAATATGGGTGGGCGGTGCGGTTGCGGTGTGCATCGACGGGCGCCTGCAGCTCTAGATCAATACATTGTTACAGGCCTCGCAATACACTGTTGGTCCCCGCGCGTTTGTGCCGTGGGGGCCTAGGGGCATAAGCTTTCGCCCCAAATATATGTGCCTCTACCGTTTTGGAAGCCAGGAAAGCCATGACCAGCCAGTTCCCCCAAGCCCGCCCACGCCGCCTGCGCCGCTCCCCGGAGCTGCGTGGCTTGTTCCAGGAAACCGAGTTCACCCTGAACGACCTGGTGCTGCCGATCTTCGTCGAAGAAGAAATCGACGACTTCGTACCGATCACCAGCATGCCGGGCGTGCAGCGCATCCCTGAGAAAAAACTCGCCGCCGAAATCGAGCGTTATGCCCGTGCCGGCATCAAGTCGGTCATGACCTTCGGCGTGTCCCACCACCTGGACGCCAGCGGCAGCGACACCTGGAAAGAACGCGGCCTGGTCTCACGCATGTCCTCGATCATCAAGGACGCCGTACCGGAAATGGTCGTGATGTCCGACACCTGCTTCTGCGAATACACCGACCACGGCCATTGTGGCGTGATGCACGGCGCCCACGTCGACAACGATGCAACCCTGGTCAACCTCGGCAAACAAGCCGTGGCGGCCGCTCGCGCCGGTGCCGATGTCATCGCACCGTCCGCCGCCATGGACGGCCAGGTCCAGGCGATCCGCCGCGCACTGGATGACGCCGGCTTCACCCACATCCCGATCATGGCCTACTCCACCAAATTCGCCTCGGCCCTCTACGGCCCGTTCCGCGAAGCTGGCGGCAGCGCCCTCAAGGGCGATCGCAAAAGCTACCAGATGAACCCGATGAACCGCCGCGAAGCCGTGCGCGAATCGCTGCTGGACGAACAGGAAGGCGCGGACGCACTGATGGTCAAGCCGGCCGGTGCCTACCTCGACATCATCCGCGACATCCGCGAAGCCTCACACCTGCCGGTGGCGGCGTACCAAGTGAGCGGCGAGTACGCGATGATCAAGTTCGGCGCCCAGGCGGGCGCGATTGACGAAGCGCGGGTGGTGCGCGAGACGTTGGGATCGATCAAGCGCGCGGGGGCGGATTTGATTTTTACGTATTTTGCGATGGATTTGGCGTTGGCTGGGATCTAACACTCACGGCAATACCAGATGTGGGAGGGGGCTTGCCCCCGATAGTGGTATATCAGTCACTGGGGATGTTGGCTGATGCATCGCCGTCGGGAGCAAACTCGCTCGCGACGGTCAGTTTTTTGCTGATAAGCACTTGTAAATTCTTAGTCGACTCAGAAGAGTTTGTATGAACTTTTTCTGGTCAATTACAAGCTCGCTGAAATACGTCGTCATCGTTTTGAAAACTGCATCGAAGGTATTGTCAGCTGACAGGAAGTGTTCGATTGAGCCGATGAACCATTCTTGATCGGGCTCTGTGTATAATAGAAATTCCGGCTTCGTCAGCTCATCGAAAAGCTCAGTAAGTTCTTTTTCGTCGTTTACGTTTTTTGAGGAGATTAATCGCTCCCTTTCTAAGTTGTCTGTATTTTCTTTGTCATATGTGAAGAGTAGACCACGGATTATTGACATACTTGGGGCGATCTTCATGTTCTTGGCTCCCTGTTATCTGAAAAAGCTCACTGTCTCCTTGCCCGAAAGCATGAAAGGATACTTATGTTTGCTTTCGTATGGATTCGATGGTTGTTGCTTCTTTATCATATGTTAAGAGCGATTCAAGCAAAATTCTCATGAATTTTCTTTTTTCTAAAATTTCATCGTTGAAGTGCGTGTCGAATAGATAGAATACCGATTCGAAATTCTCCTCTGTTGCCAGAAAGTGTTCGAGTGTTTCGATGTGCCAATGCCTTTCATCGTATTTGTATCTCATGAACGCAGGCTTGGTTATTTTTTCAAAAAGCCCTTTAAGTTCTTGTTCGTTGTTAACGTTTATTGAAGTGATGAGCGCTTCTTTTATCGGATCGTGCAAGTTTTCTGTGCTGTAAGTAAATAGGAGGCCTTGGATGATGGATAAGCTTGGTTTAAATTTCATTAAAGATCTCCGTAGGCGGTTATAGGCTGTCCGTCTTCTGTTAAAAAGACTCTAGCTTTTGTTGTTTTTCCATATTCATAGTTTTCTCTCTTGTATCCCTCGGCTATTACTTTTCCCATGTCCATCGGTTTTTGGGAAGCCGTCAAGTTTATCTGTTTAAAGATTAGCTGTGCGCGGTAAATAGCATTGAGTTGATCCCTGTGGCTTAGAAAATGTGTAGCTGCACTAGGTGGCCGAGGCTCTCCTATGTGTGGGCCACTTACATATCTCTCTATTTCTCCGGTCGTGGGATTTTTAGCTGTCTTTACTCGCTCAAGCTGCGACGCTAACGACGTTTGGGTTCCGTGCTTTTCTAAGAAATGTGCTCGGGGGATTGACACCTCAAGTTCTGCTAACCGCCGGTGAGCATTTGCTTCCGCAAACTCATCAATTCTTGCCTGTCGCTGCGCACGCGTCAGTTGCGGTAGCGCAGGTTCTCCGTGATTAACACTTTCCTTGGGAGGTTGATTTGTGGTGCTTGGCTTGCAGCCATCTTCTCCAGGGCATGTGCTTAAACCTAGCGGATCCACCCACCCTGTAGGATTCGGCACATACCGGTACGCATTGATCCCACCCGCCAACTTCACCGGGTCCGGTGTCAGGTAGCGACCAATATCCGGATTGTAGTAGCGATGGCGGTTGTAGTGCAGCCCGCTTTCCTGATCGAAGTACTGGCCCTGGAAACGCAGCGGGTTGTCGATTTTTCCGATGTCCAGTCGGCTGATTTCACCGTAGGCGCGGTAGTGGGCGGACCAGACGATTTCGCCGTTGGAGGCGGTGAGTTCTTGTGGGGTGCCCAGGTGATCCAGTTGGTAGTGGAAGGGCTTGGTTTGTTTGGGGCCAAAGCCTTCCAGTAAGGCCAGCGGCCTGAAGCTACCGGGTTCGTAGAGGTAGCTGCGTTGCCGATCCTTGTGGTGCTCGGCAATCAGCTTGTCGCCTTGCCAAAAGAATTCGGTCGTAACCCCGTCGACGGTTTTGCTGATCCGCCGCCCAAACGGATCGTAACGGTAACTGGCCGTCTGCCCGTTGGGTTGGGTGATACCGATCAGCCGATGCTGGCAGTCGTAACGGTACTCGGTGACGAGTAGGTGACCTTTGCCACGCCGCTCACGGATCAGATTGCCGAAAGCGTCATAGTCGTAATGCCGGTCCCCCTGAATCATCAGCCGATTACCCGCGACGATGTCCGGGCCGGGGCGGTTTTGCATGAGCAGGTTGCCGGCCGGGTCGTGGGCGAAGCGCTCTTGCAGGTCCTGGGAGTGGTCGGCGCGGGTGAGGCGGTTCAGTGGGTCGTAGGTGTAGTCGTGCTGGCCCTTGCGGGTGTCGAGCAGGCGGGTGAGGTTGCTGGACTTGTCGTAGGTGTAGTGGCGTCCGTAGAGCTGGTGCTCCTGCTGGGTGATAGTGTGGGCGTGCAGGCGCTGTTGGTCGTCGTAGTGGTAGTGGCTGAGGAGCTGGCCTTGTTGGCGTTGGTGTTCCTGGCCGGCTTTGAACAGGTGGGAGGTGAGGACTTCACCATTGAGTTCGACGGTGGCGAGGTGGCCGCCTTTGGCATGATTGAAGACCAGGCGGTTGTTGTCGGGCAGGCGCAGGTGCTGGAGTTGGCCACAGGCGTCGTAGCCATAACGCAAGGTGCCCCACCCTTGGTGTTCGGCGGTGAGGCGGTTTTGGCTGTCGTACTCGTAGGCTAAAGCCCAGTGACCGTCCTCGACACCTAGGAGGTTGCCCTGGCGGTCGTAGGTGTAGTCGACGGTTTTGCCGTCGGGGAGGGTTTTTCGTACAAGGCGGCCGGCGTGGTCGCGCTCGTAGCGGGTAACCAGCTGACTGCCGTCGTCGCCGTGTTCAGTCTTTTCCTGCAGATTGCCATTGAGGTCGTAGACGTAAGCCGTGCGCTGACCGTCAAACCCTATCTCCTGCTGGATCAGGCCATTGGGGTGATACTGCAATCCATAGGTCTCACCGACTTCATTTTCGATCTCAGTCAGTAACAACCGCGTGTTGTCGTAGCGATACTTGACCTGGGTGCCGTCGGAATTAATACGACGGCTGATCAGGTGCAGCCCATCCGCATACTCGTAGCGGGTAACGCGGCCTAACTCATCCCGCTCAGACGTGATTTTTCCATAAGGGTTGTAGCTGTATTCCCGCGCTGCACCCCCCGGCAACACCACCCGAACCAGTCGCCCCACGCTGTCCCACTGGTACTGGGTCAGCGCGCCATGCTCATCCTCCCGCGCCACCTGCCGGCCAAGGTCGTCATAGCGATACCGCTTAATCCCACCCTCCGGCAGGTGCTCCTCAAGCAACTGCCCCCGCTCATTCCACACCAACCGCTGACAACTGTTATCCGGAAACCAAACCCCCGTCAGTTGCCCATATTTGTCGTAGCTGTAGTCGGTGCTGTGGCCCTCAGGATCAATCCTGCGGGTGATATTGCCCCTGTCATTACGCTCATATTTCCAGACCGCCTGACCACGCCTTACTGCTCGTACGAACCCGTTGTCATGCTCGTAGGACGTCGGCTCATCGTCCCCCGGAAACAGCGCCACCAAACGTCCGGCTTCGTCGTACTGATAGGCGGTGATCGTCCCGAGAGGATCCTGCTCAACCGTCAGCCGGCCTTTGTCGTCGTAGGATTTGAAATGCTCGGCGCCGTCCGGATCAATGCGCTGCACCAGCCGCGCACGCTCGTCATGCACATAGACTTCCTGGCTGCCATCGGCGTTAAACACCGTGACCTGGCCGTTGTCATCCCAGGCATAGCGCGTGTCCATCTGCGAAAAGCTGGCCCAGTGCCGAACACAGCGCGCCGCCTTGCCAGACCTTTCCCACTCCCAGAAGAAACTCGCCCCACCGGCCAACTGGCGTTCAAGAATGACGTGCTGATCGTCGTAGCGATAAACCTCGCTTTCACCGACAGCGTTAGTCGCACACACAAGTCGGCCAAGGTCGTCATAGGCGTAGGAAACAACGGTGTACTCGGTAACCCAGACAAACTCACCCGGTCCCTCAGCCCGATGAATCTGGTAGTCCACACCAACGATGCGGCTCGACGAATAACGCAAGAACAACGACTGCCCGACGCCGTTATCCACCCGCTCAATGCGCCCCCTGAAATCCCGGGAAATACGCAGCCGGTTGTCATAGGCATCGCTGATGGCTGTCAGCGCACCATTAACAAAATGGAAAAACCGCGAGCCTTGCGCCAGCACCCACTCATCCGGCAACGTCCCCAGATAAATCGCCGCCTCGGCCAAGCTGTTGGTGATCGCAGGGCGGGCGGAGGAGGGCAGCGGAAACTCTGTCGAACGGTTCTCATGATCCGTCCACACCACCGAATCACCCGTAACCACCAGGCGATGCGCCAGCGCATGGCTCCAACCAAACCCCAACCCGCAATCCACTTCCACCGCACTGGTGCGATACAGCCGCGTCCACTCAAACGGCAATATCCCATCGAGCGTGCCATCGGTGAGGGTGAGCAATTCCTCGCCCGTAACCATCGACACCGGACAACCGTTAGTACACGTAGTCGCCGAGCAGGTCGCCGCATCGCCGTTCTGGTTTTTCCCCGACGCCGGCACGTCATCGACCTGTTCCTGCCTGACCAACACCGTGCGTTGTGCCTTTTCGCGCACCACCGGGACGGGGTTTGAAACCAGATTGCCCCCGGCCTTCAACGGCACATCGGGGATCATCTTGATCGGCGTTCCAGTCCCACCCAGCCATATCGGTTTGCCCATCTCAAGATGGTCATCTACCCGAGCTTTTCCGAATTGCTTGGCCATGTGGTTCAGCCAAGTGCGGGCAGCTTTCGACTTGACGCCCGCCAGCACCTTCGAACCCAAGCGGATCGCGGTGCCCATTCCGGCCGTCGCAAGCATAAGCACCAGGTTGATCAGCACTTCAAAGCTGATTTCACCCAGCAATTCGTTCATGTACGGAGGTGGCAACATCCGCATCCAACTGACCATTGCGGCCAGGTAGATAAACAGCAGCGGCTCATCGCTGAGTACCAGCAAGCCCTTTGCGATGGCATCGGTGTCGAGCTTCAACAGGTTTTCAAACTCAACCTGGGACAGGTAATGCAGCAGTTGTTCGGCATGGACCAGCGGAGCTGACAGCCATTGGAGCACTTGTTTCAGGTTGTCCCAGAGCGAGTACAGCGCCTCGTTGAATCCGCGGACATAGGCTTGATAAAGCGAGAGGTAGCGATTGAGAAAGTTGGCTTCGGAGTAGTCCTTCCAAAGCGGCTCGAAGGTGTCGCGCCATTCCTTGCGCAGCCAACCTTCCAGGGGGGCGATGACCGTCTGGTAAGAGGCATACAGCGCCTTGAAATGTGTGGCGGAGACATTAGGGTAGAAGTTGACCCGGTATTGCTGGTTACGGTCGCACTCTGTGACTTCGAGTATGCCGCTGGGCCCGATGGTTTTATGGATGGGGTCGCCCAGCGGGCCGCCGTTTGGGTCGATGCGCTGCAACACCACCGGCGTATTGCCAATGGGCACGAACCGAGAGCTCTGGAACATGTGCACCAGGGTCAGCGTGCCTTTCGCCTGGCACGTTACGGTGGTGCTGCTGGGCAGGATGGAGCGGTTGATCGGCGCAACGAGCGCCACTTCATCACCGACTTTGAAGACCTGCTCGATATCCAGGGCGGAAAAGCTGAAAAAACTCTCGGCCCAGGCGTCGTAGGCATTCAGGCAGCGCTTGAAGTCGCTGATAACGGATTCGACGTCGCGCGTCTTTGAATCCATGGCCGCCAGTACCAGAAAGCCAATGGTTTGGCTGGTAAGGGCGATCAAGAGCATGCCCCATGAAATGGGGGCTTAATAAATAACGCCATCTGCAATCCCTCGCACTGTGTATTCAGGCGGAAGACTTTGCAGTGGTTTTTGGGCGATATCTGTAGAGCTTGTCCCGTCATCACGTGGGACACTTCAGCCGTTTGCGTGCTACTTGAGCGGGGGAGGAACCTGTCATTTTTGGAAAAGACTCGAAAGCCCAGCAACCCGGCGAACGCCGGTTAGACTTACCGGTCGATATCTGCAATACCCGGCCTGTCGCCTTTCAAGGAAGCCCTATGTTCCCAAGCCGCCTGATCCTGTGCCTTGCCGCTTTGCTGGTGCTGGCCGGTTGCTCCACAACCCGCAACCCGCAGCAGCCCGAGCGCAGCGAAACCGAGGTGAAGGCGCAAATCGTGCGCCTGCTGCCGGCGACGGTGGCCGACCGCAACGGCTGGGCCCAGGACATCTACACCGCCTTCGATACCCAGAAAATCTACCCGAGTACCGAGAATATCTGTGCCGTGCTGGCGGTGACCGAGCAGGAGTCCACTTATCAGGTCGACCCGCCCGTGCCGAACATGGGCAAGATCGCCCAGGATGAAATCCTGCGGCGTGCGGGGAAAGTCCACGTACCGGCGTTTGTCGTCCGCAGCGCGCTGCAACTGCGCTCGCCCACCGGGAAAACCTACGCCGACCGCCTGAGCGCCGCGCGCACCGAGAAGGACCTGAGCGGCATTTTCGATGACTTCATCAGCATGGTGCCGTTGGGCAACACCCTGTTTGGCGGCTTCAACCCGGTGCACACCGCAGGCCCCATGCAGGTCAGCATCGACTTTGCGCAGAAGCAGGCCCGGGGTTATCCCTACACGGTGGATGGCACCCTCCGACGCGAAGTCTTCACCCGCCGTGGTGGGATGTATTTCGGTATCGCGCACTTGCTGGGCTACCCGGTCAACTACGACCAGCCGCTGTACCGTTTTGCCGATTTCAACGCCGGCTGGTACGCCAGCCGCAATGCCGCGTTCCAGGCTGCGGTCAGCCGAGTGACGGGTACCGAGTTGGCGTTGGATGGTGATCTGATTCGCTACGGTTCATTGCTACCGGGCACCACCGAGCTGGCGGTGCGCTCTCTGGGGGCAAAGCTGGATATGCGCAACCCCAGCATCCGCAGCCAGCTTGAGGAGGGTGAGAGCTTGGATTTCGAAGACACCACCCTCTACAAGCGTGTGTTTGCACTGGCCGACAAGGCTGCCGGCAAGCCGATGCCACGGGCGATCCTGCCGGGCATCGTGCTCAAGAGCCCCAAGATCACCCGTAACCTGACCACGGCGTGGTTTGCCAAGCGGGTGGATGAACGGTACCAGCGTTGTATGAAACGCTGATCACGTGCGGCGTTTGACAAACCGGCGCCACAACCACACCCAGAGCCACACCACCGGGAACGCCAGGATCACAAACGGCAGCACATAACTCGCACGTTCCAGAGCGTCTGCCGTGCCGTTGACCAGGTTGTCGCCGAGGTTGCTGAACATCCGGCTGAAGCGTGATTGTTGGTTCGCACCGTCGGAGGAGCGGAAGTTCAGGGTCACGCGGTTGGTGTCGAGGCGGCGTTGCTGGCCGGCGGCGACCTGGGCCAGTTCCTGCAGTTCGTTCTCGATGGCCGCTTGTTCTTTGCTCAGGGCAATCAGGTCGCTGACGGTGATGTCCTTGCGCTTGGCCAGCTCATCCAGGCGTTGCTGTTGGGCCTGCAGGCGGTCCTGGCGACGACGCACATCAGCGACGGCATCGGCCAGGTCTTCGGCAGTGGTGGTGCGCTGCCCGAGCTTTCCGCCCTCGGCAGCCATGGCAACCATGGGCTCCACCCCGGCAGGGGCGATGCGCAGGATGATCTCGCCACCGTTGCCGTCCTCGGTGATGCCCAGGATGTTGCAGGCACCGAAACGCGCGGTCTCACAGGCCTCCCGAGTTTCCTGCATGCGCGGCGCGAGCAGGGCGCCGGGCAGGGCGAGGGTCAGCTCATGTTCATAAGCCAATTGCGCACCGGCCCGGCTTTGCTCGCCGTTGATCACCCGGGCGCGGGAGTGGTCTTTGGGGGAGCAGCCCGCAAGGGTCAGCACCGCCAGCAAGCACAGGAGATAAGGGGTTGGTTTGCCGTCCAGATGGCGCATTGCGGTTCCTTGGGAGGTGCTGGGAAATTTGACGGCGATTAAACCGGGTCTGGCGCATTAACGCAAAGCATCAACGGGGATTTGCGCGGCTGATGGTGATGGCCGACGGAGGTGGCCAGGCGTACACCTCAAGCCTGACTCCAAGGAAGAACTCACCATGATCGCTCACACTGTGCCAGAAGGTTTTGTCTCGTTGCCACGCAGCAGTCCACTGCTCGATTTATTGGGCCCGGCCTACTGCCGGGGTGAGGGTTTACATTTGGAGATAGGCTTGCGTGCCGATAACCGCCATGCCAATGGACGCGGCACGGTACACGGTGGGGTGCTGGCGACCCTGGCGGACGTCGGCATGGGCTATGCGATGGCGTTTTCCAGTGAGCCGCCGCTGCCGTTGATCACGGCGAGCATGACCCTGGACTACCTCGGGGCCGTGCAAGTGGGGGAGTGGATTGTGGTGCGGTTGGAGCATCACAAGCGAGGGCGGCAGATGGCGTTTGCCACGGTGAGCCTGCAGGTCGGGGAGAAGGTAGTGGCGCGGGCGAACGCGGTGTTTGCCGTGCCCCGTACCGATTGACAACAACGATCCTTGTAGGAGCCGGCTTGAACTGGTCAAGTATTCTTGGACACCATTTAAGGTTCATGCCGCCAGTCTCTCCCTGACGACCGGCGACCGG
>NZ_JBWKRS010000044.1:0-47030 GCF_059419385.1 Pseudomonas sp. GW821-FHT05H12 | reverse complement strand
CGAGTGTTGGGGCAAGAGCCCTTTTGGTTACTTTTGGGGCTCTTTTCCAAAAGTGACCCGCCGTAAGGGCGGAACCACACTCCGCCATCACCCAAATAACGGATATGCCCCCCAACAAAATTAACGCGGACAATTCCCCCCAATCCCCTCCCCCCCAAACGCCCGCCGAACAAACCCCGTCGAATCCCCCAACGACCCATTCACCGTCCCCGAATGATCCAGCTCCGGATAAAAATGCCACTCCACCCGATCCCCCACCCCGCAAGCCTCCCTCACCAACGCCTTCTGCCCCGGCACAAACACATCACGGTCCTTACCCCCCGTCCCCAAAAACACCGGAACATCGGTTTTCAACGTGGGATACGCCGACTCACGATAAACCCGCTCCAGCGCCACCTTGGGCGAACGCTTGAAGCTGTTATTGAACGTCAACCCATCCGCCACCACCCGCTGCTCAATAGCATGCAAGCAATCCTCCTGGCTGGCCTTGAACGCCGGTAACGCCTGATCAGCCAAGTAATCGCCAGGCACAAAGGAAGGATCAAGCAACGCCACCGTACTCAGCCGCAACAGGTTGTAGGCAAACGTCGGCACCACCGAACGACGCGCCTCTTCAAGCTCAGGGCTTTTGCCGTGGGTGTGGGTCGAGGCATAAGGCGTGCCCGTCGCCACCACGCCGACAATCTCCACTTCCGGTGCATAGGCCTTGGCCGACACCGCCGTGGCGAACGCCGCACGGCCGCCCTGGGATTGGCCAAACACCACCACCCGCCGAGACAGTTTGAAATCCCCCCCACCCACCGCACGGATGCTGTCGAGCACGCCATAGGCCAGCGGGCGAGTCAGCCCGTAAGGGTGCAAACCCGGCGTGCCCAACCCCTGATAGTCAGTGGCGACAATCGCATAACCCTGGTCGAGCCAATAGTTGAGGTAGCGCGTGTCCCGTGGGCTGCGCTCGTTGAGTGACGGCGCACAACGGTCAGCGCTGCCGACCGTGCCGTGGGCCCAGGCCATCAGCGGCCAACCACCGGCAGGCGGTGTGCCCTTGGGCACGAACAGCGCACCGGACACCGCGATGGGCGTGCGGTTGTCGAGCCCGTCGGTGGAGGAATAAAGAATGCGCAGGTTCTGCGCGGCCGACGCCAGGCTATGTGGCGGCGTCAAGGCCTCGCTGCGCAGCAGCTTGCCTGGCACCGTCGGCACCGGGCCGTCCCAGCTGTAGAACCCCTCGGCAGCGCTGCTACTGCCCGCGATCAACACCCACAGCAACGCCCACCCACGCATCGACGATCACCAGCCTTCTTTCAACATGCGCAATTCCAGGTACTGCAACAGCATGAGGGTCTTGCCGTCGACAATCTCACCGCTCTGCACCATGGCCAAGGCCTGCTCGAAGCCCAGCTCCAGCACTTCGATGTCCTCGCCCTCTTCCTCGATGCCGCCGCCACTGCCCACCTGGTCGCCTGGCTGGTACTCACCGATGAAAAAGTGAATGCGCTCGGTGACCGACCCCGGGCTCATGAAGGCCGAGTAGATTTTTTCCACATGGTGAACGCGGTAGCCGGTCTCTTCTTCGGCCTCCAGGCGGATGCGTTCTTCAGGGCTGGCGTTGTCGAGCAAACCGGCCGCCGCTTCGATCAGGTAGCCGTGGTAGTCGTTGACGAAGGTGGGCATGCGGAACTGACGGATCAACAGCACGGTGCGTTGCGCACGGTTGTACAACAGGATGGTCGCGCCATTGCCCCGGTCGTAGACCTCGCGGGTCTGGGCCTGCCAGGTGCCGTCCTGGCGGCGCAGGTCGAAGCTGTATTTCTTGAGGATGTACCAGTTGTCCGAGAGGGTTTCTTCGGCGTTGATGCGAACGGGGCTGTTGTCCATGGTCGGTCCTTAGCGCGTGGAAGGTGGAGCATGTGGTTGCGCCAAGGCCAGCGTCAAGCGGATCACTTGCGGCTACAATCGCGCTCCACGAAGGATCTCTCCAGGTTCAAGGAAATGATGCTGCACATCCCGACGCTACGGATAGTGGTGCGCGTCCAAAGCGCGGGGGCGCAATCGAGTTCAGGTGCCAGCAACCGTCTGAGCCGGCGCCTGCTTGATACGCGACCAGGCGGCGGCGACTTCCTCGGCGCTGTGCGCTTTTACCCGCGCCAGATCGCGCGGGTAATCCACTCCGGGGTTTTCCGTGAACCGCGTCGCGGTGAATTGGCCATTGCTGGCGCGCAAGATATAGCCCGTGTCGTCGCACTGCGCACTGGCCAGGAATACCACGCCCGGTGTCACCCAGTCCGGCTTGAGTTCGTCCGGCTCTTCAGTCACGCCCCACATGCGGGTCTTGGCCACCGGCGAGATCGCGTTGACGCGAATACCGGCCGGCGCGCCCTCATGGCTCAGCGCATTCATGATGCCCAGTTGCGCCATCTTGCCGGCACTGTAGGCCGCCAGCCCCGTCTGCTCGTACTGCGCATACATGGCGCGGTCGGAGGTGGTGAGAATGATGCGCGGTGAGCGGGAGCGCAGCAGGTGCGGCCAGGCGTGCTTGCACAACCAGAGTGGCGCGTAGAGGTTGATATCCATGGCCCGTTGCAGGAACGCGGGGTCGAGGTCTTCGATGTTTTGGTAGCCCACCCAGCCAGCGTTGTGGATCAGGATATCGAGCTGCCCGAAGGCCTCGATCGTGTGCGCGATCAGTTGCCGGCAACCCGCTTGCTGGGATAAGTCGCCCGCTACGCCGATCACCGCCAGGCCTTCAGCCTGCAACGCCTGGGCAGCGAGCTGTACCACCGATGGGTCGGCACCTGCCCCCACCTTATCGGCCCCGATGTCACTGATTACCACCCGGGCGCCGCCCATGGCCAGCGCTCGTGCATAACTGAGCCCCAACCCGCGTGCGCCACCGGTGACAATCGCGGTTTTTCCTGTGAAATCCATAGACGTGCTCTCCTGTTCGGCTGCCCACCCTAACAACCCGTGACGGGTTTGTTCAATGCTGTAACACTTTGCAAGCTATCGCCCCTGACGGTGGTCGAATTAATTCCTGCCCGCGCAATCCATCTGGTAAAACCCGTGCTTCGCCTTTGTCCTGGAACCTTCATGTCATCTCGTTTTATGTCCCGCCTGAGCCTGCGCTGGTTTCCCCTATTGTGCATGGCGCTGTTGATCGTCGGCCTGCCGGTGGGTTGCGCGGTGTTGCAACACAAGGAGCGCGAGCTGGTGTTTCGCATCGAGCCGGGCACGGCGGGTTGGTACACCGGCTTGCCGAAAGCGGTGCAGGAGTTCGACCTCAAGCCCGCCAGTTTCAAGTCGGGGCAGAATATTCACGGCTGGTGGTGGCCGGCAGACAAGAAGGACGCCCCGGCGATCCTCTACCTACACGGCGTGCGCTGGAACCTCACCGGGCAGCTGTTTCGCATTGAGCAGTTGCACGCGCTGGGCTATTCGGTGCTGGCCATCGACTATCGCGGTTTCGGCCAGAGCCAGGGCGACCTGCCTTCGGAAACCAGCGTGTACGAAGACGCACGCATTGCCTGGGAACGCTTCCAGGTGCTGCAACCCGACCCAAGCAAGCGCCTGCTCTACGGCCATTCACTGGGCGGCGCCGTGGCCATCGACCTCGCTGCAGAGTTGAGCAAACAAAACCCGGTGCCGGTGCGCGGGCTGGTGATCGAGTCCACGTTCACCTCCCTGGCCGATGTCGCCACTGCAGTCGCCAACACCTCGTTGCCGGTGCGCTGGTTGCTGTCGCAGAAGTTCGATTCGATCGACAAGATCGCCGAGGTACACATGCCGCTGCTGGTGGTGCACGGTCTCGACGACCGCTATGTACCGCCGCGTTTCAGCCAGCAATTGGTTGATGCCGCCCAGGACCCCAAGCGGTTGTTGCTGGTGCCCGGTGCCAGCCACAACAACAGCATGAGCCTGGCAGGCCGTAGCTATGGCCAGGCGCTGGACAATCTGATGCGCACGAAGGTGCCAGCACAGGTGGTGACACACTCCACAGGTCGCAACGGCGACTCCTGAAAGCACTTTTCGGCACCCGGTCTGCGCTTGGCTGTCAAGCGCAAACCCTGCCCATACTGGCCCGCGCCGGCAGTTGATCAAATATTAACCGCGGGTTAAATCGCCAACCCTGCCGGGCCTTCGTAAAGTTATCCACAGAGATACCCACGGTTTTCGTGGACAACTCTTTTTATTTTTTTACGATTTTTTTGCTCAATAAATGCTTTCGGGAAATGTACCCGGCAGCAAAATTTCGCGGTTCACATCGCGTATATCGTTATAGCCGCACAACGCCATCGACACGTCCAACTCACGGGCGATGATGTCCAGCGCCTTGGTCACACCCGCCTCGCCCATCGCACCCAAACCGTACAAATGCGGCCGCCCGATCAGGGTACCTTTTGCGCCCAGTGCCATCGCCTTGAGCACGTCTTGCCCCGAGCGGATGCCACCGTCGAGCCACACTTCAATCCGTTTGCCCACGGCCTCGACGATTGCCGGCAACTGGCTGATGCTCGACGGCGCGCCGTCCAACTGGCGGCCGCCGTGGTTGCTCACCACCAATGCATCGGCGCCGGAATCGGCCGCCAGCCGCGCATCTTCCACATCGAGGATGCCCTTGATGATCAGTTTGCCGCCCCAGCATTGCTTGATCCACTCCACATCGTCCCAGCTCAGGCGCGGGTCGAATTGCTGGGCGGTCCAGGATGACAACGAACTCATGTCGGCCACGCCTTTCACATGCCCGACGATATTGCCGAAACCACGGCGCTTAGTGCCGAGCATGCCCATCACCCAGCGCGGTTTGGTGGCCATGTTGAGGATGTTCGGCAAGGTCAGTTTGGGCGGCGCCGACAAGCCATTGATCAAGTCCTTGTGACGCTGCCCGAGGATCTGCAGGTCCAGGGTCAGCACCAATGCGTCCACGCCTGCGGCCTTGGCGCGCTCGATCAATTGCTCGATAAACGCGCGGTCGCGCATCACGTACAACTGGAACCAGAATGGTTGGCCGACGTGTTCGGCAATGTCTTCCAGTGAACAGATACTCATCGTCGACAAGGTGTAGCGCAGGCCAAAAGCGGCAGCGGCGCGGGCGGTGAGGATCTCGCCGTCGGCATGCTGCATGCCGGCCAACCCGGTCGGCGCCAGAGCCACCGGCATGGCCATGTCCTGGCCGATCATGGTGGCGCGGATCGAGCGCGAATCGATGTTGCGCGCCACCCGCTGGCGGAATTTGATCTGGGCAAAATCGCTTTCATTAGCCCGGTATGTGCTTTCAGTCCAGGAGCCGGAATCGGCGTAGTCGTAAAACATCCTTGGGACACGTTTTTGCGCGAGCTTGCGTAAGTCTTCGATGGTTGTGATCAACGACATCGGGGTCACCTCTCCCTGAACTGAACACAGAGAGTAAGCGTAGATCTGCGATACAACCAGCCATTGCGTTTACATCACCCGAGGGCTAATCTCGCACAAACCCGCAAAAAGACGCATAAACATGCAAAACACCCATCAAGCAATCGACCTGCCTTCGTTGCGCAAACAGAAGATCCTGTTGCTGCTGGAGCGCGACGGCAAAGTCACCGCCGCCGAACTGGTGGAGCATTTTGCCGTGTCCCAGGACACCATCCGCCGCGACCTCGGCGAGCTTGCGGCAGCCGGTCTTTTGCAACGTGTCCACGGCGGCGCCCTGCCCCGGCCCAAAGACACCGGCAAGGATTTCTTCACCCGCGTCGGCGAGACCAACGACGCCAAGCGCCAGCTCGCGCAATTGGCCGCAGACCGTGTGGAGGACGGGCAGATCGTGCTGTTCGATTCCGGCTCGACCACCCTGAAAATCGCCCAGTCCTTGCCACGCAACATCCGCCTGACCGTGGTCACGCCGTCACCGATGATTGCCATCGCACTGGCGGATCATCCCAACGTAAAAGTGATTGTGGCGGGCGGCCAGCTCAACCCGGCGACCCTGTCCACCAGTGGGCATGAAACCGTTCGGCTGATTGAGAGCGTCAAGGCAGACCTGCTGTTTACCGGCGTGTGCGCGCTGCACCCGCAGATCGGCATCAGCTCGCTGCATTTCGATGAAGTGGCGGTCAAGCAAGCCCTGCTCGACAGTGCTTCCCACGTGGTAGCCGTGACCATGGCAGACAAACTCGGCGCCGTGGAACCCTTTGTGGTGGCGCCGTGCAACCGCATCCATACGCTGATCACCGAATGGCATGTGCCAAGTGTGGAGGCCTACGAGCAGTTAGGCTTGGAAGTGTTGCGGGTAGAGGTCGAGTAGGCACAGCGCATCGGCCACCGCATGCCCGCTGGCGGTGTTATCAAAAATGCACCATGTGGGAATGCCATGTGCAACAGATGGGTCGAGCCGTCGCGCAAACGCCTGCACGCGCTCCGGGCCATAGGCGCTGTGATAGAGGTGCGGCGAACCATGCAGGCGCCAATAGCGCACGCCTTGCCATCCACTCGGGCTCACTCCGTGTTCGATCACAGGAGGGTCAGCAGCCACCCGCGCTACCTGGAAACGCTCCAACAATGCCTCGGCCTTGAGCCAACTGGCGTGACGCGGTTCAAGCACGACAGCGCCGGAAAAACGCTGACGCAGTGTGGCGAAAAACATTGCGGCCACCACCGGTTCATAGCTCAGTGAGGGAGGCAACTGCACCAATAGGCAGCCCAGTTTTTCACCCAAGTGCAGGCATTGCCCAATGAACTCATCCAGCGCTGTTTCGCAGTGCTGCAAGCGCAGTTCATGGGTAATGTGCCTGGGCAGCTTGACTGAAAAACGAAACGTCGATGGCACCGACTGGGCCCAGCGCTCATAGGTCTTGGGCAGGTGTGGACGGTAAAATGAACTGTTGATTTCCACCGCATTCAAGCGCGCTGCATAACGTTGCAAATGCGTACCTTCGCCTTCAAAGGCTGACGCAGATTGCCGAGGCAAGCTCCAACCGGCGCAGCCCACTGACAGCGGCGCAATCAAAACAGCACCGCGGCTGCATCGCGCATGAAAATCTCAATGGTCTTGGGGCCCACACCATCGAATTCGGCAAGGCGTTTTTCAAATGACTGGCGGTCTTCACTGGCGTCACGCATCTGCGTGATGTTGCCCGCGTATTGCGCATTCAACCTGGCACTCAGGTCGAGCAGGCGTTGCGCCGTGGACTCGTCGTAACGCACGTAATGCGCACGCCCGAGCATCGCGACCAATTGAGCCGAGGTGCAATGCTGCAGCTTGCGCGCCGTATCGCAGCCCTCCTCCTCGACAATCACCCGATAAGCCTGGGCCGCGATGGGCGCTTGAATGCGCTTGCCCATGAGAAAGCTGGCGATAAACCACTTGAACAGGCTGTTGTCGTCTTCCGGCGTGAGGTCGATGCCCAGTTCTGATGCACTAATCGAACGGGCCATGGTTATTCCCCCTGCGTGGGATCAGGGCTTTTTTCATCACAGGCGAACGGGATCATGGCGATGGCTCCTGGCAGTTGAACGGCCCTTGAAACAGCGGCCTGTAAACAGCAGAGGCCCGCTCCCAGGTGATAGTTCAAGGAAGTTGCTCTGGCGGACCATCGGAGAAATAAACGCGAATTAATTTAAACCTTCGGCACACACGCCCGCTCAACAGACGGTAGTCACACCTTCCCATCCAACGTGCGCCACAGGAGACACCCCACCATGAGTTCCCGACTCACTGCCAAGAAGATCCTGATCATCACCTCCAACACCGGTATCGAGCGCGACGAACTGCTCAAGCCTCTGCAGCAACTGCGTGGCGATGGCGCGACCGTGACCCACGCCTCCAGCAAGGGCGGTACGACCCAGACCTTTGTGGGCGACACCGAGAAAGATAAGGCGGTGGAATCCGATGCCAAATTGTCCGAGGTCTCCAGCGCCGACTTTGATGCCCTGATCATCCCTGGCGGCACTGTAAATGCCGATACCCTGCGCCAGGACGCGGCAGCGCTCAAGCTGATCAATGAGTTCGTCAAAGCGGGCAAACCCGTGGCGGCCATTTGTCACGGCCCCTGGGCGTTGATCGACGCTGGCGTCATCAAGGGCAAGACCCTCACCTCGTACAAAAGCGTGCGCACGGACCTGATCAACGCCGGCGTGGCCGATTGGGTGGACGCACAGGTCAAAGAGTGCAAGGCCAATGGCTGGACGCTGATCACCTCACGCACGCCGGACGATCTGCCGGCATTCAACGACGCGATTGCCAAGGCCGTTGCCGGTTGATGGCCCACCGTTGAATGAAAACAGGCGCCCTGAGGCGCCTGTTTTTTTACCTGCTACTTCAGCTTCGACGCTGATCAGGCATCTCGCGTTTAGGCCCGAACATGGCCCAGGCGATGAGCCCGAACAGCGGTACGAAAATCAGAATGATCAGCCACAGCCCCTTGGTCTCCCAACCACCGGTGCTGCGTAATACGATGTTGATCGCCCACAGCTCCAACAGCAGCAAAATCACCGCCAAACCGATCCAGACATATTCTATTTGCATGCGTCACCTCCTGAGGTCGTATGCATTAGGTCAAGGGATCGGCGTGAGGGTTCATTAAAACTGCCCGGCAATGGCCTTTCGTCGCGCACGGGGAAATTTTCCAAACTTTGGTTCCACACCATGACTCCCAATTAGTGAGCCGCCTTGAATTGACCCGTAGGCGACGAAACATGGAAAAGGGATCACGTCATGAAGACCGATATCTCGCGCAACATCGTGTTGATCATCTGCCTCGCCGGATGGCTGGGCAGCCCGGCCTACGCGGCCTTCGGCGATGACACCAGCCCACCGCCCAGCTTGAGCGGGGACAATGCCGCAGGCTCTGCCCTGCCGCCAGGCACCTACCCCAGCAGCCCCGCCGACAGCGACAAAAAAGCCGATTCGACGCCGAAAAAAGACAGCGCCAAACCGGCCCCCAAACCCAAGCACCGCAGCGATAAAACCCCGCCGAGCCGCACACCTCGCACCGGGAGTTAGCGGCTTATTCGCTGCCGTCGTAGTCGCCGATAAAGTCCAGGCGCTGGTCCAGCCACTGCCGGACAATTTCTCGCGCTGCCCTGCGTGCGTCATCGGCCGATAGCCCGCGCTCGCGCTGCAACCAGGTCGCCGTCACTTGCCGTGCAGGCTCGATGGCGGCCAGTGCCTGCTGACGGGTTTTTTTTGGCCATAGCGCGTCATCGGTCCAGCTGCTTATAACGGCGGCGGGATCTTGCGCGGGCGCGGCCGGTGTGAGGAAGTCCCGTGGCGAGACCGTGGCACGAAGCCCCAGCACATTCCACGCGGCATAGCTGGCAAAGCGGATGGTGCCGGTATTGCCGCTGGCCTTGTCGATGGCGGGGTCGAAACCAGCTTCCAACTGGGTCCAGGGCGCCTGTTTGAACAGGTCACCCTGAGGCGCGCACACCGGGGCGAAGGTGTCGCGGGTGGAACCATACAACGGCCCGAACGCCGCGTAGGCATCAGCGCCGTGGCGACTGAACACAAAGCAGTGCACATAGGCGCGCTGGTCGCCGAAAAACGCGTACTGCGCACGCTCGATCATCATGCGCAGCAGGGTCAGCATGACCTGGTCGCGGCTGACCTTGGGGTCGTTGTCCAGGTCCTGGTAAATCCCCCAGGGGAAACTGTCGGTCTTGAGCACCGCCAACACCTGCTGGCGGTTGGCGTCGGCTTCTTCAGCGGTCACCCCGCTGGTGGGTTCGAAACGTTGCAGGTACACCAGCCACGCCGCCGCCAGCTCACTCGACGGGTAACCGCGCAAGCCTTTGGCGGCGTCGACCGGGCGGTCGGGAATACTCGCGATGATCGCGTCCAGCTCGGCAGTGTCCGGCTGAGTGAGCTTGCCCACTTCAACCACTCGCCGGCTCAACAAGGGTTGCAGGCAGGTGACGTCAACGCCGCAGGCATTGCGGGTTTGCAGCCAGGCGCGTTGGCCGTTGCGCAACGCCTCGCGTGGCGCACCTTCAAGCTTGGCCATGGCACGCCGGTAGTGCTCGCCCAGCATGGTGTCGAGGCGGCTCAATTCGGCATTGGCGCAGAGCGTCTGTTCGACGGGCGTCGTGGCTTTCCTGCAATCAAAGGAGGCGGCCCAGGCCGGTGTGCCGGCACCCAGCAATACTCCGGCAAGCCACAACAACGAAGCGTATTGTTTGACCCTGCAATCCATGGCAATCCTTGAAGGTGAGGCGTTGAAGGCGCGTAGTGTGCCGCGCCTGTTGCCGATTACAAAGCCTCATCTCGGGTGGCATCAAAGCGTTCCCGCGCCTGGCGAAACGCATCGGCGTTGTCCACCACCCAATTCCACAGCGGGAACATGTTCACCAGTAGCTGCGTGCCGAGGGATGACAGTTCGTATTCGACCTTGGGCGGCACTTCTTCGAAGTCATGGCGCAGCACCAGGCCATCGCGTTCCAACTGGCGCAGCGTGCGGGTGAGCATGCGCTGGGTCACGCCTTTCATGCGCCGGCCGATCTCGGCATGGCGCAACCGGCCGTTCACGCCCAGCACATGCACGATCCCCAGGGACCACCGGTTGCCGGCATGGGTCAGCAGCTCGCGCTTGAGGCCGTCATCGTCTGCGCTCAGGGCATCGCAGGCCGCTTGCGAGCGTCGGATGATCTCGTGGTTATCCATGCTGTTCTCCCGGTATCACTGGTGTGCCTTCTTATGCGTGGCGACTAATTCTGCAAGCATGCCACGACTTTCAACCTCGACGGAGAACCCTATGACCCCTTCTTCCATTCTGGTACTCGGCGCCGGGGAACTGGGCATGGCTGTGCTGCAAGCGCTGGCCGCTTCAGCCGCGTCACACACCACGCGAATAGCCGTCGTGCTGCGCCCTGCCAGCCTGCAATCGGCCACCGCCCGGCAGCTGCAAACATTGGGTATCGAGTTGCTCGCCGGCGACTTGCAGAACGACAGCCAAAGCACCCTCGCCGCGCTTTTCGCGCCCTTCGCCACGGTCATCTGTTGCACCGGGTTTGCCGCAGGCCCGGGCACCCAGCGCAAGCTCGCACGGGCGGCCATCGAAGGCGGCGTGCAACGCTACGTGCCGTGGCAATTTGGCGTGGACTACGACGTGATCGGTCGCGACAGCCCGCAGGACACCTTCGATGAACAGCTGGATGTACGCGACCTGCTGCGCGGCCAACAAGGCACGCAGTGGCTGATCATCTCCACCGGGATGTTCACCAGTTTCCTGTTCGAACCGTCCTTTGGTGTGGTCGATTTACCCAACAATACCGTGCATGCCCTGGGTGATTGGGACACCGCTGTCACCGTCACCACCCCAGAGGATATCGGCCGGCTGACCGCGCAGATCGTGCTGGCTGAACCGCCACTCAGCAACCAAGTGGTGTTCACTGCCGGCGACACCCTGACTTACGGGCAACTGGCCGATACCGTCGACGCGGTGCTGGGCATTAGCCTCGAACGCACGCCCTGGTCAGTGCCGTTCTTGCAGGCGGAACTGGCAGAGACGCCGGACGACAACTTGAAGAAATACCGCGCCGTGTTCGCCCAAGGCCACGGCGTGGCCTGGGACCCCGCCGTGACCTTCAATGCACAGCATCAGATTGCGGTGACAGACGTCAAAAGTTGGATCCGCCAGCACCTCACGGCACCAGCAACCACCCGCTGAACTCACCCCGCACCGTCAACGGGCACCAGGCGAAATCCCCCACCGGCGTCGGCAACGGCTGACGCTCGGCAGCGGGCAACGCGTCGCCCTTCCAATCGAATACCCGCGTACCTCGCCAGGCCAGGACCACACCCCGGGCCTGGCTGTCGTCCGTGTTGACCCAGCACGCAGCCGCAGCGGCCATGAACGCTTCGATCGGTTCGTCGTCGATCTGCGTGCGATAGGCCGAGCCGAGCAGCCAGCGGCAGATATTCAGGTGATAAGTCCAGTCCAGCGGCGGCTGGTTACGGTAGGCCCAGGTCATGAAGCTGCGGAACAGGTTCAGGCCTTCCGGTGGGTCGAGCTTGAGCAACGCCGGGCAGATGTCGAACAAGGTGTGCCAATGGGGCAGCAGGCGTGCATCCAGGTGCACGAAACAACGGGAATTGCTCGGGTAGTCAGGCAGAGTCGGTTCTGCGCGCAGGCGACGGGACGCCTTGCTGACCAGGCGCCGAGCGCCGGCAGGCAATACAGGGTTCATGGAACGCACTCACAGTCGTGACGATAGAACGCCCCCTAGTCACAGGAGGCCCAAGGCACACGTCAGAAAGCGGGAGAAGCGCGGGGGTTGGCCGACGGCCAGGAATATCGGGGAGGCGCCTTGCTGCGCCGTTCATGGGCCGGGCGTGGGATTTGCCCAAGGCCGAGCAACCAGGCCAGGCCGATCAGGAACACGATGGCGACGGTCACCGCGTTGCACACCGGGCAGGCAAAGTAGTTCGAGATGTTGCTGGACGCCGGGTTACTCAACCCTTTGTCGGAAAGTGGCGCCTGCTTGCCCTCCACGGAACAGAACGCGCCACCGATCCCGTTGAGCTGTTGGCCCATCATCTGGCCATGCCCCAAACCGCAGACGAACACGTTCATCAGCACGCAGAAGTACAGGGTCCAGGCGATCAGGGCGCGGTCGGGGTGGCTCAATTTCATGGCGGCGACTCTACCACCGAAGCCGCGCAGGGATGAAGCACGACGCGCCCCTGTGGCAGAACGTCGCAGATTACGTGGGCTGGCCCGGGTTGGTAGACTGTGCACCCGCATCGTTACTCCTTTCCCAAGCCTGATGTGCAGCTCCAGGGCAATGCAGGCGTTTCACAGGATGCACAGTTGATGAGTACGTTATTCACCCGCCGCAAAGTGCTGACCGGTATGGGCCTGTTGGGCCTGGGCAGCCTGCTGGGCGGCTGTGACTACAGCCCCAAGCTGAACTTCAAGTACGGCAAGGACCTCAGTGACAAGATCATGGGCCGCACCTTCAAGCTCAAGAACACCGACGGCGAGACCGTCACCCTGAGTTCGTACCGTGGCCTGATGCCGGTGGTGTTCTTCGGTTTTACCCAATGCCCGGCGGTGTGCCCCACCACCCTGGCGCGCGCCGCCCAGGCCAAGAAGCTGATGGGCCGCGATGGCGAGATCATGCAGGTGGTGTTCATCACCCTCGATCCCGAACGCGACACCCCGGAAATCCTCGACAAGTACGTCAAGGCCTTCGACCCCAGCTTCGAAGCGCTGTACGGCACCCCGGAAGAGATCGCCGTGGCCGCCAAGGAATTCGGGATCTTTTATGAAAAGATCCCCGCCGGCGACACCTATACCCTGTCCCACACCGCCACCAGTTTTGTCTTCGACACCCGTGGCAACCTGCGCCTGGGCCTGCAGGCGTCCCTTACCGCTAAAGAGTGCGCAGAAGACCTGCTCACCGTCATGGAGGTCTGCTAATGACTGCCGTTCAACACCTCAAGCGCCTGACCCTCGGCCTCACGCTGCTGGGCCTCGCCGCCCACGCCAGCGCCCAGGTGCTGGTCACCGACGCCTGGGTGCGCGCCAGCGTGCCGGGCCAGCCGTCCAGCGGTGCGTTCATGACCGTCACCGCCGACAGCGACAGCAAGCTGCTGAGCGTAGCCTCGCCGGTGGCCAAGGACGTGCAGATCCATGAGATGAGCATGAAGGACGACGTGATGCGCATGGGCCCGGTGGACTCGGTTGCCCTGCCCGCCGGCAAGGCGGTCACCCTCGACCCGAATGGCTACCACGTGATGCTGATGGGCCTGACCGGCCAGATCAAGGAAGGCGAACAGGTGCCGCTGACCCTCACGGTTCAAGATGCCAAAGGCGAGAAGCAGTCGATTGAAGTCAAAGCCCCCGCCCGTGCCCTCGACGGCATGGACCACAGCAAAATGCACTGATTGTAGTGAGCGGGCTTGCCCCGCGCCGCGGCGTGTCAGTCACCCAACCCCGACCTGACACACCGCTGCGTGATCGACCTGGCGCCTGGGGTTTGTCTGGCACGCCGCCGCGCGGGGCAAGCCCGCTCACTACAGGTTTGGTTGGCGCAGGAAGTCGATCAGGGCCCGCAGTTTGCGGCTGACGCGGCGGCGGTCGGGGTAATACAGGGTGTACCCGGGCAGCGTCGGGCACCAGTCTTCGAACAGGCTCACCAGTTCACCTCGCGCAATCAGCGGGTCGATGTGCCCGCTGATCATGTAGCCGATTCCCAAGCCGTCCAGCACGCTTTGCACCAGCGCCGATGAGTCGTTGACGATCATCCGCCCGCTCACCGGCAACAACAGCGTTTCCTGGCCCCGGGCCAAGTCCCAACGCTCCACCACGCCACTCGACGCACGAAAGCCGATGCAGTTGTGCTGCAGCAATTCGCCCGGGTGTATGGGCGTGCCGTATCGGGCGAGATAGCCAGGGGACGCGATCACATGCATACGCAACGCCGGCCCGACCTTGACCGCCACCATGTCTTGCTCGACGAAATCCCCAAAGCGAATGCCTGCATCGAAGCCCAGGCGCACGATGTCGACCAGGGCATTTTCCAGGGTCAGTTCCAGGTCGATCTGCGGGTGGGCTTCAAGAAACGCCGACAACAGCGGTTGCAGCACCGTCAGGTAGCCGGCGCGGGGCACGTTGAGGCGCAGCAGGCCGGACGGCAGGCCGCTGCTGTCACCCACCTCCTGGGCCGCCGCCGTCAGTGCGTTCACGGCCGGCTGCACCTTGGCCAGGAAACCCGCGCCCGCTTCCGTCAGGCTCACGCTGCGGGTGGTACGGTTGAACAGCGCGACACCCAGGCGCTGCTCCAGGTTGCGGATCACCTGGCTCACCGCCGAGGGCGACACGCCCAGGCGCACGGCGGCGGCCGAAAAGCTCGCGTGTTCGGCGACACACACAAAGGTCACCAGCCCGTCGAGTTGATCCTGGCGCATAGGTTGCTCCGCAGAAAAGGCACGGTATAGCACAGCCATTGTGAAGAATGGCTTCAAAGCCTTAACGACATACACAAAAGCTCTGCGATCAACACTTACTATATATTTTCAATCTGCAAACAGACCCGATAGCCTGATTCTGCCGCCCTCGCCTCGCGTGGCAGCGGCCCACAATTCCAAAAATAAATCGGGTATCCCTGTGAACACATCCCCTCGCGCCCTGAAAAGCCTGCTCCACCTGGCGGTGGCTTTCGCCCTCTTCAACAGCTTCGGCGCCCAGGCGGCCAACACCGGCGAGCTGCCGTGCGCCACCACCGAACAATGCGCTGCCCAGGCGGCGAAAGTCGGCGCCACGCCCGACAGTTCGCAAACCGAACACAAAGCCAAGGGCGACCCGACCCAGACCCAGTTCGCCTGGCTGAACCGCATCAACAAAGCCTCGATTGTGATGCTCACCGAAGAAGGCATCGTCAAGCCCGAGATGGGCCAGAAGATCGCCGGTGGCGTGCGCTACGCCATCGCCCAGGCCGACCAGCCCGGTGGCACGCGCCCGAGTGACGTGCTGCAACTGGAAAAAATCATGACTGACAAGATCGGTCCCGAAGCCTCCTTGATCCACTCCGGCCGCAGCCGCCAGGACATGCTCGCCACCTACCGCCTGGCCGCCTTGCGCAGCCAGGTGCTGGCCTACAGCGAAGCCCTCAACGCCACGCGCCTGCGCCTGCTGAACATTGCCGATAAAAACGTCGACACGCTGGTGCCCGCCTACACCAATGGCGTGCAGGCCATGCCGATCAGTTATGCGCATTACCTGCTGGCCTTCGAGGCCGCGTTCGACCGCGACGGCCAACGCATCCGTGAGCTGTACACGCGCCTGAACAAGAGCCCGATGGGCACGGCGGTGCTGGCGAACTCGGCGTACCCGCTGAACCGCGAGCGCCTGGCCGAGTTGCTGGGTTTTGATGGGGTGCGTGAGAACTCGCTGGATTCGAGCCAAGTGTCGACCTATGACATCCCGATAGAAGCGGCCAACCTGGCCTCGTCTTCGGCGATCCGCGTGGGCGCGATGATCGGCGACATCCACACCCAGTACCACCAGATCCGCCCGTGGCTGCTGCTGGATGAAGAAGCCACCTACACCAGCAGCGCCATGCCGCAAAAGCGCAACCCGGGCTTGTTGATGCGCGCCCGTGAGAGCGCCTCGGACGTGGTCGGCCTGGCCCAGGCGGTGACCCTGCGTGCCCATAACGTCACCACCGGCATGACCGATTACAAGTTCGCCTTCGACTCCCTGGGTGTGTTCCGTTCCACCAAGGAGATGTTCGAAGCCACCGACGCGGTGCTCGACGCGTTGCAAATCAACCCGCAGCGCGCGCTGGAAGAGCTGGAGTCGGAATGGACCACCTCGATGGAATTGGCTGACACTCTGGAACGCCAATTCAAGGTGCCGTTCCGCATCGGCCACAGCTTTGCCTCGCTGATCGTGACCGAAGCCCGCAGCAACGGCACCACGCCGAAAACCTTCCCGTATGCCGATGCGCAGAAGCTGTATAGCCAGGCGGCGGACAAGTACAAGTGGACGCCGAACACCTTGCCACTTGATGAGGCCGGCTTCCGCGCAGCGCTGTCGCCGACCACCATGGTGCAGACCCGCAAAGGCACCGGCGGCCCGCAACCGCAAGAGGTCAAGCGCATGCTGGTGGAGGCCCGCAAGACCCTGGAAGGCGATCAGCAGTGGCTGAAAGAACGACGTGAAAAGCTGCAGAACGCCGAAGGCAACCTCGACAAAGCCTTCGACAAACTGGCCAACCCCAAAGGCTGACACCTACCTTGTAGGAGCCCGGCTTGCCGGCGATGGCGTCCTCAGGATCCCCCTTGAATCCGAGGGCCAAATCGCCGGCAAGCCGGCTCCTACAGTGGGTGGTGTGTCAAAAGGCTTTGGCAGGCTGGCCGACACCAAAGGCTGACACCTCACCTTGTAGGAGCCCGGCTTGCCGGCGATGGCGTCCTCAGGATCACCATTGAATCCAAAGGCCTCATCGCCGGCAAGCCGGCTCCTACAGGGGGTGGTGTGTCAGAAACGTTCGAAACGTTGGCTAACCCCAAAGGCTGACACCTCACCTTGTAGGAGCCCGGCTTGCCGGCGATGGCGTCCTCAGGATCACCCTTGAATCCGAGGGCCAAATCGCCGGCAAGCCGGCTCCTACAGTGAGGGGTGTGTCAGTTGGGTGTGCAGGGCCTGGCGGTCAATTGATCGTTGCCACGCGCAGATCGCCAGGCACGCCACGCAGTTGCCGAGCACATTGGTCAACGAGCGGCACTTCATCAATCGCTCCACGCCCAGCAACAACCCGACGCCTTCCAGCGGCACCAGTTGCAGGATGTTCAAGGTCGCGATCAAGGTGAACAGCGCCGAGCCCGCCACGCTGGTAGAGCTCAACGAGGTGATCAGGCAGATCACCAGCACCGCGAGCAATTGCGGCATGGCCATTTCCACACCGGCCAGGTGGGCGAGGAACATGATCGCGGTGGTCAGGTAGAGGTTGGTGCCCGCCAGGTTGAAGGTGTAGCCGGTGGTCAACACCAGGCGTACCAATTGGCGGTCGCAACCCAGAGCTTCGAGTTTATTCACGCACCCCGGAAGCGCAGCCACGGAAGAGCCGGTGAATGTCACCAACAACAACTCTTCTTTTAAATAAATAATAAGGCTGGATAACTTAACGCCGACCCAACGTGTTATTGCGGCAAATACCACAATCACAAATAACGCACTGACCAGATAAATAACCACCACAAACTTCAATAAGGGCAATACCGAACTAACGCCGTATTTACCCACCACAAATGCCATCGCCCCAAACGCCGCCAAGGGGGCAAATTTCAAGATAATCCGCAGCACCAGAAACAGGCCTTGTACGCCGCTTTCCAGCCAACCCAGACAGCGGTTGCCCACCCGGCTGCCCCGCCCCAGCAGCAGCCCGCAGACAATAGCGACACACATCACCTGCAGCACCAGGCTTTGGGCAAACACGTGATACAGCGTGGAAGACGCCGACAACAGCGACAGTTCGTGCAGGAAGCCTTCAACCGGTAACGGTGGCGTCGGCAAGGCACTGTGCTCCAGGTTGAACACCCAGCCGGTTGCCATGCCCACCATCAGCGCGGCGCAGGACATTAATTGGAAATACACGATGATCCGCCGCACGACATGGCGGTGATGGGGTTCGCGCTTGATCCCGGCCACACCGGTGGACACCAGCACAAACAGCAAAAACGGCATCAATAAACCGACCAACTTGATGAACGCGTCACTGAGCACTTTCATCTCGATTGCCAGGTCCGGATACACCAGGCCCAACATCATGCCCAGTGCGATGGCAATCAGAATCGGCAAGGTTCCATTCTGGGTATATCGGGTGAACATCAGCACTCCGGCATGTTTTTACTTATTGTTATTGTCGGCATCCGCCGCTTTCGGCATATTGACCGCCTGGCCGCTGCAGGCCGCAAATAATAAAGTCTTGTCACGGGATATACCACCATGGAACTTCGCCATTTACGTTATTTCATCATGGTGGCCGAAGAGCGACATTTCACCCGTGCCGCTGCGCGTCTGAACATGCAGCAACCGCCCCTCAGCCAACAGATCCGCGCCCTTGAAAAAGAGCTGGGCTTCGACCTGTTCAAGCGCCACCCCAAGGGCGTCGATCTCACGGCCGGCGGCCTGGTGTTTCTGGAGGAGGCCCGAGTGATCCTGGCCCGGGTCGAGCACGGCTCGCTCAAGGCTTCTCGCGCCGCACAAGGCATCGAAGGCACGCTGATGATCGGCTTCACCAGCTCCGCCGCCGCCCACCCGCTGATCCCGCGCATCATCCGTGCCTATCGCGAGCGTTACCCCGGCGTGGAGCTGTCGATCAACGAAGGCAGCGCCCAGGAAGTGACCGAGGACAGCATCGAAAAACGCCTCGACATCGGTATCCTCCGCGCGCCGGTCAGCACCCACCAAAGCCTGACCTTTCACCGCCTGCTCAACGAAGAAATGCTGCTCGCACTGCCCACCGGCCACCCGCTGCTGAACGACACGGCCATCCCCCTGGTCGCCCTCAAGGACGAGCGCTTCATCCTGGTCCGCCGCCCCGGCGCGCCGGGCATGTACGCTAACCTGATCAAGGCCTGCCAGAACGCCGGCTTCGAGCCCAGGATCGCCTTTGAAGTGGAACGCATGCTGACCAACGTCAGCCTGGTGGCGGCCGGCGAAGGCATCTCGGTGGTGCCCGCCTCCATGCGCGATGTGCACCGCGAAAGCGTGGTGTACTGCCGGATCAAGGACGCCCGCCCGAAGTTGCTGGCGCCGATTACGCTGGTACGCCGTACCTTCAACCCGTCAGCACCGCTGCAAAACTTCATCGAGCTGGCGCGGGAATTGAGTGGGATCTATCGAAAGGCATGAAGCGCTTTTATCTGCGTTTCAATCCACGATAAACAGCTTCGCGCCAACAGGCGTCGACGAGCGATGCCCTTCCATGTCATTGCCCACCTGATAACTCATCCCAGGTGTGAGGACGAACTGTCGACCGTCCTCCAGCTCCGTGTGCAACTCGCCTTCGAGGCACAACAGGACATGCCCTCTCCAGCACCAGTGATCCGCCAGGTAGCCCGGGGTGTATTCCACCATGCGCACGCGGGTGGTGCCGAAGTGGCAGGTCCGCCATAAGGCACTGCCCGTGGTGCCGGGGTGAAGCTGTGCTTCGAGGGTTGACCAATCGGTGGTGCCAAACGCAACAGCAGTGAGATCCATGATGTACTCGGTCGTCAGTTAACGTGACGTGAAACTAACGGCCTGCCCGGTTGGGCGGTAGACACAGATTGGCTGCTTTTGTGGGATACAGGCCTACGCCTTCGTTATCCTGCCGCCCTTGCCTTCATCGATGCGAGCCGTAGCTGGCACCACAAAGCCCCTGTAGGAGCTGGCTTGCCAGCGATAGCGGTGGTTCAGGCAACATCTGTTTCAGCCGTGCCACCGCCTTCGCAGGCAAGCCAGCGCCCACAGGGAACCCTGATTCAGGCGTTTTCATTTCCCGCCCGGGTGAATGAATAACGGTCGATATCCGTGCGCAGTGTCCAGCCCTGCCCTTGCCAATAGCGGGCCGCGTCTGTGTTGGTCTTGAACACGTCGAGGTGGCATTTGTGGATGCCCAGTTGCTCAAGCTCCGTAAGACAACGTTGCACCAAGGCCTGGGCGATGCCCTGGCGGCGGTACGCCGGCAGCACCAGCAGGTGCTGCAAATAACCGCGACGGCCATCGTGGCCGCACATCACGCAGGCCACCAACCGGCCGCTGTCTTGCGCCACAAAACTCATGCCCGGGTTGCGCGCCAGGTAACGCTCGGTGGCCTCGCGGGAATCGGCGTCGCGCAGTGAGATACCGGGGGTGTCTTGCATCAGTTCGAGCACCGCGTCGTAGTCGGCAGTGCTCATCACGCGAATGTTGACCATGGTCCTGAAAGCCCTCTGAGTGAGGGCCCAGTGTGCCTGCACCGGCAGCAGTCGTGCACCCAGGAATGCACGACCGGATGAGCGCTTGAATCAACGCAACTGGAACCAGGTGGTTTTCAGCTGCGTATATTTATCAAACGAGTGCAACGACAGGTCCCGCCCAAACCCGGACTGTTTGCCGCCACCAAAGGGCACCGTCACATCCAGCGCGTCGACGGTATTGACCGACACCGTACCGACCTTGAGGGCACGGGCAACGCGGTGTGCGCGGTTGAGGTCGTCGCTCCACACCGACGCCGCCAGGCCATAGATGCTCGCATTGGCTTGCTGGATCGCCTGCTCTTCGGTGTCGAAGGCACTGACAGCGAGCACCGGGCCGAACACCTCGTCACGGGCAAGCGCCATGTCCGAGGTCACGTCGCCGAACACGGTAGGCTGGATAAAGTTTGACGAGCCGTTGATCGTCAACTGCTGCCCGCCACACAAGAGCCGGGCGCCCTCGCCCTGGGCCTGTTCGATGGCCTGCAGGATATGCGCGGTTTGCCCACGGTCGACGATGGCGCCGGCAGCACTGCGCGGGTCGAGGGGGTCGCCGGGCATCCACGCGCGGGACTTGGCAATCACGCGTTCGACGAATTCGTCATGGATGGAACGTTGCACATACAGTCGCGAGTTGGCCGAACACACTTCGCCCTGGTTGAAGAAAATCCCGAAGGCGGCCTTCTCCGCTGCCAGGTCCAGGTCCTGGCAGTCCTCGAACACCAGGTTCGGGCTCTTGCCGCCGCACTCCAGCCACACCTGCTTCAGATTCGACTGCGCGGAATACTGCATGAAGTACTTGCCCACCTGCGTGGAGCCGGTGAACACCAGGCAATCCACATCGGGGTGCAGCCCCAGGGCTTTGCCGGCGCTTTCGCCGAGGCCGGGTACCACATTGAGCACGCCTTCGGGGATACCCGCTTCGAGGGCGAGCTGGGCCAAGCGCAACGCAGAAAACGGCGACTGCTCGGCGGGCTTGAGCACCACGCTGTTGCCGGCCGCCAAGGCCGGGGCCAGCTTCCACGCGGCCATGTCCAGCGGGAAATTCCACGGCACCACGGCCGCCACCACACCGAGGGCTTCACGGGTAATGGTTGCCAGCGCGTTGTGGGCCGTGGGCGCGACTTGATCGTAGAGCTTGTCGAGTGCCTCGCCATACCAGGCAAACACATGGGCCGCACCGGGCACGTCGATGTTATAGGCGTCCATCACCGGCTTGCCCATGTTCAGCGAATCGAGCAGCGCCAGTTCTTCGCGATGGGTCATCAGCAACTCAGACAGCTTGATGAGGATTTTCTTGCGTTCCGCCGGCGCCATGCGCCGCCAAGGACCGGTTTCAAAGGCCTGGCGTGCGCTGCGTACAGCCAGGTCGACTTCCATTTCGCCACAGGCGGCCACCCGTGAGAGCAACTGGTGGGTGGCGGGGTTGATGGCGTCGAAGGTCGCCCCGCAGGCCGCGCTCACGGCGCGGCCTCCGATCAAGGCGGTAGTGATAAAGCGCTGGCGGGCAACGCGCTGTTGCCAGTAATCAAGATCGAACACGGTGTGCTCCCAATGGATTTCGGAGGGATAAGAAGGGTTATTCAGCGATCTGCAATTCGGGCATCTTCACGCTCAAGCCCCGGGTGATACCGAGCAGGCAAAGCAGCCCCAGGCCCATCCAGCACAGGCCGATGGTGAAGGACATGCTCGACAGGCTGGTCCACAACCAGATCGTGCTGAGAAACCCCAGGGCCGGCAGCGCGGCGTACAACAGGTAGTTACGCAGGCCACGCAATTTCTGGTCGACCAGGTAATGCTTGATCACCGCCAGGTTCACCGCCGAGAACGCGAACAGCGCGCCGAAGCTGATCATGTTGGCCACGGTGTCCAGGGTGATGAACAAGGCAATCAACGAAAACAGGCTGACCAGCACAATCGCCGTGGCCGGCACGCGCTTTTTCGTCACCAGCTTGCCGAGTACCCGAGGTAATGCGCCGTCACGGCCCATGGCAAACAGCACCCGCGACACGCTGGCCTGGGACACCATCGCCGAGGCAAAACAGCCGGCGACGTAGGTGGCGGTAAAGGCGGTCACCAGCATTTCCCCGCCGACGCGGCGCATCACGTCGACCGAGGCGGAATCGGGGTCGGCGAAGCTGTTCCACTCGGGAAATACCATCTGGGCAAAATACGAGACCAGCAGGAACAACAAGCCGCCAATCAACGACACCAGCAGGATGGCCTGCGGGATGGTGCGGCGCGGGTTGGGGGTTTCCTCGGCCATGGTCGACACCGCATCAAAACCCAGGAACGACAGGCACAACACCGCCGCCCCCGCCATGATCAGCGGCGCGCTGAAGCCTTCATGGTGGAACGGCGCAAACAGCGAAACCGGTGCCGCTTGCGCGTTCAGGTTGTGCACCGACAAGGCCACGAACACCACGATAAACACCAGCTGGGCCACGATCAGCACCCAGTTGACCCGGGTGATCGATTCGATGCCCACCAGATTGAGCCCCGTCACCAGGGCAATCGAGCTCAGCACCCACACGGCCGTCGGCACGCCGGGGAAGTATTCGGACAGGTAGATGCCGATCAGCAGGTAACTGAGCAGCGGCAGGAAGATGTAGTCGAGCAGCAGCGTCCACCCGGCGATAAAGCCGAAGCACGCGCCGAACGCCTTGCGGGTGTAGGAGTAGACCGACCCCGAATAGGGATGGGCCTGGACCATGCGCCCGTAGCTGTAGGCGGTCAGCAGCATCGCCGCCAGGGTCAGCATGTAGGCGGTCGGCAAGTGGCCACGGGTCATCTGGGTGACCAGGCCATAGGTGGTGAACACCGCCAGCGGGACCATGTAGGCCAGGCCGAACAGGATCAGCCCAACCAGGCCCAGCGGTTGGCGGAAGCGTCGACCGCCAGAAGGTGCAGCGGACGCAGGATGAGAGGGGGTATCGGCCACGTTTTTTATTGTCGTCATGGGTGACTCCTGGAAATCGGCATGCAGGGGGTCGCGGCATGCGATGAGATCGATGCCGTTCAAGCGCTGTCGGAAGGCGATCACTCACCCCTCTGCGTGGAGGGGTGAGCGGGTCACATCAGCGTTTTCCCGCGATCCGTGCGGTGCGGTCCACCGCGATGCGGGTCTTGTCGACCAGTTCATCCAGCTCCGCACGGGTGGCCACCAGGGCCGGGGCCATGATCATGCGGCCAAGGGTCGAGCGAATGATCACGCCCTCTTCGAAGCCGAAGGTGCGGCACTGCCAGGCCAGGTCGTTTTCGTTGGCGAAGCGTTTGCGGGTGCTTTTGTCTTCGGCAAACTGCAAGGCGGCGAGCAGGCCGGTGCCCTGGATCTCGCCGATCATCGGGTGGTTGCCGAACACCTCGCGCAGGATCTTTTGCAGGTACGGCCCGGTGTCGTCCTTCACCTGGCGCACGATGCCTTCATCGCGCAGGGCCTTGAGGTTGGCCAGCGCCACCGCTGCCGCCACCGGGTGCCCGGAATAGGTCAGCCCGTGGGCGAACACCCCGCCCCGCTCCACCAGCGCATCGGCGATGCGTGTGCTCAGCACCAGGCCGCCCATGGGCAGGTAGCCGGAGGTCAGGCCCTTGGCGATCGACAAGGTGTCGGGCTCGAAACCGAAGTGCTGGTGGGCGAACCACTCGCCGGTGCGCCCAAAGCCCCCGATCACCTCGTCGGCACACAGCAACACGTCGTATTGACGGCAGATGCGCTGGATCTCGGGCCAGTAGCTTTCCGGCGGGAAGATCATGCCGCCTGCACCCTGGAACGGCTCGGCGATAAAGCCCGCGACGTTTTCAGCGCCCAGTTCAAGGATCTTTTCTTCCAGCTGCAGCGCACAGCGGCGACCGAACTCGGCCGGCGTCAGGTCACCGCCCTGGGCGTACCAATAAGGCTCGTCGATGTGCGCGACATCCGGAATCAGGCCACCCATATCGTGCATGAACTTCATGCCGCCCAACGCAGAAGCCGCCAGGGTAGAACCGTGATAGCCGTTCCAGCGGCCAATCATGATTTTCTTCTGTGGCTGGCCCTCCACCTGCCAGTAGCGGCGCACGGTGCGGATCAGCACCTCGTTGGCCTCGGAGCCGGAGTTGGTGTAGATCACGTGGCTGTAGTGAGCCGGCAGCAGGCTGAACAGCAGTTCCGACAACTCGACCACCGCCGGGTGGGTGGTGTGGAAGAACATGTTGTAGTAGGCCAGTTGGTCCATCTGCGCGGCGGCGGCAGCGGTCAGGTCCTTGCGGCCATAGCCCAGTTGCGTGCACCACAGGCCCGACATGCCGTCCAGGTAACGCTTGCCTTCACTGTCCCACAGGTACAGGCCCTCGCCCCGCACCATCACACGCGGGCCTTCGGCGTTCAGCGCTTTTTGATCAACGAAAGCGTGGATGTGGTGGGCCGCATCGGACGCCTGGTAATCCTCGGTGCGACGTTTCAGGTGGGCGGGTAGATTCATGGCGGTTCTCTCTTATTAGTGATGACGCAAGGGGGAGCAACGCCGCTCAGCGGTGCTTGCTCATGTAGCTTTCAAGGGGGTCTTTGCTCAGCACGCCCTGGGCTTCGGCGAGCGAGTCGATAAACAGGGCAAACAGCTCCGACTGCGCGCCGATATCGAGCTTGGTGTAGATGTGTTTGCGGTGGGACTTGATCGTGTCTTCCGAGACGTCAAGGCGCTCGGCCAGCGAACGGGTGGAGTGGCCGCGCAGGATCAACTGGGCGATCCGGCATTCACGTTCGGTCAGGATCGACGAGCCAAAGTTGTTCAGCGCCGAGTGAATGCGCTGCTCCAACTCATTGGCAAAACGCGCGCCCTGGGCGTCCAAGCCCACAAAGTGCTTGCCCAGCACGGCCAGCAGCCACGGCGTGATGCGCTTGAACTGCTCAGTGGTGGCGGCGTCGAGCTTCTGGGTAAACGCCAGCGACACCGCCAGGCTCGAGCCATTGCCCGACTGCAGGAGGTAGTTGAGTTCATCCTCCAGGTGGGAATGCCGGTAGAACGACTGGAAGTACTCGCTGAGTTCGAAATGGTCGGGGGCGACGTCGGCCAGGGCATAGCAGCCCGAGCTGACGCCCTCGACGCAGGCGCCGTAGAACGGGTCGAGCAGATAGAACCCGGACAAGTATTGGCGCACGTTGCCCTGGGGCAGCCACGGCCCGTCCAGCTCGAACAAGGCGCTGGGCATGCCGTCACGCGGGTACCAATACAGTGTCGTGGCCTGGATCGGTTGCAGGTAACCGAGGGCCTCGAACAGAGTGGCCGCGAAACCCGCTTGCCCGATGCTCTCGGTGACCCGGGCCATCTGTTCAAACCACTGCGCGGAAGAAAGCCGGTCGTTTTCCACTTCGAAGACTCGCTCAAGGGACTGCGAGAATGGTCACACACCCGCCCCCTCATCGAAATCACCCGATAGGGTGAGCCTGCATTCGATATTTATGCTCACTTCCCAGCTTAATAATATTTTATTAAAA
Organism: Pseudomonas sp. GW821-FHT05H12; assembly: GCF_059419385.1. Taxonomy (NCBI): domain Bacteria; kingdom Pseudomonadati; phylum Pseudomonadota; class Gammaproteobacteria; order Pseudomonadales; family Pseudomonadaceae; genus Pseudomonas; species Pseudomonas sp. GW821-FHT05H12. The sequence goes on along the minus strand of NZ_JBWKRS010000044.1, from coordinate 21,141 downwards.
ACCGCCCTCCCCCTAGCCTTGAAGTCATGCCCAAGCTGAATCCAACTGCATTACGCAAGGACAGACACATGACCCAAGCAATAACAAAAATAGACACCCTCGTCGTGGGAGCCGGTCAGGCTGGCGTGGCCATGAGCGAGCACTTGAGCAAGCAAGGTGTGCCGCACCTGGTGCTGGAGCGCAGCCGCATTGCCGAGCGCTGGCGCACCGGGCGCTGGGATTCGCTGGTGGCGAACGGCCCGGCCTGGCATGACCGTTTTCCGGGGCTGCACTTCGATGACGTCGCCGACGATGCATTCGCGCCCAAAGAACGCGTCGCGGATTATTTCGAAGCCTATGCACGCAAATTCAACGCGCCGATTCGTACCGGTGTGGACGTCACCTCCGTGGTGCGCAATGTGGGCCGCCCCGGCTTTACCGTGCACACCAGCGAAGGCGTGATTGAAGCCAACCGCGTCGTCGCGGCCACCGGGCCGTTCCAGAAGCCCGTGATCCCGGCCATCGCCCCCAAAGACACGGCGCTGCACCAGATCCACTCCGCCGACTACCGCAACCCGGCGCAACTGCCAGCCGGTGCCGTGCTGGTGGTGGGGGCTGGTTCGTCCGGCGTGCAGATTGCCGATGAACTGCAGCGTTCCGGGCGCAAGGTGTACCTGTCGGTCGGCGCCCACGACCGCCCGCCTCGCGCCTACCGCAACCGCGACTTCTGCTGGTGGCTTGGTGTGCTGGGCGAATGGGACCAAGCGGCCATGAAGCCGGGGCGTGAACACGTGACCATCGCGGTCAGCGGTGCCCACGGCGGCAAGACCATCGACTTCCGTGAGCTGGCGCAGCAAGGCATGACCCTGGTCGGCCTCACCCAGGCCTTCAACGGCAGCGTCGCCACCTTCCAGCCGAACCTGGTGGACAACCTGGCCCGTGGCGATGAGAACTACCTGGCCCTGCTGGATGCGGCCGATGCCTACATCGAACGCAACGGCCTGGACCTGCCGCTGGAACCCGAAGCGCGCCGCGTGTTCCCCGACGCCGAGTGCATCAAGCAGCCGATCCTTGAGCTGGACCTGGCCGCGGCCGGCATTACTTCGATCATCTGGGCCACCGGCTTTGCCGTGGACTACAGCTGGCTGAAAGTCGATGCCTTCGACGCCGCCGGCAAGCCAGCGCACCAGCGCGGGGTCTCCACCGAAGCCGGGATCTACTTCCTCGGTTTGCCGTGGCAGTCGCGCCGTGGCTCGTCGTTTATCTGGGGGGTGTGGCACGACGCCAAATACGTGGCCGACCACATCGCCATCCAGCGCCAATACCTTGAATACCGCGAAGCCGCCCCGGTGGTTCGCCAGTCCCCTGTCAGCGCCTGATCATTTATTGCCGGAGTTTTTTTGATGCCTACTCACACTCGCATCCGCATGTTCAACACCAAAGAAACCTACCCCAACCAGAGCCTGGACAACGACCTGTGCCAGGCCGTGCGCGCCGGCAACACCGTGTATGTGCGCGGCCAGGTGGGCACTGATTTCGAGGGCAACCTGATCGGCCTCGGCGACCCGCGTGCACAGGCCGAACAGGCGATGAAAAACGTCAAGCAACTGCTGGAAGAAGCGGGCTCCGACCTGTCGCACATCGTCAAGACCACCACCTACCTGATCGACCCGCGCTACCGCGAGCCGGTGTACCAGGAAGTCGGCAAGTGGCTCAAGGGCGTGTTTCCGATCTCCACGGGGTTGGTGGTGTCGGCCCTGGGCCAGCCGCAGTGGCTGATGGAAATTGATGTGATCGCGGTTATTCCCGAATAAGGAGCGCCACCATGACCTTTTCAATCGTCGCCCGTTGCGCCGAGACCGGCCAGTTGGGCATTGCCATCAGCTCATCGAGCATTGCCGTGGGCGCCCGCTGCCCATGGCTGCGGCCCGGTGTGGGCGCGGTGTCGACCCAGAACATCACCCTGCCAGCCCTGGGCCCGGACGTGCTTGATTTACTGGAACAGGGCCTGGCCCCGGCTGAGGCCATCGATAAAGCATTGACGAGCAACGGCTACAGCCAATACCGGCAACTGACGGCGATTGATCACCTGGGCCGCACCGTGCATTTCAGCGGCAGCGAAACCCTGGGCACCCACCATGCGGTCTCCGGTGAGCAGTGTGTGGCGGCGGGCAATATGCTCGCCGACCGCGCGGTGATCGAGGCCATGGTCGCGGCGTTTGAAGGCGGCGAAGGCCAATTGGCGGATCGCTTGTTGGCGGCGATGCATGCCGCCATCGCCGCCGGTGGCGAAGCCGGCCCGGTGCACTCTGCGGCGCTGGTGGTGGTGGGTGAACTGACCTGGCCAATCATCAACCTGCGGGTGGATTGGGCCGATGAACAGCCCATCGCCGCGCTGCAAAAACTCTGGGACGCCTACTGCCCGCAAGTGCAGGACTACATCGACCGCGCCCTCGCCCCTGATCGCTCCCCGGGCTACGGCGTGGCCGGAGACGACCGATGAGCAGCAGCCGCCAACTGCTGCAGACGCTGGTGGGATTCGACACCACCAGCCGCGAGTCGAACCTGCAGTTGATCGAATTCGTGCGCGATTACCTCGCCGGTTTCGGCGTGGCCAGCGAGCTGATCTACAACGAGGAGCGCAGCAAGGCCAACCTGTTCGCCAGCATCGGCCCGGTTGAACTGCCGGGGATTGTGCTGTCGGGCCATACCGACGTGGTGCCGGTGGATGGGCAGCCGTGGACGCTGCCGCCCTTCGAGCTGACCGAACGCGACGGCAAGCTGTTTGGCCGTGGCACGGCGGACATGAAGGGCTACATCGCCTGCGTGCTGGCGCTGGTGCCGGCGTTGGTCGAGGCAAGCCTGCGCCTGCCGGTGCATATCGCGCTGTCGTATGACGAGGAAGTCGGTTGCCTGGGTGTGCGTTCGTTGCTCACCGTACTGGAGCAACGGCCGGTGAAACCGATGCTGTGCATCATCGGCGAACCGACCGAACTCAAACCCGTGCTGGGTCACAAGGGCAAGCTGGCTATGCGTTGCGACGTGCATGGCGAAGCGTGCCATTCGGCGTATGCGCCTTATGGCGTGAATGCGATCGAACATGCCGCCGAGTTGATCGGTGAACTGGGGCGGATTGGGCAGCGACTGCGGGACACACAGGATGCGCGGTTTGACCCGCCGTTCAGCACCGTACAGACCGGGGTGATCAGCGGCGGCAAGGCCTTGAACATCGTGCCGGCGGATTGCCGGTTTGATTTCGAGGTGCGGGCGTTGCCATCCCAGGACCCAGGCGAGGTAGCAATTGAGCTGAAGGCTTACGCCGAGCAGCATGTGTTGCCGCGTATGCAGGCGGTGAGCGCGCAGAGTGCGATTCGTTTTACCGAACTGTCGGCGTATCCCGGGTTGGTCACCGACGAGCGCAGCCAGGCAGCGGAATTGATCGCGGCGTTCTCGGACTCGCGGGAGTTTGGCACCGTAGCCTTTGGCACCGAAGGCGGGTTGTTTGACGCCAAGGGCATTCCCACGGTGGTGTGCGGGCCCGGAAGCATGGACCAGGGGCACAAGCCGGATGAGTTTGTGAGGGTTGAGCAGCTGGCAGGTTGTGATGCCATGCTGCAAAGGATGCTGGACTCGATCCGCACGTAACTTATTAGACGATCCCTAGTAGGAGCCGGCTTGCCGGCGATGGCGGTGCATCAGCCAGCACAGTGATCGGCTGGTGTACCGCCATCGCTGGCAAGCCAGCTCCTACAGGGGATTTGTGTTAGCCCAGAAGTCTTGTCAGTTCTCCCGGCAAAAACCCACAAACAGCTGCACCCTCCTAAGCCGAACACCGGCCCCTCACCCAATGCAAAACTCTGTGGGAGCTGGGCTTGCCCGCGATGGCGGTAGGTCAGTTGGCAAATGTGCTAACAGATCCACCGCTATCGCGGGCAAGCCCGCTCCCACATTTTTGCGCTGTGTTTAACCCAGGAGTCTTGCGAGCTCTTCGCGGCAGTAATCCACAAACAGCTGCACTGGCTTGGTCAGCGGCGCGCGACGTAGCCACACGGCCGACAAGCCGGAGCCGGTCACGGTTTCGGCCAGCGGTACACACACCACTTTCTGCCCATCGTAGGTGTACTCGGTGAACGGCTTGGTCACCAGGATCGAAAACCCGAACCCCCGTCCCACCATCCCCCGCACCATTTCGATGGACGGCGAGCTGAACACGATGTTCGGCGTCAGCCCGCGCTCTTCAAAGATGCTCACGAAGTAGGTGCGGCTGGGCAGCACGTCGAGCAAGATCATCGGTTCCAGCACCAGGTCCGCCAGCGAGACCTTGGCCTGCTGCGCAAAGCGGTGATCGGCCGGCAGCAGCGCGTAAGGTTGCTGCGGCGGCATCAGCGGCGTGGTTTCGATGGTGCCGCCCAGGTCGTGCTCGAACAGCATCGCCACGTCGATACTGCCCGCCGTCAGCGCCTGCACCAGCTCCTGCTGCTCGCCGTCGCGGATGCGAATTTCCACCCCCGGCCAGAGCGCCTTGAACCCGGCGATCAGACGCGGCAGGTACAACGGCGCAACGGTTTCAAAGCAACCGATATCGATCTGCCCGGCCACCACATCATTGTCGGCCAGGGCGTTCTGCTCGAATTCGTGGGCCACCCGCAACAGCTCCAACGCCTTGCGATAAAACCGCGCGCCGCTGGGCGTCAGTGACACACCCTGGGCGTGATGGCGGATAAACAGCTGCACGCCAAAGCTGTCTTCCAGCTGCTTGATCGCAGTGGAGACAGACGGCTGCGCGATGTAGAGCTTGCGCGAGGCCTCGGCGACGCTGCCGCACTCGGCCGTGGTGACGAAATATCTGAGTTGGCGCAGGTTGTAGGCAGCCATCGGGACCTCCAGAAACGCGGGACTTCGCCCATAGACACAGGTAGGCAACATACCGGAGCACGCTCACGCGCGAGCTATATTTTTTAAGGTCTATAGCAACAAACTTACTAATTTACCTCCCTGCGTCCATTGCAGATGATCACTCCAACAACAAAGCGCCCGCCCGTGCGGCGCACAGCGAAGTACGTCAACGTACTCACCTTGCCTTGGAGCTCGTCATGGTTACCACTGCAACATCCTCCGCCCCGCTCATCGAAAAACACACGATAGGATACGTGCCCCCGGAAGATCGCCATGGAAAGGTAAGAGACCTGTTCACCCTGTGGTTCGGCGGCAACATCGCGCCGCTACCGATCGTCACCGGTGCACTGGGTGTGCAACTGTTCCACCTGAACCTGTTGTGGGGCATCGTCGCCATCCTCGTCGGCCACCTGGTCGGCGGCGTGCTGATGGCCTTGCACTCGGCCCAGGGCCCGCAAATGGGCATCCCGCAGATGATCCAGAGCCGCGCCCAGTTCGGCTCCCTCGGCGCATTGCTGGTGGTGGTGATCGCCGGCGTCATGTACATCGGTTTCTTCGCCTCCAACATCGTGCTGGCGGGTAAGTCCCTGCACGGCGTGGTCGACAGCGTGCCGGTGCCCGTGGGCATTGTGATCGGCGCCATTGGCTCGGGCATCATCGGCATCATCGGCTACCGCTTTATCCACGTGCTCAACCGCATTGGCACCTGGGTGCTCGGCGCCGGCATCGTGCTGGGCTTCGGCTACATCTTCACCCACGTACAGACCACCGACTTTCTGACCCGCGGCGAATTCAACATCTCCGGCTGGTTGGCGACCGTGTCGTTGGCGGCCCTTTGGCAAATCGCCTTCGCCCCCTACGTGTCGGACTACTCCCGCTACCTGCCAGCCGACGTACCGGTGGCGTCGACCTTCTGGACCACCTACCTGGGCTCTGCCCTGGGCTCCAGCCTGGCCTTCATCTTCGGCGCCGTCGCCGTGCTCGCCACGCCCGTGGGCATGGACACCATGGACGCCGTCAAACTCGCCACCGGCGCCATCGGCCCGCTGATGCTGGTGCTGTTCTTGCTCAGCGTGATCAGCCACAACGCCCTCAACCTGTACGGCGCCGTGCTGTCGATCATCACCCTGATCCAGACCTTCGCCTACCGCTGGATCCCAACGGCCAAGAGCCGCGCGGTAATCTCCACCCTGGTGCTGGCGGCCTGCGCCATCGCGGCGGTGTTCGCCTCCAAAGACTTCATCGGCCACTTCGTCGACATGGTGCTGGTGCTGCTGGTGGTACTGGTGCCGTGGACAGCGATCAACCTGATCGACTTCTACGCGATCCACAAAGGCAAATACGACATCGCCTCGATCTTCCGCGTGGATGGCGGGATCTACGGCAAGTACAACCCACAGGCGCTGCTGGCGTACGCAGTGGGGATTGCGGTGCAGATTCCGTTCATGAACACGCCGCTGTATGTGGGGCCGATCTCCGAGCACATTAACGGGGCGGATTTGTCCTGGGTGGTGGGGTTGGTGGTGACGTCGCCGTTGTATTTCTGGTTGGCGAGTCGGGACAGTGCGTATAAGCGCCGGATGGAGGGGGGGAAGTTGGTGGGTGAGGTTTGACTAAACTGACCGAAGTCTTTTGAAATTGACTATTCGCCCTAATGCCGACGGTCAAGACAGAAGCCTACCAGCCAAAAGCATCCATTAAACGGATATACGAATTAACTCGATCGGCCAACGAACTATACAAGCAAGCCCATAAAGACCCGACCCCGGGTCTTTATGTTGACGGCGAATCCATAAAGGTGTTCGAAAGGCTTATCCTGAGGTCCATGTGGTCGCTTGCTTAACCGCTAGATAGAGTACTATTAAATGACAACCAAAAAATGCTATTAACCATTTGAGTTATCATTGCCACCCAACCTTACCACATGCGACCGAACAACTTTTAATGTCAAAATTTTTGCTTACCCAGAACATCACTTCTCGCGCTTCCAGAATAACCTTGGCTGAGAAAAAACTATTTTCATCAGACAAAAATATACGAATCAAATTTTACAGATTCGAAAGTCAACATCAGAATCAGCTCTGCTACTTGATGAGCAACCACCTTATCTTGAGGAAAAGTGTTCCCCAATAACTTTTAATACGAACTTTGCGGAAACATACGAACCATATTGGTGAATATTATCACCCTTTTCCGCATTACATAGATCCACGACGACCTTGGCGCACAAACATAGTGGCTTAACAATAGATATTTCCGCCGCTTTTTGTATAGCAAAAATCTCCATATCCAAACCATTTACTTTTCTGTGTAGATTTTTTATTTGATCCATGTACTCCTGACTCGCGACAACCGCAGAACCGCTAGTAAATATACCAACTGCAGGAGCAGTTTGTTTTGAAGGCCTGCCTCCACCTTTAAACCCTCTCTCAAGTTCTTCTAAGAGGTCCTCCTGGTCGAGTAGCAGTTCCATAAAAGATACGAACCCAGCGTCAGTAGGTACTTGATAGGGATCATTTTGAAACCCTTCATCACACCACTTTCCGCTCTGATATTCGTACGTCATTTTCGAAACGAGTAGTTGACCCAGCTCCGCCCGCCCTTCAAAGCCACCGCAGATCCCACTCATAGCAACGAGCTTTGGCTTGTATCTATCGATACACGTCGCAGCTATGACAGCCGCGTTAACTAGCCCCATTTGAGGCAGTATCACAACCGCCCCCCTCGCCCTATCAATTTTGAAATCTAGAAAATTTATACCCGAACGAGTTACTGCACGCCCGTCAATAAAGGCGCTGTAGGGTCTCCGCTCTTCTTTCAAAGCACAGAAAATGAGAAAATCAAATCTAACATTCTTTTTCAGCTGAGTTAGAAGATGGTCCAGTGTAGACTTCCACCCAGAAGTATTTCTGTAATCGGCGAGAATACAGCCCTGCGCTTCAAACTCATCACGAAGCTCTGGAAATTCAGCAGGATAGGAACTGATCGCGAGAAGAAGCGCATCATTTTTCCCAGCCTTCACTATAGATTCAAGAATCACCTTACCATTCAGAATAGCACTACCACTATCTAGATTCGGAACCTTAAAATCAATTATAAACAGACCGATCTCATTACCAAGGCATGCTGCAAAATCAGTCATGTTTTTAGCATGGACAATATCACTGCTTGCAATATCCCGCTCTTTCAAATGAGCCAAAATCGCCTGAGACTTTAAATCATCATCTTCAATAAGCAATATTTTCACGAACAGATCTCAATATAGATGTTATTTTTTGCAAAGTTTGTTTTGACTTGTAAGTATAAAGAATCGCACCTACGACATCTTGCGAATACTTCTCACGTATAATGTCAATAGAGCTCTTTAACTTGACTTTAGCGCCACCAACAAAAAAGTCCGGGTATTGCGTAACTATCAATATTTTTGTATGTTTCTTGTACGCCTTGAGAGCTCGGAGAACTTCAATTCCACCCTGCGCTTGGTCATGTCCTTTTTTATTATCCGCGGCGCTCTCCCCGAACGTAGATAGTGCCATATCCAGAATTATGAGATCGTAATTTCCCGACTTAACTTTCAGCACAGCACTGCTTACGCTATCAGCCATATCGGGTAACAAATCGAAAACCTCCTTAATACAACCGTTTATCTCATCCCGTTTATGATTTTCATCCTCAACAAGCAACAACTTGTTCATCGCGCACCCCAACTGAGTCATCCAATACAACTTCAGAATGCAAAGAAAAACTCAGCTTCAGAGATTTAGCCTCATCATCAGCAGTACACTCTACAGTGTGCTGCCCCTCACTTTTTTGCGTAATAAACTTTACCTTTTTAATACCTGTATATCCTTCGGTAACCATATCAATACCATTTAATATCGAGCTGATTGATCTCTCAATACGCTGCTTTGAATTCTCGTAAAGTTCGGACGCAACTACTGAAGTCACCTCTACAAAAACCACATCTAAAATATCATTATCCTCAGCCTTGCGAGCCGTAACATTTACGACAACAGACTCACCTTCGGCACCATGAGTGAGGGCATTCTGCAAAAGAACGGCCAAACAGTCGTACAACCTATGCACACTAATACCAGTGTATTTATTTCCGAGCGCACCACCCACGTACTCTACGGCTCGTGATCTATTCAAATCGTACAGGATAATCTCACACAACTCTTTAACAGATGCCGATATAAAGCCAGTCTGGGGCACTCTGAACCAATCAGCAACTTTCATAAACACACTACTAACAGCCTCATGAAGCCCAATCTTAATCTGCTCTTCGACACTTCCAAACGCTCCCGAAAAGTGCTTATCTATACTGCTCGTTGCCTCTTTCAGAAGCTCCGTCTTAATATATCTAGCAGCATTCTCAAGCTGAGGGGAGACTTGCTTCCAGCAAAAAGAGATAACCAAATCATTTAAAAGCTGACTACCTGCCGTGCGAAGACTGCTTGATAACAAGCGAATATTCTCTCTAGTGGCAGAATCCTCAAGATCAACATTTGCATTAAACAAAGAGCCGCCAGACTTAAACTGCAAATGTTCCTTACGCAACTTATCGACAATAGCTCTATACTGAGCGGTCCAAGCATCGATAGTTCGTTTCATGCTGGGCCCCATATGGTACTCAGGCTTATTAAACACTGCATCTACCGTCTCTGTTGTAACACCATCCAAAGTATTATGGCGAATTCGTCGCCCCAAATAGGACTCAATACCAAACTCCGTATTTAGGCAAAACTGCTCAAAGGAGTCTTTAGCTATTTGTTCAATCAAGCCTTCACTTTGAGCATTCAGTGTTACGAGGTAGATATCTTTACTCTTACCTGGCTCAGACTCAATTGTACGAAGTGTCGCTTGAATACTTGGCTGAAGTGTTCTGAACTGCTCAGTTGAAACGGATGGATTTCCATCCAGCCACTTTTTCATTGCAACGCTATCAACGTACATACGACTACTATCGAAATACTTCTGCAAAGTGGAAAGCTTTGACCTAGTTTCGATAGCATCCGCCTCTATTAAGTACTCAATACGATTGAGCTTACGACCCAAAAGCCTTAATAAATCCCTTCGAATTTCCGCAGCCTGCGAAGCGGTTTTAATAATCTCGTACATTTTCTCCAGCGTAACCTCATCAAGAGATTCCGCTATATAGCTTGCAATCTGAGGTGAGTCGCCAATTAGGTAATCAATAAATTCCACTATTGACCCATTATGGCGTGACGTAACATGCGCAACTAAATCTTCCCGAAACTCAAAATCCACATCCGGATCAATTGATGTTTTACGAAATAGCGCCAAAGCCAAAACCGCAATTAATTTTTGACTTTCATCCGGAGCCAACCCGTAAACAGATCGAAGCTCTGCCTCGGTAAATAAGCTTTCAAGAGAAACCGTATTCTCAAAAATGTACGTTATGTCATCATCCGTTAAATCAAGAAAATTTGTACGATCCTTTATAAACTGCAAAAACAAAAAGGTACGATAAAAAGAATCCAACAAAATTCTAGGTTGGGCCCTGACAATCGAACCATCAGACTGCAATAGAATATGCTTATCTGAAATCCCACCACCGAAACAATCAGATTTCCCTGTGATAATCTCGGCTAATAATCTTGCTCCAATCACACAATCAAGCTCGTGCCTAAACTCTGCTAAATGCTTTCGCTCGAGAAATGCTGACGACAAACGGTACAAATCTAGAGAAGACTCACTATCGCCATCCCCACTTCGGTAATGCTCAGTAACTATAAGACCATCGTTCACCGCTGAACTATATGCTATCAGGTCTTCCAACGCAGCCAGCACACAAGGGTTAAGCCTTTTCTTAAGTTCACAAACTTGCGCAGGAAACTTCTCCTGAAGATTTAGAATCACAACCAGGGCGTGCAAGGTATCTAGGAGAGATGACTCACTAGCCCGCAATAGAAATGCAGCCAAATCATCATCATCAAGGGGCGTAGGAATGAAGTTACTCAGAACATATGACTTCCTGAGCTCCCCATTAACCTTGCCAACCAAACTACTAACTCTCCGCTGCGCAATCAAAAACAGAGAGATTCTCGGGCTAAGATTTTCTAATGCACTAAAGTGAAAGCCCGGCTTATCCCTATGAACAAACTCTTCCTCAATACTATGAATTTTCGCTAGTTGTGGCGCGGTTAGCTGCCGAGCAACACGAAGATAGGCTAGTTTATATGAGAGAAAATTTGATGCCCCATATGCGCTTGCGAGCGAATGCACCGCATCCAAAGCAAAGTTTGTGTCCAAGCGCTCTATCTGGCCTAATGGCTGCATCAATTGCACGGCATCCAAACATTCAGACTCGAACGAATTCAAGTAACCGGCGGTGTATCGGATTTCATCTTTCCAGCCCAGCGGACTAAAACCGGTAAACTTAAACAAATCAGTACTAACTTTCTTTTTACTACCACCCAAAAGCCCATCAGTACCTTTTAGCAAAGACCCAATTGTCATTATATCTTCAAGAGAGTTCCCCTCACGTATAGCCTCTATTTCAGAACTGACACGCAATTCTTTCGAAGCATAACCTCTGGCCAAGTTACGTTTATCTAGAGCTATCACTCTAGACATTAGCTTAAAAATTATGGCGGGACGTACTGGATTCTTGGTCTGAGGTCTACGAGACATGAGTGCTTTTGCTCCTGCTTTACAATTGCTCCTAAGGCCTTTGTGCTTCCTCTATCCCGCTCATTATCAAATAACTACGAAATAGGGATTTTAAGGCCACTTATTCACGCGATCATATCAGAATGACATCACCAAGGAGATAGTCGTTTCCAATAATTTTTCGATGGGCGGATGGCAGTTGGTACTGCATAGCTCTAACGCATCTCTGTGTGGTTTTCGAAAACTGACCAAGCCACTAGGGAATCGCAACCGTGATCGCTGCCAATTTTTCAGTTAACAACCCCAACCCAAAAGGCTGATTAGCTCGAATGCAGATGGCTTGCCGGGTTTGGCGGGTGAGATTTTATACGTCCCCTTGGTTGCACCCTAGCTAGCAGGACCTTATAGTTCGACCTGTCGTTGGCACCCGCCAGTGACGGGGTTTCGCAGCCCTAAAACGATTCACACCAATACCGTTAGACATGCCAAGCCGGCTCTCGGCTGCCCAATGTTTTATGGCGGTTGTGCGTGGGAGACCCTCGGGTCTGCCGGGTTTTGGTGTAAATCGTCCGGTCTGCGAACCCGCGCACAACTGCCACCCAATCTGTTTCGCAGCAGAACCGGTGGTAATTCTTTTTACTTGAGGATTTACACCATGACGACTCAACACCCGCCCCGCCGCTTCACCCCCATGTCTCAAACCGCTACCGACTACCCCGTTTTGCTGATCGACAGCGACGCGCCACTCAGCGAATTGCACGCTTGCGCCAGTGAACGTCTAAACGCCGCACTCGCCTACCTGCATCTGATGGCCTGCTCCAATGTGTCCGACTACGCCGAGCACGACATCAATACCGTCGCCAATACTGCCCGGATCATGGTCCAGGATGTGGCGGATGTGTTTTCGGTGATTGAGCGGCGGGGGTTTGATTCGCCTGTTGTGGGTTGAGTTGATGTGAGCTGTGAGGAAACCCGCTTTGGCGGGTTTTCTGGTTTTTGGTGAACGGAGTATTGGGTTTTGAGGGGAGGTTTGTGGTGCCTGGGCTGCCGCCTTCGCAGCCTCGCTGGCGCTCGACAGCTCCCACAGGGGTCTGCGTACCGACGAAGATCTACTGTAGGCGCTGGCTTGCCAGCGATGGCGGTGGGTCAGCTACAACTTTACTCGCTGATGGATCGGTATCGCCGGCAAGCCGGCTCCTACAGTGAGGACAGATCAGCGGGTGTACTCGGTCAACTGTGGGAGTTTTTATGGCTGGCTTGATGATGGTTTTTTAAAACCTTTAAGACAGTTGCTCCCACGGGGGATGGGCGATGCTTGTTCTAATGTGGGAGCCGTCGAGCTTTAGCGAGGCCGCGAAAGCGGCGGCATGGCTGGCAGTGATCTGGCCTGATGCCTATGATGTGGGCTTTCGCTTAGCGCCTCAGGAAATACCCATGCCCGCCCTCACCTTCCGCAATGCCCTGCCCGCCGACGCCGCCCGTTGCTTTGAGATCGAAACCAGCGCCTACGAAGGCGACGAAGCGGCGACGCTGGAGAAAATCGCCACGCGTATTGCGCAGTACCCGCAAGGTTTTCTGATATTGGAAGCCGATGGCGCGGTGGTGGGTTTTATCAACTGTGGCTGCGCGTTTGACGTGGTGATGTCGGACGAGGCCTTCAAGGAACTGGTGGGCCATTCGCCCGAGGCGCCGAATGTGGTGATCATGTCGGTGGTGGTCGACCCGGCGCATCAGGGCAAAGGCTATTCCAAGGCGTTGATGACCGAGTTTGTGCAGCGCATGCGTGACATGGGCAAGCTGACGATTCATTTGATGTGCAAGGCGCAGCATGTGCCGCTGTATGAGCGCATGGGTTATGACTACGTGCAGCCATCGCCCTCGGATCACGGCGGGATGGCGTGGCATGAGATGGTGAGAAGCCTCTGATGCTGGCGCCGCAGATTGAAATCAGTGACCAAACCAACGCCGAAGCCGAGCAACTCCTGGGCAGCGGGTTGGCGACGTTCAATGAGGCAGTCGCCGGTTATAACGACCGGCGCTCGCTGACGGTACTGATCAAAGACCCCGTCACCCAGCAAACCCTCGGCGGCATCACCGGCAAGACCACCCTGGGCACAGCGTTTCTCGACCTGTTCCACCTGCCCGAATCCCTGCGCGGTTCAGGCCTGGGCAGCCAGTTGTTGCAGGCGTTTGAAGACGAAGCCCGGCGCCGGGGTTGCCGCAATGCAGTGTTGTACACCCTGAGTTTCCAGGCGCCGGGGTTTTACGAGAAGCACGGCTGGGTGCGGTTTGGCGAGGTTCCTTGTGAGCCGCAGGGCAGCTGCCGGGTGTTTCTGTCTAAGTCGCTGTAGTGCTCAGGGCTTTGCCAAACAGACGGTTCTCATGGGTTTCCCCTTGAAAGGTATAGGTGGGCGAACCCAGCTCCACATACCCGCGCCGAGGGTAAAAACCCAGCGCCCGTTCATTCCCCACCCACACGGTCGCCCATAGCAGCGAAGCCCCGCCCGCAGCCGCTTGCTGTTCCGCCGCGTCGAGTAACTGCTGGCCAATGCGCTGCCCCGTGAAGCGCTCCTGGATGTACAGCCGCTGCAACTCGGCAACGTCACCGGCCTCGATCATCGCGTGGCGGGTGTTGAGTGTGAGCTGGGCGAACCCCACCAGATGGTTGTTCACTTCGGCCACCAGCAACAATGTGCCGGGTTGCTCGATCAGTTGGGCGATGGACTCGGGGGCAAAGGCGTGCAGGGCCTCTTTGGCAATCGCGCAGCGAATGCCTTCGGTGGCGTAGGTGTCGAGGAACACCTGCATGCCCAGCACACCGATGCACAGGGCGTCCCGGGGGGCGGCCTGGCGGATCACGGCGCTCAACCCTGCTGCCCCGACACGGGGAAGATGACTTCCTGGGTGTCCAGGTTGCGGATGCTCGAATAGGTGCGGTATTCGGTGCTGTAGTTCGGGCCAACGCCCTTGGTACTGGCGGTCAGGCGGAAGGTCACCACGTAACGCTGGCCGGGCTTGAAGTCGACGTCGTCGGCGCCGTTGTTGCAGAACGCGCCGCCGGTGCCCAGGGCATTCATCGACACGTTGCACCAACGCAGCGAGTGTTTGCCGGGGCTGAGTTTCAGCGCCTGTTCGCCGGTGACGTTGAGGATCGACGTGCGCCCGGCACCGGGCAGTTTGACGCCGTCCACTTCGAGGGCAAGCACCAGGCGGTGGAACGGAATGCCCAGCTCACGCTCGCGCCAGGTGTCGAAGTACACCAGTGCGGCGTCGGGGGCGTTGTTGGAGAGGTCGACGGGGTGCAGTTTTTCCGGGGCCCAATCACCCTGGTAATTCTTGTAGTGGTAGTCCGAGGAACAGGCGCCGAGCAGTGGCAGGGTCAAGACGGCGGCGAGTTTCAGCAGTTTCATCGAGTGACGGTCCTTGTGAGCGATGAGATCATATCGACATGATCCCTGATTCCTTGAGGCAATTGCCACTGCTGGTTTGCCGCAGTAGGGTTGTCGCCTCGCCCACCTTACAGGAGCCCGCCATGAGCTTTTTTTCCGACCCCGACGCCGTCGCCCGTTACGCCGAAGGCCCTGTGCGCCTGGTGCCGGGCTTTGAAGGCCTGCAACGCATGACCACGTTACTGCTGCGCGAAAACGTGCCGGCCACGGGCAATGTGCTGGTGCTGGGGGCTGGCGGCGGGTTGGAGTTGAAGCGGTTTGCCGAGGCGGAACCGGGTTGGCGTTTTGTGGGGGTGGACCCGTCGGCAGAGATGTTGAAGCTGGCGCATGCGACGTTGGGGCCCTTGCAGGAACGCGCGCAGTTGCATGAAGGGTACATCGACACGGCGCCAGCGGGCCCGTTCGATGGGGCCACGTGCCTGCTGACCCTGCACTTCATCCCGGCCGAGGAGCGCCTGCAGACGCTCAAAGCGTTATGGCAACGCTTGCGGCCTGGGGCGCCTTTGATTGTGGCGCACCACAGCTTCCCCCAGGCGTCAGATGAGAAAGCCCGGTGGTTGAAGCGCTACGCCGCGTTTGCGGTGGATTCAGGTGTGCCGGCGGCGGATGCCGAGCGAGCGATAGCGGCGATCAGTGAGAAGTTGCCGGTGTTGTCGCCCGAGGCGGATGCGGCCTTGCTAGTTGAGGCCGGGTTCGAAGGCGTGGAGCTGTTCTACGCTGGCTTCAGCTTCAAGGGCTGGATCGCCCACAAACCCTTGTAGTGAGCGGGCTTGCCCCGCGCTGCGCCCCACCTGATGGAACGCGTCGCCCCAGCCCGGGCGCCGTGTTTTTTTCAGGGGGAACTGCGTCGTCCGCGGCGCGAGGCAAGCTCGCTCACTACAAGTGCGAGGAATCATTTACCAGCTGCCGGAGGCTCCGCCGCCGCCGCTGGAGCCACCGCCACCCGAAGAACTGCTACTGCTGGAGCTGGAACTGCCTGAACTCGAACCCGACGAGCCACCGCCCGACCCCGAACCGCCCTCGGAAATGCTCTGCACAAACACGATAAACGCCACGATCGAGGCCGCCGGTATCGCGACCAGCCAGTCCTGGTAGCCATGGCCCAGCAACATCCCCACCGCCACGTACACCGCCGCCACCGCCAGCACCCGTACGATGAAAAAGCGCGGGCTTTTTCTCCAGGATTCGCGGATGACAAAGAACAACCCCGCGTATAACCCCAGCACCAAGGCGCCACCCAGTGGCATCGCCAGCCAGCGCACGAAGTCCACTGCCACGAAGTGATCCACCCCCAACAACCCGACGATATACGCCAGCACCGCGACCACGCTGTAAAACACCACGCGCGCCATCCACAATGCGCCGAAGGTGGCGCCGCCAATCAGCAGGGTCAACGGCAACACCAGCAAGTACATCGGCCAGTCAGGGCCACCGCCGTAAATGGTCAGCAACACCGTGGCCGCCACGCTGGCAATCAACGCACGGCGCCAATGCAGCTTCCCGGCTGCCATCAGCACGCCGCCGATGGCCCCGGCGATAAACGCCAGCAGTAGCGCAATGAACTGAGGGTTAACCTCTCGTGCAGCCGGCGCCGGCAGATCACCGCCGTCCACCAGCAGGGTCAAATCGTTGACCGCCTGCTGCACGCCGCCCGCAAAGTCGCCCTGGCGAAACGCCGGGGTGATGTGTTCTTCGATGATGCGGTGGGCCAGCAGGTCAGTCACGGTGCCTTCAAGGCCGTAACCCACTTCGATGCGCACCTTGTGGTCTTCCTTGGCCACCACCAGCAGGATGCCGTCGTTGACATCCTTGCGCCCCAGCTTCCAGGCGCGAAACAGCTGGTTGGCATAGTCCTCGATGCTCGCGCCACCCGTGGTGGGCACCAGCAATACCGCCACTTGCGCGCCTTTACGTTGCTCAAGCGCCGCGAGTTGGTCTTTGAGACGGGTGGTCGTGCCCGCATCGAGGGTGTTTGTAAGGTCGATCACCCGCTGGTCAAGGGCAACACCAATGGGCGAACTCTGCGCCTGGGCGGTGCTCAACAGGCCGATGAACAGCATGGCCATCAGGCTCACGATCGATTGCCGCAGAGTCGCCATCATGTTTTGTTACCTGAAGTTTCTTCCTGAAGGCGCCGACTTTACCCTATCGGCGCTATAACGCGTGACCCCACGCCTTTGACTATCTAAACTCCCAACACGCTAGCAATACGCCATAACCGAGAAGCCCATGGACCTACGACACCGCAACAACGTCAGTGTGATGGGCCACGGCACCTCGACCCTGGTGTTTTCCCACGGTTTCGGCTGCAACCAGGCCATGTGGAACTACCTGGCGCCGCAATTTTTCGAGCGCTTCCGGGTGGTCATGTATGACCTGGTCGGCGCCGGTCTCTCGGACCTGGGTGCATTCGACAAGGCCAAGTACAGCACGCTGGACGGCTATGCCCGTGACTTGAACGAGCTGATCGACGCCTTTGCCGTCGGCCCGGTGATCCTGGTCAGCCATTCGGTCAGCGCGATGATCGGCACCCTCGCCGACCGCCAGGTGCCCGGGCGTATCGCCGCCCACGTGATGATCGGCCCTTCCCCGCGCTATATCGATGACGTCGGCTATGTCGGCGGCTTCAAGCGCAGCGACATCGACGACCTGCTCGACACCCTCGACAGCAATTACCTCGGTTGGTCCAGCACCATGGCCCCGGTCATCATGGGCGCGCCTGGGCAACCGGCGCTGAGCGAGGAACTGACCGACAGTTTCTGCCGCACCGAGCCGGAGATCGCCAAGCAATTTGCGCGGGTCACCTTCCTGTCGGATAACCGTCAGGACGTGAGCGGCCTCACCACCCCGGTGCTGATTCTGCAATCGAGCGATGACCTGATCGCTCCGGTCGCCGTGGGCGAATACCTGCACAGCGTGTTGCCCAACAGCACCTATTGCCTGGTCGATAACGTCGGCCATTGCCCGCACATGAGCGCGCCACAGGCGTGCGCGGCGGCCATGGAAGTTTTCCTGGCGCCGTGGGCGGTCGCTCATGCCAGTTGACCTGTTCGACAGCGCCGCCTGTGCCCTGGCGGTCACCGCCGAAGACGGCACGATCCTGCAAGCCAACGCCCGCTTCAGCGACTGGTTGGGGTTCAGCACCGCCGAGTTGTGCGGCCGGCGCTTCCAGGACCTGCTGACCATGGGCGGGCGGATCTTCCACCAGACTCACCTGGCGCCCATGTTGCGCATGCGCGGCAGCGTCACCGAAGTGAAGCTCGACATGCTGCACCGCGACGGGCACAAGGTGACCGTGCTGCTCAATGCTCTCAAGCGCGAACAGGCCGACGGCGTGGTGCATGACCTGGCATTGTTCGGCACCACCGACCGCGACAAGTACGAGCGCGAGTTGCTCAACGCGCGCAACCTGGCCGAGGCGCTGCTGCAGGAAAAAACCGCCACCGAACTGGCCCTCAAAAACGCCCAGGCCGAACTCAGCGAGGCGTACGCCATCGCCCAGCGCCGCGCGCTGTTTGCCGAGCAGATGGTGGCGATCGTCAGCCATGACTTGAAAAACCCGCTGACGGCCATTCGCATGGCGTCGGACTTTCTCAACCGGGGCGAGCGCACCGCCAAGGAGCGCCAGTTGCTGGGGCATATCGCCCAATCCTCCGAGCGTGCGCAACGGATGATCGCCGACCTGCTGGACTTCACCCAGGCTCGGGTCGGCCAGGGCATTACCATCAAGGCCGCGCCGCTGGATTTGCACGCGGTGATTCATCGCGCCGTGGACGAGCTGCGCGTGGCCTTCCCCAAGGCCACGCTGGAACACACCGCCGACGGCAGCGGCGAGGCTTGCCTGGATGCCGACCGCGTGCAGCAGATCATCGGCAACCTGGTGGCCAACAGCGTGGCGTATGGCGACCTGCTGCGGCCGATCACCATCACCTCACGCCTGGGCGACAGCGGCTGCGAAGTGTCGGTGCACAACCACGGCGCAGCCATCCCGCAAACGTTGCTGGCCGGGCTGTTCGAACCCATGACCCGCGGCACCGACCAGGGCAGTGATGTGCGCAGCGTGGGCCTTGGCCTGTACATCGTGCGCGAACTGGCCAGGGTGCACGGTGGCGACGTGGCCGTGAGTTCCTGCGCCACCCAGGGCACCACCTTTACCGTAACGTTCTAGAAACCGCAGGCAGTGCCCTGCATGATCGGCTCCACGCGGCCGGTCAACACCACGCCGCCCTGCCCGTCCCATTGCACGGTGACGCTGCCGCCGTCGCACTGCACCTCGACGCGGTCGTCCAGCAACCCACGGCGGATGCCGTTGACCACCGCCCCGCAGCAGCACGACCCCGAGCCCAGCGGCACGCCGCCGCCACGTTCCCAGATGCGCAGGCGGATGCGGCCACGGTCGAGCACCTGCACGAAATGCACGTTGGTCTTGGCCGGGAACAGCGGGTGAACTTCCAGCACCGGGCCGAGTGCCGCGACGTCGACCGTGTGGATGTCCTCCACAAAAAACGTGAGGTGCGGATTGCCCATGCTGCATGCGGCCGGGTTGCCCTCGATGGGTAACACGCAAGTGTCCAGCGCCTCGGCCAGGGGCACGGCCGCCCAGTCCAGGGAGGGCTGGCCCATGTCCACCGAGACGCACTGCCCGCTGGCACGTTCGCAGGTCAACAGGCCACGATCGGTGCGCAACACGACGGTGTCGGTGCCGGCTTCGTGCATCAGGCGGTCGGCCACGCCACGGGTGGCGCTGCCGCAGGTCGCCAGGGGCGTACCGTTGGGGTTCCAGAACTTGATGCGCGCAGCGGCGTCGTCGCAGTCGAGCACTACGGCCAGCTGGTTGAAGCCGATGCCGGTGTGGCGGTCGCCGAGCGTGCGCGCGACCTGCGCGGTGATGGGGTCGTGCAGGCCACGGCGGTCGATGATGATGAAGTCGTCGCCATGGGCGTGCATCTTCACAAACGGCAAGGTCATGGGCGCTCCTGTGGGCGAGCTGAACGGGAGCCTAAGCATACGGCAGTTTCATCTCGGCGGATTCGGTCGCGTGCTAGCGTATTTTGGTGCCAATCCTGCCGAGCCCTTCATGAACAAAATTGCCTTTGCCCTGGCTGCCGTGCTGGCTGCGCTGTCCCACGCAGTCTTGGCCGCCGACCTGTGCCAGCCCACCGCCACCAACCCGACGAACAAAGCCCTGCTGGCCGCTGCCGAACGCCATCTGGGCGACCAGCCTCACCCGCTGGCCCACCTGCACACCGAAGGCACCCTGCCCCATCAAGGGATTCGCGAGCAGAGCATTACTGCGGAAAAAGACTGGCCGATCCTGCGCCAAGCGGCCCTGGCCTGGCGCTTGAGCGGCGATGCGCGTTACCTCAAGCAGGTCGATGACTACCTCGCCGCCTGGGCCGAGGTGTACCAGCCGGACTTCAACCCGATCGACGAAACCAACCTCGATATGCTGATCAATGCCTACGCGCTGACGGCCGACCACCTGCACCCGCAGACCCGCGAGGCCGCCCGCCAGTTGATCAGCCGCCTGGGCAACGGTTACATCGCGCATATCCAGCAGTTTCACGGGCAGAAAAAAGGTACCCAGACCAACAACTGGCAGAGCCATCGCGTCAAGTTGGTGACCGTGGCGGCCGCCGCGCTGGGTGACCGGGCGATGCTGGAGCAGGCCCATCAACTGTTCAAACAGCAGATTGCCGATAACGTGCTGCCTGACGGTTCGGTGACGGACTTTCAGGACCGCGACGCCTTGCATTACGTAGTCTACGACCTCGAGCCCCTGGTGCAGGCCGCGTTGGCGGCCAAGCCCTACGGCGGCGACTGGCTGACGCTCAGCGCCAATGGCGCATCACTGGGCGCCGCGCTGGATTGGCTCGTGCCCTATGCCACCGGGCAACGCAGCCACGAAGAGTTCGTGCATACCCACGTGCAATTCGACAAAGACCGCGCCAAGGTCGGCGAGGCCGGGTACGCCGGCACCTGGCAGCCCAAGAGCAGCGCCACGCTGTTCTGGTTGGCGGCGCAGTTGGACCCGCGTTACCTCCCCGTGGCCAAACAACTGGCCGAACACCCGGCCGATTGGATCAACGCCTGCTATTTGTAGTGAGGGGGGGGGGGGGGGGGGGGGGGGGGGGGGGGGGGGGGGGGGGGGGGGGGGGGGGGGGGGGGGGGGGGGGGGGGG
>NZ_JBWKRS010000043.1:0-49702 GCF_059419385.1 Pseudomonas sp. GW821-FHT05H12 | reverse complement strand
GGCAGGACGCCGGGTTAGCCGTCCTGGGCCAGGGATGGCCCATGACGGCGGCCCACGGATTCAAGCCGGAGTGAGGGCATGCCGAGCCTAAGCGAGGCACCGAGTGTTGGGGCAAGAGCGTTTTGCTTACTTTTGCGCTGTTCAAAAGTGAGCCGCCGTAAGGGCGGAACCATAAGTAGCCGTTACTGCAGTAATGGATAAGCCCCCGATCAAACCACCCGAGCCATATGCTCCCCAATCCTCCCCCGCAACCACCGCTCCGCCGGGTCGTTGTCATGCACCCCACTCCACACCATCGACAACTCCGCCGCATCAATCGCAAACGGCGGATCCTCCGCCCGCAACGTCGTCCCCTCCGTCAACGCACACGCCGCGTAATCCGGCACCGTCGCAATGATCTGCGTCCCCGCCAACAACGCCCGCAAGCCACTGAACTGCGGCACCGCCAACACCACTCGCCGCGACCGGCCAATGCGCGCCAAATCAAGGTCGATATTGCCGCTCAAATCCCCCGAAAACGACACCATCGCATGGGGCCGCGAACAGTAGTCGTCCAACGTCAGCGGCTGCACCCCGTCATCCCCGCGCAGCACCTTGCACGGTATATCCCGCAATTTCTTGCGCTTGGCATTCGCCGGCAGTTCGGTGGTGTAGCTCACCCCCACCGAAATCTCGCCACTGGCCAGCAACGACGACATCAGCAGGTAATTGGCCCGGCGCACCACCACGATGATCCCCGGGGCCTCTTCACGAAGTTGGCTGAGCAACGGCGGGAACAGGCCAAATTCGGCGTCATCGGACAGGCCAATGCGAAACACCGCACAGCTGGTAGAAGGGTCGAAATCCTTGGCGCGGCTGACCGCGCCCGAAATGGTGTCCATGGCCGGTTGCAGCTCCTTGAGTATCGCCACGGCGCGTGGCGTGGGCTCCATGCCCCGCCCGTTGCGCAGCAGCAACGGGTCGTCGAACAAATCCCGCAAACGCCCCAGTGCCGCACTCACGGCAGGCTGGCCCATGAACAGCTTTTCGGCCACCCGGGTCAGGTTCTTTTCGAACATCAGCGCTTCGAAAATCACCAGCAGGTTCATGTCGACGCGGCGCAGGTCGTTACGGTTCATGGCGTGTATCCAAACGGTTGGCAAGCCGCCAGATAAGCACGCCCGTCGGCGCCGCGATTGCACGTCTGTGCTGTCTTTTCCGGCCCTGGACCTGGCGAAATTAACAACGATTAACTCGTCAGCCAGACGGTCCGGCAACAAGATTGACCACGTCTACACTGCATCCATTCACCGGGAACGCTCCCATCGACTGCGGATACTCGTCATGGCCCGACTCGAGCACTGTGCTCCCCGCTTATCCGCCACCGGCGGCCTCTGCCCCCGGCGCGAGCGGATTGCCAAACAACTGATCCTCGCCAACCTCGGTGAAAGCCTGGCCATCGCTGACCTGGCCCAGGCCTGTGCGCTGTCGCGCAGCCATTTTTCCCGCGCGTTCAAGTGCACCACCGGGCTGTCGCCCCAGGAGTGGATACGCCAACAGCGCATCCAACGGGCCAAGGAGCTGATCACCGGCTCCGCCCTGAGCCTGACGCAAATCAGCCTGGAATGCGGGTTTTGCGACCAGGCGCACTTCTGCCACATGTTCACCCGCAGCGAAGGCGTCAACCCGATGACCTGGCGAAACCACCAATTACGCCACAAGCCCCAAGTGATCGCGGCCTAGTGGTCTGCACCCGCGTGGCATATGCTGCCCAGACCCTTTTTCCAGAGCACGGCCACCCATGAGTGACCACTGCGACCAGGCCGTGCATTTCGGCCCCTACCGCGTCCACCCGCACCAACGCCTGGTGCTGGAGGCCGGTCGCCCGCTGCGTTTGGGGCGGCGCGCAGTCGACATCCTGCTGGTGCTGCTGGAAAACGCCGGCAATGTGGTGAGCAAGCAAGCACTGATCGCCCGGGTCTGGCCCAAAAGTGTGGTGGAGGACGGCAACCTGCGCGTGCACATGGCGGCGTTGCGCAAGGCACTGGGCGATGGCCAGGCCGGGCAGCGCTATATCGTCACGGTGGCGCAGCGTGGCTACAGTTTTGTTGCACCACTGAGCATCGAACCGATGACACCGCCCACCGACGGCGCCCCCCAACGCGCGTGCCACAACCTGCCGCTGCGCCACACCCGCATGATCGGCCGCCAGGCGTTGATCGACACGCTGGTGCAGCAACTGCCCCAGCAACGCTTCATCACCCTGACCGGCCCCGGGGGCATCGGCAAGACCACCGTCGCGTTGCGCGTGGCGGAACTGCTGATCGGGCATTACCGCGACGGCATCCGCCTGCTGGACCTGGCACCGCTCAGCGCACCGTCGATGATCCTGCCCAACCTCGCCGCCCTGCTCGACCTGACGTGCGCCGAGCATGAGCCCCTCGCCGCCTTTGCCCATCAACTGCGCGACCGCCAGCTACTGCTGGTGATCGACAACTGCGAACACCTGCTCGATGACATCGCGCTGATCAGCGAAACCCTGCTGCGTCACGCCCCTCACCTGCACATCCTCACCACCAGCCGCGAGGCCTTGCGGGCCGAAGGCGAATGCGTGCAACGCCTGGAACCCCTCGCCTGCCCGCCCGCCACCGGCAACCGCGCCCAGGCGTTGGGCTACCCGGCGTTGCAGTTGCTGATCGAGCGGGCCATGTCCCACCAGGACAGCTTTGAACTGAGCGAAGCCGAGCTGCCGTTGGCGATTGATATCTGCCAGCGCCTGGACGGCATTCCCCTGGCCATTGAACTGGTTGCCGCCCAGATCGAACGCTTCGGCCTGCCGGGGCTGCTGGTGCAGATGGAAGACAACTTCCGCCTGCTCACCCGTGGCCGGCGCAGCGCCCTGCCCCGTCAGCAAACCCTGCGCGCCACGCTGGACTGGAGCTTTGACCTGCTCACCCCTTGCGAGCAGATCTGCCTGCGTCGCCTGGCGGTGTTTCGCGGCGGCTTCAGCCTAGCCAGCGCCGCCGCCGTGATTGCCGGGGAGCAGATCGCGCCCAGCGAGGTACTGGGGTCGATCACCCAATTGGTCGCCAAGTCCCTGCTCAACGTGGAAGCCGGCGATGACGAAATGGTCTACCGCTTGCTGGACATCACCCGCACCTACGCCCTGGAACAACTCAGCGTGGCCGATGAACTCCAGGCCACCCGTGAACGCCATGCCGAACGCTGCCTGGCGTTGATGAACCAGGCCCAGGAAGACTGGGAGCTGATCGCCACCCAAACCTGGATCGATCGCTATGCGCCGCTGCGTGAAGACATCCGCGCCGCCCTCGATTGGGGCCTGGGCGACCAGGGCACGCACCTGCTGGGCATTCGCCTGACGGTCGGCGCCATGCCGCTGTGGCAAGAGTTGTCGCTGCTGCGCGAACACGGCCTGTACGTGGGCAAGGCCCTGGCACGGCTCAAACAGTCGAACGCGCCGAGCCAGCGCCTGCACATGTTGCTGCAACTGGCCCTGGGCAGTTTTTCCTATCACACCCAGGGAGGCACACCGCAGACCATTGCCGCCTTTGCCTGCGCACGGCGCCTGGCCGAAGGCGGCAAGGACCTGGCCGGCCAGTTGCGTGCAGTGTCGGGGCACATGGCGGTCAACCTGTGCTGCGGCAACTACCGTGAGGCGTTGGCGCAAAGCCTGCACTTTGATCAACTCGGCCCGCAGACCGAACCGCTGTTGGCCCTCAGCGCCCAGCGCCTGCGGGTGCTGGCGCAGCATTTCGCCGGCAACCAGGCGCTGGCGCTGCACAACGCCGAGCAGGTGATCCAGCGCATGGCCCACAGCGGCCACCTCAACCGGTTTACCCATGGTTTCGGCGTGCAGTACGACCAGAGCGTGGCGTCCTTGACCATCCTGGCGCGTACCCTGTGGCTGCGCGGTTTTCCAGAGCGCGCCTGGCGCACGGCCAGCCAAGCCCTGGAACTGGCGTTGCAGATCAACCACGGCACGTCGATCTGCTACACCCTGGCGCTGGCCGGTGTGGTGATCGCTCGCTACAACGGCGACACCCCGGCAGCACAGGCGTTACTGGAGCTGTTGTTGCAACAATCCCAAAAACACTCGGTGCAGTTGTTTCATACCTGGGCCCAGCACTACGCGGGCACGGCGCAACACGCATCGCTGCAAGGCCTGGGATTGGTCGAAGACCTCCTGCTGACCTTCCAGGCCAGCGAAGCCAGTGACACCGCGTTTGAGCGCGCCCGAAACGGTGCGGCCGGTTGGTGTACCCCAGAGATTCTGCGAGTCCGGGCTGAAGGCATGGCGGACGCCCGTGGGGCCGAAGCACTGCTGCTGGAGGCTATGGGCCTGGCCCATCAGCAAGGCGCGCTGGCCTGGGAATTACGCAGTGCCACGTCACT
Source organism: Pseudomonas sp. GW821-FHT05H12 (assembly GCF_059419385.1). Taxonomy (NCBI): domain Bacteria; kingdom Pseudomonadati; phylum Pseudomonadota; class Gammaproteobacteria; order Pseudomonadales; family Pseudomonadaceae; genus Pseudomonas; species Pseudomonas sp. GW821-FHT05H12. The sequence goes on along the minus strand of NZ_JBWKRS010000043.1, from coordinate 45,310 downwards.
GGCGCGGTTGTGGAAAAGCCAGGGCCGTTTGCGCGTCGCCCGCGAACTGGTGGGTTCGGTCTATGGGCAATTCACCGAAGGGTTTGCCACCCATGACCTAACTCGCGCACGCCGCCTGCTCGACGAGCTGCAAGACAAACGGCCGGCCTGAAAACGGCCCCAGGTAATGCCCATAGCCTTGTTGCAGGCGCGCCACTTGCTCGGGGTTGCGCAACTGCGCCAGGGCGTAGCTGCGCACACTGTTGAGCAGGCGGTAGCGCGTAGGCCCGGGGCCGGGTTCCACGGTCAGCAAAGAAGTACCCGCCAGGCGCCCCAGCAAGTAAGACAAGTCGGCATGCTCCAGCTCGGTGCCGGCGACCAGTCGGCTCAAGGCCGGCAACGTCACCGCCATCTTGAACAGCGCCATCTGCAGGAACAGCCAACGCTCCGGCAAGCTCAGGCGCTCGTACGTCCAATCCAGCGCGGCCGTGAAGGACTGGTGCCGCTCAACCGCCGTGCGGCGGCCACGGGTCAGCACCTGCAAGCCTTGCTGCAATTGTGCGTGTACGCCGTGCACACCCAGGGCACTCACCTGGGCGGCCGCCAATTCGAGGGCCAGCGGGATGCCATCAAGGCGCCGGCAGATATCGCGCAGCGGGGCCAGTTCCTGCGGTCGCAGGGCAAAGCCTTGTTGCGCGGCGCGTACGCGTGCAACGAACACCTGCACCGCCGGGTAAGCCATGGCCTGCTCGACACTGGCCCACGCCGAGGGCGCCGGCACAGCCAGGCGCGGTACGGGTTGCACCCATTCGCCCGGCACCTGCAAAGCTTCGCGGCTGCTCAACACCACGCTGACCTGAGGCGCCTTATCCCGCAGGGCACGCACCAGGTGACGGCAGGCACCGAGCAACAAATCCGCACCGTCGAGCACCAGCAACAGCTGGCGCGTCGCGAGCTGCTGGCACAGGTCGGTGGCGCTGCCACAGGGTTGCAGGTGCAGGGCGCTGGCCAGGTGGCGCAGCATCTGGGTGGGCGCGTCGACTGTCGCCAGGTCCACCCACCAGACGCCGTCGCGGTATCGCGGCAAGACCCGTTCGGCCAGGGCCAGCGCCAGGGTGCTCTTGCCCACTCCCGCGCAACCGGTGAGGGTCATCAAGCGTTGCCCCGACAGGCGCCGTGCCAGCGTTCCCAGCAACTCGTCACGACCGATCACCGGGCTGAGCCGCGCCATCAGGTTATGCCGAGGCGCCGCCGCGGGCAGCACGTCTTGCTGCGGCGCTGCAAAGCAGTAGCCGCGTTGCGGTTCGTTAAGGATATAGGGGTGGCCAGTCAAGGCCCGGCGCAAGGCCGCGATGTGCACCCGCAGGTTGTTTTCTTCCACCACGCTGCTCGGCCAGACCCGGGCAATCAGCGTCTGCTTGCTGACAAATTGGCCTGGCGCCTCCAGCAGCACCGCAAGAATGTCCACCGCACGCCCACCCAATGGCACCGGCCAGCCGGCCTTGCTGACCAAGCGTTGCTGAGGATGAAAGATGTAGGGGCCGAAGCTCACCGTGTGAGGATTATTCATCTATGTAAAAGCGCTGGAACGCCCGGCCTTGGGCGGCTGCGCATCCTTTTCCGTGGGCCTGTGGCTATCTTGCCAGCCTGTCGTGACAGGACAATGCTGGCAGGGGGAGCGACACGGACATTCGGGTGCCCCAGACGGACATCCTGTCGTTAACTGAACTGTTGTCGGTACTGGGTGGGGTTCAGGCCGAGCTTGTCACTGAACAGAAAGCGCATGTAGCGCACGCTGCCAAAGCCTGCGTGAAACGCCACGGTCTTGAGCGGCAGGTCGGTGGTTTCCAGCAGGTGCCGGGCGCGGTCGATACGCGCACCTTGCAGGAAGGCCATGGGCGTCATTTGCACTTCCTTGGTGAACATCCGCGCAAAGTGGCGTGGGCTCATGCCGGCCAGTGCGGCCATCGACTCAATGGTGAACGGCTGGTCCAACTGCGCCAGCACCTGGTTCTGCACCCGGGTGATCGCGCTTTCATGGGGTGCCACGGCGGCGGTCATCGGGCTGAACTGGGCCTGGCCACCCTGGCGTTTCATCACCACCAGCAGCACTTTGGCCACCTCCACCGCCACCGCCTTGCCGTGGTCCTGGGCGACGATGGACAGCGCCAGGTCGATGCCGGCCGTGACGCCACCCGACGTGATCAGCCGACCGTCCTGCAGGTAGATGCGATCGGTCTCGACGATCGCCTTGGGGAACGCCTTGATCAGGCGCTCGGTGTAGTGCCAGTGGGTGGTCACGCGGTGCCCGTCGAGCAAACCGGCATGCCCGAGCACAAAGGCGCCGGTGCAGATCGAACCGAAGCGCCGGGCCCGGGGTGCGGCGGCTTTCAACCAGGGCAGCAACGCCGGGTGGCATTCGTTGTAGGCGCCGGGGCCACCGGGGATCAGCAGGAGGTCATAGTCATCAGCCGCCTGCTCGAGCAGCAGGTCGGGCTGCACGCTCACACCGTTGGAGGCACGCAGCGGCCCGGGCTCGATGCCGAGGGTGAGGATCTGGTAGTGGTCGGACTGCGGCAGGTAGCGGTTGGCAATGGAAAACACTTCGAGCGGGCCGGCCATGTCGAGCAGGAGGAAGTCGGGAAAAAGCGCCATGGCCACGGTTTTCATAGAGAGCAAGGTCCGTCGATAAGGGAAGCGGCGGACATTATGGCATGCCTTTTACTGTCAACTTTAGAGAGACAGTTATTCAGCTTTCAGCTTCTTAATGAATTTATCGGTAACTATTAACCTTCTTCTCAACGCAAGCGACCTGCACTTCGCAGACCCCGCTCACTTGAGGACAAGACCATGCTGACCCTTCGCAAAGCTTCCGAACGCGGCGCCGCCAATCACGGTTGGTTGAAGTCGTTCCACACCTTCTCGTTCGCCAACTACTGGAACCCCAGCGAGCAGGGTTTTTCCGACCTGCTGGTGATCAACGATGACCGCGTGGCGGCCGGCAAAGGCTTCGGCCAGCACCCGCACCGCGACATGGAGATCTTCTCCTATGTGCTTGAAGGCGCCCTGGAACACAAGGACACCCTGGGCACCGGTTCGGTGATCCGCCCGGGCGACGTGCAACTGATGAGCGCCGGCAGCGGCGTGGCACACAGCGAGTTCAACCACAGCCAAAGCCGTGGCGTGCACTTCCTGCAGATCTGGATCGTGCCGAACGTGGCCGGCGCAGAACCGCGCTACCAACAGGAGCACTTCAGCGAAGCGCAAAAACGCGGGCGCTTGCAATTGATCATCTCGCCGGATGGCGCCGAGGGGTCGCTGCATGTTCGCCAGGATGCGCGGGTGTATGCCGGGCTGTTCAACGGCAGCGAAACCGCGAGCCTGGACCTGGCGCCGGACCGCCATGTGTACATCCATGTGGCCCGGGGCAGCGTCGAGGTCAACGGCCAGCGCTTGCAGGAAGGTGACGGCGCCCGTGTACGGGATGAACGCCAGATCCGCCTCGGCGGCGGCGCGGATGCCGAAGTGCTGGTGTTCGACCTGCGCCCGCAAGAACTGCCGCAGATGCCATGACGTGCACCACGATGGCCCACTGAAACGGGCCATCGCTGGCGTCGATAGTCACCATCAGCGCAATGAAGTTCTCTTAAAAAATCCAACGCGTACCATTAAATCCATACCCAGCAGCAACCTACTTAAACACTCGGAGCACACAACCATGAAACGCCAAATCCTGCTTAGCCTCGCTTTCTCGGTACTCGCCGCCAACGCTTTTGCTCACCCTGTTGTCGCTGAAGGCGGCGCAGATCGCCTGATGGACAGCCGCGTTGCCGAGGGTGGTGCCGACCGCCTGCAAGGTAACCGCGTTGCCGAAGGCGGTTCTGATCGCTTGCTGGAACGTCGTGTCGCTGAAGGCGGTGCTGATCGCCTGCAAGAACGTGGCCTGGCCGAAGGCGGTGCTGATCGCCTGCAAGAACGTGGCCTGGCTGAAGGCGGTGCTGATCGTCTGCAGGAGCGTGGCCTGGCTGAAGGTGGTTCTGATCGTCTGCACAGCAACAACGCATAACCCTCGCTGTAGGCGAGGCACCCCAAACCGGCCTGATCAGCCGGTTTTTTTTCGCCTTTGATTAATGCAGGTCGCGGTCAATCCACAACACGGCCTTGCCGATCTGCTGCCGCGCCTCGATACGTGCGTGCACCTGCTGTACCGTTTCCAGGCTGTAATGCCCTTCGATGTCCACACTGAGCGAACCTTCCAGCATCGCCGCAAACACCGCATTGGCACGCCGTTGCACGGTGGCGCCGTCGGCCATGTGGTCGGCCAGCCGTGGGCGGGTCAGGAACAAGGAACCCGCTTCACCCAGTTCAATCGGGTCCAGATCGGTCAGTGAGCCCGAGACGTTGCCGTAATTGACGATCAACCCACGGGTGCGGCAGGCACGGAAACTGTCACGCAGGGTGGTTTTGCCCACCGAGTCGAACACCACGTCCACGCCTTGGCCCGCTGTGGCGTCCACCACCCGGTCGGCAAAGCCGTCATAGGTCCAGGCCTGGTGGGCGCCGCGCTGAAGCGCTATCGCACATTTTTCGGCGGTGCTGCCAGTGGTGAACACGGTCGCGCCCAAACGGTTGGCCATTTGCACGAGCAATTGCCCGATGCTGCCGGACGCAGCATGAATCAGGCAAGTGTCGCCGGCCTGCAAACGCGCCACGTCATCAATCAGGTAGTGAGCCGTACAGCCCTGGAACATCGCGGCAGCCGCCTGATCGAACGTGATTTCGCTGGGAATCTGCGCCACTTTGTCGGCCGGGATATTGGCGTATTCGGCATACGCGCCCCAGGCAATGCACCACGCCACCCGGTCGCCCACGGCCATGTGGCTCACACCGGCGCCCACTTCCACCACCACGCCGGCACCTTCCATGCCCAAGGTGCACGGCAGGCGCACCGGGTAGGTCACCGACTGGGCGTATTTGCCCTGGCGCGTATGAATGTCCATGAAGTTGATTCCGGCGCAGGCAACTTTGATCAGCACATGCCCCGGGGTGACCTCGGGCTTGGGAACATCGTGGCGCAACTGGGCGACTTCAGGGCCGCCATAGGCTTGCAGGGTGATGGCTTTCATCGGGCAACAACTCCGTTTGCTCTGGGAAGCGGCCATGGTAAAAGGAGCCTATCAGTAGGAAAATTCCCCAATCCCTCCCAGCCTCTGTGCGGAAATACCCCGATGTTCGACTGGCAAGACCTGTATTACTTCACCGTGTTGGCGCGTACCCAATCGCTGTCGGCGGCCGCCCGCGAGCTGCAGGTGGAACACGCCACCGTGGGGCGCCGGGTCGATGCACTGGAAAAAGCCCTGGGCGTAAAACTGGTGGACCGCCTGCCCCGCAGCCGCCCGCTCACGGCACAAGGCCTGGCGTTGGCCGAACTGGCGGCGGGCATGGACGCAATGGCGACCGACGTGATGCGCCTGTCGCGGGTCGCTTCCATCGAGATGGCCGGCACGGTACGGGTCAGTTGCCCGCCGTCCATCGCCAACCACTGCATCGCACCTCATGTAGCGCGATTGCGCGCGCAGTACCCACAGCTGAATCTGGTGCTGATGCCCTCTACCCAACTGGCTGCGTTGGACAAAGGCGAGGCGGATATCGCCCTGCGCACCGTGCGTCCCGATGAAGACGCGCTGGTACGGCGCAAGGTCGGCGTGGTGCGCTTCGGGTTGTACGGCGCTGCCGAATTAGCGCAACAGCCTTCCGCTCAATGGGTGTTCATCGCCTACGACAGCAGCCGTGACCACTTGCCCCAACAGGCCTGGATGCACCAACTGCGCGGCCAGCGCCCCATCGTGTTTGCCGCCAGCGAACTGGTCACCCAGCAAATGGCGGCCCGCGCCCAAGTAGGCGCGGTAGTGCTACCGACCCTGGTGGGCGACCACGACCCACTGCTGACCCGCTTGCCCACCGCCACCGACGGCCCGATGCGGGACATCTGGCTCACCGTGTACCCGGACATGCGCCGCTCGCCCTTGGTGAAAGTGGTGATGGAGTTTCTGGTGGCGTGCATCGAAGGTGAAGCGCAGTTGCGCCGTTAAAAAATTCGACCGCAAGCCGCAGAGTTCCAAGCCGGTACAGGCCCCCTAGACTCCGCTCATCTGCCCACCGATGAGCGTCAAGGCCATGCACACCCCCCAAGACAACGCCCCCGCGCACGACTGGAGCCGTATCGCACGTGAGCTCGAGGCCCACGGAAACGCGGTGCTGCCCGCGCTGCTGACAGCCCAACAGTGCGAGGCGCTCGCCGCGCTCTATGCGCAAGAAGCCGGTTATCGCTCGCGGGTGGTGATGGCGCGGCATGGGTTCGGGCGCGGCGAGTACAAATACTTTGCCTACCCCTTGCCGCCGCTGCTTGATCACCTGCGGCACGCGCTCTACACAGGTCTCGCCCCGATTGCCAATGCCTGGAACCTCCAATTCGACCTCGACGTGCAGTACCCAAGTGAGCTGAACGAGTTCCTGCGCCACTGCCATGCCGCAGGCCAGGCCCGCCCTACCCCATTGATCCTCAAGTATGGCGCCGGTGACTACAACTGCCTGCATCAGGACCTCTATGGCGAGCACGTTTTCCCGCTCCAGGTGGCGATTCTGTTATCGGAACCCGGACGGGATTTCGTCGGCGGCGAGTTCGTCATGACCGAGCGTTCATCCCAGGGCCAGCGCGCCGAAGTCATCCCGCTGCGTCAGGGTGACGGGCTTGTGTTTACCGTCAATCAGCGGCCAGTCGTGGGCCCGCGCGGTCTCCGTAAAGTCGCCATGCGCCACGGTGTGAGCCGCATCCGCAGTGGCCAGCGCCATGCCGTCGGCCTGATTTTTCATGACGCGAGGTGAACATGAGTCCGTCTGAGTTCGATGCTGCACTTGATCAATTGGATTGGGCCGACCTCCACCGCCAACTCGATAGCGAAGGCTACGCCGTGCTGCCTGGGTTGTTGAGCCCAGCCGGCATCGACTCACTGGCCGGGCACCTCACCGCGCAGGACCTGTTTGCGCAATGGCGTTATTTCGAGACAGACCTGCCCGCCCCGCTGGCCGAGTGGCGCACGGCGCTCTACCGGCGCCTGGTGCCGGTCGCCGACCGCTGGAACGAAACCCTGGCCATCGACGCGCGCTACCCGGCTACGCTGGATGAGTTTCTGAGGCAAAACCACGACGCCGGCCAGACCCGAGGGCAGTCCCACCTATGCCGGTTACGTGTGCATGACCAGGTGCCCCTGCATCAACGCAATGCCGGGGTCCATGTGTTTCCCCTGCAACTGGTGGCGCTGCTGTCCGAGCCGGGGACGGACTTCCAAGGCGGTGAGCTGGTGATGACCGAACAGCGTCCGCGCCTGCAATCGCGGCCGATGGTGGTGCCGCTCAAACGCGGCGATGTGGCGATCATCGCCACGGCGGTGCGCCCGTTCAGAGGCAGCCGGGGTTACTACCGTGTGAACCTCAAGCACGCCATCAGCCGCGTGCGCGGTGGCGAACGCGTGGGGTTGGAAGTGCTGTTCCATGATGCGCCTGATGCCCAGGAGGGTGGCCGATGAAGACGTTCACCTTGCTCGGGGTAACGGGCAAACCTTACGCCAGCCTTGTACCGGGCACCTGCGCCGGGCATCGCGGCAGCCGGATCTACGGCCGCCTGGACTGCAGCGCCGCACGGCGCGCAATCGCCAACGGTGGTTATGTGAAACACCGCGTGTTCTTTGCCGACGAGCCCACCGCCATTGCCGCCGGCTACAGGCCTTGTGCGGTGTGCATGCCCGAGCACTACGCGATTTGGAATTCCACAAAAAAGGTGATGCATGAAGCTTTCTGACGGTGTTCGGCTACTGGTACTGGCGGCGATCTGGGGCGCCAGTTTTCTGTTCATGCGCATCGCCGCGCCGGTGTTGGGCGCCTTGCCCACGGCGTTTTTCCGCGTGCTGCTGGGGGCCATCGGGCTGGCGGTGATTGTCACCGTGCTGCGCACCCGCATCGCCTTTGACGGCAAACTCAAACCCACCCTGGTGTTGGGCGTGATCAATTCCGGCGTGCCGTTCCTGATGTACGGCGTGGCGGCCACGTTGCTGCCGGCGGGCTACTCGGCGATCTTCAACGCCACCACCCCGCTGATGGGGGTGATGATGGGCGCGCTGTTTTTCAGCGACCCGCTGACGCCGAAAAAAGCCGCCGGGGTGGTGATTGGCCTGATGGGCATCACCCTGCTGACCACCACCGGGCCGGTCACCCTTTCGGTCGCCGTGGTGATTGGCGCGTTGGCGTGCCTGGTCGCCACCGGGTGCTACGGCGTTGCAGGGTTTTTGACGCGCCGCTGGATCGCCGACAAGGGCGGGCTGGACGCCAAGCTCGTGGCCTTTGGCAGCCAGATCGGCGCGACGTTGTTCCTGCTGCCGTTCTTTGGTGTTTCAGCCGTGCTCAACCCGCCGAACAGCTGGGGCAACCCGACGGTCTGGGCAGCGTTGGGGGTGGTGGGGTTTGTGTGCACCGCGTATGCGTACATCCTGTACTTTCGCCTGATCGCCGATATCGGAGCGGTTCGTTCATTGACGGTGACCTTCCTGATCCCACCGTTCGGCGTGCTGTGGGGGGTGTTGTTCCTGGGTGAGCACCTGTCTATCGCGCACCTCTATGGCGGCGGCCTCATCTGCCTGGCCGTGTGGTTTGTGCTCAGCGAAAGCCGGCCCAAATCAGCCGCCTGACCCTTCGCGGGGATTGTGGCAGCGGGCGGTTGTAGTGAGCGGGTTTACCCCGCGCGGCGTAATAAGCCCCACCGCCTATATTCCCGGGAAACCTGCGGTGTTCGTGGCGGCGCGGGCGCGGGGCGAGCCCGCTCACTACAAGGTGAGAAAGCGCTTTAAGCTCAGATCGAAAGAGTATTTATCGATTGGTTTTTAGAACTTTATGCTTGGCGCCATTCCATTGAAGATCGAGCGCGCCATGTCTATTCGTCGTCCCCTCGCCGTTGTCATCGGGCTTCTGGCTTTTTCCGTGGCGGTCAGCGCCGAGGCCCAGGAGACCGTGCGTATCGGGTACCAGAAATCGTCCACCCTGATTACCCTGCTCAAAACCCAGGGCACCCTGGAAAAAGCCCTCAAGGCCGACAACATCGACGTGTCCTGGCACGAGTTCCCCAGCGGCCTGCCGCTGCTGGAGGCACTCAACGTCGGCAACGTCGACATCAGCGCCGACGTGGCTGACACCGTGCCGATCTTCGCCCAGGCGGCCCAGGCCAAACTCACCTATTTCGCCCAGGAAGCGCCTTCGCCCTCGGCCCAGGCCATCGTGGTGCGCAAGGACTCGCCGATCCAGCAACTGGCCGATCTCAAAGGCAAGAAAGTCGCCGTCACCAAAGCCGCTGGCACCCACTACCTGTTGATTGCCGCGCTGGCCAAAGCCGGGCTGGCCTTCTCGGATATCGAACCGGCCTACCTGACACCGGCCGATGGCCGCGCCGCGTTCGAGAACAATAAGGTCGATGCCTGGGTCACCTGGGAACCCTTCCTCACAGGCGTGCAGCGCCAACTGCCCACCCGCACCCTCGCGGATGGCGCGGGTCTGGCCAGTTACAAGCGCTATTACCTGACGGGCACGTCCTACGCCAAGGCCCACCCCGAGGTCCTGAAGGTGGTGTACGAACAATTGGAAAAAGCCGGCCAATGGGTGAAAACCCACCCGCAAGACGCCGCCAAGGTGCTGGGCCCGCTGTGGGGCAACCTGGATGTGGCCACCGTTGAAGCCGCCAACGCGCACCGCAGCTATCAGGTGCAACCGGTGACGCTCGATCAGTTGGGCGAACAGCAGAAGATTGCCGATGCGTTCTTCAAGGCCGGCTTGCTGCCCAAGGCTGTGGATGCCAAGGACGTACAGACCTGGAAGCCATGAACATCTACATCTGGCAACCCGATCACCTGTAGGAGCCGGCTTGCCGGCGATTGCGGTGGATCAGGCTGGCCGCTATCGCCGGCAAGCCGGCGCCTACAGGGTTGATGTTTGGGTGTTAGAGAAGGGTGCGCGCCAGAGCCTTTTTCCATTCGGCGTAACGCCCTGCCATCGCCGGATCCGCCTGCGGCTCGAAGCGCTCACGCTGACGCTCCAACTGGCTTAACGCTTCGTCACTCGCCCAAATCCCCAACGCCCTGCCCGCCAGGTGCGCCGCACCCAATGCCGAGACTTCCGGCGACAGGCTGCGCACCACCGGACGTTGCAGCAGGTCGGCCAGGAACTGCATCAGCCAGCGATTGCGTGTCGCGCCGCCGTCGACCCACAGCTCTTTCAACGGGCTGCCGATGTCCTGCTGCATCGCCTCAAACACATCACGAATCTGATAGCCGATGGACTCCAGCGAGGCGCGCAAAATATGCGCGCCCGAAGTGGCCTCGCTCAGGCCACAGATCAAGCCACGGGCGTCGGCTTGCCAGTGCGGTGCCCCCAACCCGGACAGCGCCGGCACAAAGTACACGCCGCCGTTATCCGGCAATTGCGCGGCCTGCTCGGTCAACGCGTCCAGCGACTCACCGGCGACCAGCCGCGAGGCCCACTGCACGGCGGCGCCGGTATGCACGATGTTGCCTTCCATGCCGAACGTCGCCGCGCGGCCGTCATGCCAGGCCAAGGTGGTGGAAAGCCCATGGGTGGACGCAATAGGCCCGCCCATCGGTGTCATCAACGACGAGCCCGTGCCGAGGGTGGCCTTGACCAACCCGGGGGCGAAACCACCCTGCCCGTACAGCGCCGCATGGGAGTCGCCAATCATCGACATCACCGGGATACCCGCAGGCAAGCCGCCCAGCGCGACGGTTTCGGCGAAGAAACCCGCACTCGGCCGGATCGGCGCCAACGCCGCAGCAGGAATCGCGAACAGCGCCAACAGCTCCGGGTCCCAGGTGCCGGTGTGCAGGTTGAACAGTTGCGTGCGCGCGGCGTTGGAATAGTCGGTGGCGAACACCTGACCCCCGCTGAGCTTCCACAACAACCAACTGTCGACGGTGCCCAGGCAGATTTCACCGGCAGCCGCACGTGCATGCCCGTTGTCCAGGTGGTCGAGGATCCAGCGAAATTTGCCAGCGGAAAACATCGGGTCGAGGGCCAGCCCGGTCTTTTCCAGGATTCGTGCTTCATTCCCCTGCTCATGCAACTGTGCGCACAACGCCGTGGAGCGCCGGCATTGCCAGCTGATGCACGGCGACAATGGCTCACCGCTGCGCCGGTCCCAGGCCACCACCGACTCGCGCTGGTTGCTGATGGCCAATGCGGTGATCGGCCGATCCACCTGGGCCAGGCATTCTTCAATCGCGGCCAGGGTGTGCAGCCAGATCAACAACGGGTCCTGCTCGGAAAACCCGGGCTGGGGGTGGTTGATGCTCAAGGGCCGCGAACCCCGGGCAATCACCTGCCCGAGTTCGTTGACCAGCACCGCCTTGGCGTTACTGGTGCCTTCATCTATCGCCAGGATCAGCGGAGTGTGGTTTGTCATGGGTTCACCGCAACCGAGTGGCAGCCGCCACAATCCCAGCCGCGTCGATGTTATGCAAGGCGCGGGTCGGTTCGCGGGCGCCGGCCGCGGCGTATTCTCCGTCGCCGATGCCCAGGCGGACTAGTGCGACACCCAGCCCGGCTTCGGCCAGCACTTCGGCGACCAGGCTGCCAACGCCGCCATTGATGTTGTGTTCTTCGACGGTAATCACTGCGCGCGTGGCGCTCAGTGCACTGAGCAAGGCGTCACGCTGCAACGGGCGGATCGACGACAGGTTGATCACCTGCGCCTGGATGCCCTGCTCGGCCAGCAAGGCCGCCGCGTCCACCGCTTCGTGTGCCACGGAGCCCAACGCAACGATGCTCACGTCCGCCCCCTGGCGCAGGATGTCCACTTGGCCGGGCACGAATCGATAGTCGGCGCCGTGCACCTCGGGCAAGGCTTTACCGTCGAGCCGCACATACACCGGGCCTTTATAGCGCAGTGCGTAATCGATGATCTGCCGGCACTCCAACGCGTCGGCCGGGGCGAAGATCTGCACATTGCCAAACCCGCGCATCACCGAAATATCGTCAAGGCTGTGGTGGGTGCTGGCCAATGGGCCATAACTGGCGCCCGCGTTCAGGCCGAACATCTTGACGTTGGCTTGGTTGTAGCAGACGTCCACCTTGATCTGTTCGTTGGCGCGGGAAATCAGGAACGGCGCGGCATTGCAGGTGGCCGCGATCTTGCCACCCAACGCCAGCCCAGCCGCCACGCTGACCAGGGACTGCTCGGCAATGCCGACGTTGATCAACCGCTCGGGGAAGCGCTGGGCAAACGGGCCGATCTTGGCTGTGGAGGTGGAGTCACTGACCACCGGCACCACGTCCAGGCCGGCATCGACTGCCGCGATAAACGCCTCCACCATGACGCTCGCCAAGTGTTCACTTGCCATGATTCAACTCCTCCAGTGCTGCGTTGATTTCGTCACCCTTGGGCACGCGATGGTGCCATTCGGGACGCGCTTCGATAAACGACACGCCCTTGCCCTTGATGGTGTGGGCGATCAGCACCTGGGGTGAGCCGGTGTGGGCTTGCATGGTTTCGAGGGTCTCGATCAGTTGGCCAACGTCATTGCCGTCGCACTCGCTGACGGTGAAACCGAAGGCCGCCCATTTCACGTCCAACGGGTCCAGCGGCATGATCTCGGCGGTCAGCCCGGCCAGTTGCAGTTTGTTCTTGTCGACGATCACAAACAGGTTATCCAGCCCGTACTTGGCCGCCGCCATCGCCGCTTCCCAGTTGGAGCCTTCAGCCAGTTCGCCGTCGCCGGTCAGCACGTAGATGCGCTTTTTACTGCCCGACAGCTTCGCCGCCAACGCCAGCCCTACCGCCACGGGCAAGCCGTGGCCAAGGGCGCCGGTGTTGAGTTCGATGCCCGGGGTTTTCTGCCGCACCGGGTGGCCGGGCAAGTGGGAATTGAAGTGCTGGTAGGTCGGCAACCAATCGGTGGGGATGTAGCCGGCCTGCGCCAGGCAGCAATACAAACCGCCCACGCCATGGCCTTTGCTCTGGATGTAGATATCGCGCTCGGGGTCTTCGGTGCGCTCGGGGCCGGTGTTGAGGATGCGGAAATACAGGGTGGCGAGGATGTCGGTTTCCGACAGGTCCGCCCCGGTGTGGCCGCCTGCCGGGGAGTCGGCATTCAAGCGGATCACGTGGCGCCGGATCAAACGGGCCTGTTCTTTGATCTGGTGGGCGTCGTACTGGAAGGCATTCATGCAGCGGCTCCTTTGAGGCTGACCACGCGGGGTGAAAGCGTCCACGGCTGTTTTGAATATTTATTCAGCAGTGACAATATATTTCTATTTAGACGCCGATCCCGCAGCAGGTCAAGTGAGCGAACGGCGGAAAAATGAAATAAAACCCGGAAATGCCCCTCGGACAGACGGCTAAAATCCCACGCGCGCTTATCTATCCCGTGGCTTTGCGCCCGGCAAAAACGGCGGTCTAGAGGCATGCATGAAAAATTAAGCGCTTGACTTTGCCACGGTGTCACTGGAATCTGAATTAACAGTCAGGCGCGCATAAATATTCACGCTGCCTGAATGAACTCCAAAAAAAATAAGTCAGGAGAACAATGTGGACGCCAAAGCCTCTGTCCATCACCCGGCCGATCTCAAGCCGACCCGCCGTCCCCGGCTGGTGAAACTGCTTCCCAGCAACATCGGTGGCCCGCTGATCGGCCTTGTGCTGCTGGTGCTGGTCTTCTCCTTCAGTTCCGAATTCTTCTTCTCGTTGCGCAATGGCCTGAACATCCTCGATCAAGTCACCGTGCTGGGCATCCTGGCGATTGGCATGACGGCGGTGATCGTGATCGGCGGCATCGATCTGTCGGTCGGCTCGGTGCTGGCGTTCTCGATGATGATGCTGGGCTGGTTGTACCAGGACCAGGCCATGCCCCTGGGCTTTGCAATTCCGATCTCGATCGCCAGCGGCATGCTCGCCGGGCTGGTCTCCGGTGGGCTGATTACCTACGCCAAGCTGCCGCCGTTCATTGCCACGCTGACCATGATGTCGGTGGCCAGGGGCCTGGCGAACATCCTCACCGAAGGCCGGCAGATCGTCGGCTACCCGGACTGGTTCACCAGCCTGGCCACGGTGCGGCACTTCGGGTTCCTGTCGGCCACTGTCGGCTTGTTTCTGGTGATGCTGGTGGTGGCCTGGGTGTTCCTGCGCTTTCGTGCCGGTGGCCGCAACCTCTATGCCATGGGCGGCAGCCCCGAAGTGGCGCGCCTGTCCGGCATCAAGGTGCGTGCGATCACCCTGTGGGTCTATGCCATCAGCGGTGCCCTGGCCGGTATCGCCGCCGTCACCCTCGCCGCCCGCCTCGACTCGTCCCAACCCAGCGCCGGCCTGAGCCTGGAACTGGACGCCATCGCCGCCGTGGTGATTGGCGGTGCCAGCCTCAGCGGTGGCGTGGGCAGCATCAGCGGCACGCTGGTCGGCGTGCTGATCATTGGCGTGTTGCGCAATGGCCTGAACCTGCTCGGCGTCTCGCCCTTCATTCAACAAGTGGTGATCGGCGTGGTCATCGCCCTCGCCGTGACCATCGACACCCTGCGACGCCGCTCCAGCACCGCCCGATAAACCTGTTCGACAGTTGACACCCTCCAACAATAAAACCAGGAGTCACCGACATGTTCAGCCCCAAGAAACTGCTTATCGCCACCGCACTCGCGGCCGCCACCCTCACCGCAGCCGGCACCACCTGGGCCAAGGACCTGACCATCGGCCTGGCCGTGGCCAACCTGCAGGCCGACTTCTTCAACCAGATCAAGCAATCGGTGGAAGCCGAGGGCAAGGCCAAGGGGATCAAGGTGATCACCGTGGACGCCCAGGGCAACTCGTCCACCCAGGTCAGCCAGATTGAAGACCTGATCACCCGCCAGATCGACGTGTTGATCTACATCCCGGCCGGCGCCACCGCAGCCGGTGTGCCCGTCAAAGCCGCCAAGGCCGCCGGCATCCCGGTGATTGCCGTGGACCGCAACGCACCCGATGCCCCGGGTGACACCTTTATCGCCAGCGACAGCGTGGCCGGGGCCAAGACCCTCGCCGAATACGTGGGCAAGATCACCGACGGCAAAGGCCGCATCGCCATCCTGCAAGGCCAGTTGGGCACCACGCCTGAAATAGACCGGGCCAAAGGTTTCGAAGAAGGCTTGAAAGCCTTCCCGGACCTCAAGGTGGTCGCCCAGCAACCGGCCGAATGGGCCCAGGACAAAGGCTTCGCCGTGGCCCAGGACCTGCTCCAGCGTGACCCGAACATCAGCGTGTTCTTCGGCCGTGCCGATGCCATGGCCCTCGGTGCCGCGCAGGCGGTGAAGGTCGGCAACCTCGATCACAAAGTCGTGGTGGTGGGTTTCGACGGCGACGTCGCCGGGCTCAAGGCCGTGGAAAGTGGCGTGCTGAATGCGACCATGACCCAGCAGACCCAGAAGATGGGGCGCCTGGCCGTGGCGTCGGCCATCGACCTGAAGGCCGGTAAAGCCGTGCCCAAGGAACAACTGCTGCCGACCGTACTGACCACCAAAGAAAACGTCGCGCCGTTCCTGCAACAGCACCCGTAAACCTCGGAGGTCGTCATGAGAGCAGCCGCTCTGGATACCACCGCTGAGGCGGTGCTGTGCCTGCGCAATATCAGCAAGGCCTATGGGCCGGTGCAGGTGCTGTCCCAGGTCAACGTGGACATTCGCCCCGGCGAAGTGCTGGCCTTGCTCGGCGAGAACGGCGCGGGCAAGTCGACCTTGTCGTCGATCATCGCGGGCCTGGTGCAACCCGAAGCCGGGGGCAGCATGACCTGGCTCGGCGAGCCCTACGCCCCCGGCTCGCCGGGGGCCGCGTTGAGCGCCGGTATCGGCCTGATCCACCAGGAAATCCGCCTGCTGCCGCAATTGTCGATCGCCGAGAACATCTTCGTCGGCCGCCTGCCCATGCGTCACGGGCGGGTCGACCGCGACTACATCGAAGCCCAGGCGCAGATCCAGTTGGAGCGCCTGGGGCTCAAGGTGCCGGCGTCGCGCAAGGTCGAAGGCCTGAGCGTGGCGGCCCAGCAGCTGGTGGAAATCGCCAAGGCGCTGACCCTCAAGGCGCGGCTGCTGATCCTCGACGAACCCACGGCCGCCCTGGGCAGTGAAGAAACCGAGCTGTTGTTCCAGCAGGTGGAGCGGCTCAAGGCTGAAGGCGTGTCGTTCATCTATATCAGCCATCGCCTGGAAGAAATCGCGCGCATCGCCGACCGTGTGCTGGTGCTGCGTGACGGTCGCCAGATCGCCCTGCACGCCACGGCCCAAGTGCCGGTGCGCGAACTGGTGGAACAAATGGTCGGGCGCAGCCTGGAGCGGATTTTCCCGACGTTGCAGGCGCCTAAGGAACAGGTGATGTTGCAGGTCAAAGACCTGAGTTGTCGTGAGTTTGCGCTGCACGGCATCGATTTCAGTGTGCGCGCCGGCGAAGTGTTTGGCATTGCCGGTGTGGTCGGCGCCGGGCGGACCGAACTGGTGCGCACCATTGCCGGCGCGGCCCAGGACATCAAGGGGCATATGGTGCTGGATGGCGAGATTCGCCAGTTGCGCTCGCCCTTCGAGGCAATCCAGGCCGGTGTGGTGCTGGTGCCCGAAGACCGCAAGCAGCAAGGCGTGGTGGTGGAACATCGCATCGAAGACAACCTGATCTATGGCAACACCGACCTGCTGGACAAACGCGGTTGGGTACTGCCTGCCCCGCTGCGCGAATTCGCGCGCACGGCGGTGGCAAGGCTAGGCGTGAAAGGTGCGCCGCAGTCGCGGATTTCCAGTTTGTCGGGCGGCAACCAGCAGAAGGTGATCATTGCCAAGTGGCTGGCGCGCAACCCCAAGGTGTTCATCCTCGACGAGCCCACCCGCGGCATCGACGTGGGCGCACGGGCGGCGATCTATGAAGTGATCGCAGACCTGGCAGCCAAGGGCATGGCGGTGATTGTGGTGAGTTCGGACCTGGACGAAGTGCTGGGCCTGTCCCACCGGGTGATGGTGATGAGCCGGGGCCGGCAGATGGGAATATTGGAGCGCGGCGAGGCCACACCGGTTTCGGTGATGGAAATGGCCACGGCCTAGTGCCCTACCCTCGCAAACAATGAAGATCCAATGTGGGAGCTGGCTTGCCTGCGATAGCGGAGGGTCAGCCAATGCAAATGTGACTGAGCTACCGCCATCGCAGGCAAGCCAGCTCCCACAGGGGTTCGGTGTTATTTCAAATAATGGAGTCGTTCATGCAACTTTTTAGTCTTCACGGCCAGGTAGCCTTCGTGACCGGCGCCGGCAGCGGGATTGGCCAGGCCATCGCGGTCGGGCTGGCCGAGGCTGGCGCCGATGTGGCCTGTTTTGACCTGCCAGGCAGCCCCGGCATCGCCAGCACCGTGGAACGCATCCAGGCCCTGGGCCGTCGCGCCCTGACCCTGAGCGGCACCGTCACCGAACGTGCTGCCCTCGACGCGGCGGTGGCGCGTACCGAAGCCGAACTCGGCGAACTCAGCGTGGCCGTCAACTGCGCTGGCATCGCCAATGCCCAGGCCGCCGAAGACTTGGAGCTGCAACGCTGGCAAACCACCCTGGACATCAACCTCACCGGGATTTTCCTCAGTTGCCAGGCCCAGGCTGCCGTAATGCTGCCCCGGGGCAAGGGCGCTATCGTCAACATCGCGTCCATGTCCGGCAGCATCGTCAACCGTGGCTTGCTGCAAGCCCATTACAACACGTCCAAGGCCGGGGTGATCCATCTGAGCAAAAGCCTGGCGATGGAATGGGCCGACAAGGGCCTGCGGGTCAATTGCATCAGCCCCGGCTACACCGCCACGCCGATGAACTCGCGCCCGGAAGTGGCCGACCAGGTGAAGATCTTTGAACAGACCACGCCCATGGGCCGCATGGCCAGCGTGGAAGAAATGGTCGGCCCGGCGATTTTCCTGGTCAGCCAGGCTTCGTCGTTCTGCACCGGCGTCGACCTGTTGGTCGATGGTGGTTTTGTCTGCTGGTAAACCTTTTTTTGGAGCCATTTGTCATGTCGCAACGCTTCAGCGGTAAAACTGTAGTCATCACCGGCGCTTGCCGTGGCATCGGCGCCGGCATTGCCGAACGCTTCGCCCAGGAAGGCGCCAACCTGGTGCTGGCCTCCAACGACCTGGAGCGCGTGACCTTCACCGCCGACCAGTTGGCCCAGGAATACAAGGTCGCCACCCTCGCCCTTGGCATCGACGTCACAGACGAAGAGGATATCGAAAAGCTCTACCGCGAAGGCCACGCGCGCTTTGGCAGCATCGACGTGTCGGTGCAGAACGCCGGCATCATCACCATTGATCACTACGACAAAATGCCCCGTGCCGACTTCGACAAGGTGCTGCACGTCAACACCACCGGCGTCTGGCTGGGCTGCCGGGAAGCAGCCAAGTACATGGTCAAGCAAGGCAGCGGGCGCTTGATCAACACCTCGTCCGGCCAGGGCCGCCAGGGGTTTATCTATACCCCGCACTACGCGGCGAGCAAGATGGGCGTCATCGGCATCACCCAAAGCCTGGCGCTGGAACTGGCGCGGCACAACATCACGGTCAACGCGTTTTGCCCCGGCATCATCGAAAGCGAAATGTGGGACTACAACGACCGCGTGTGGGGCGAGATCCTCAGCACCGATGAAAAACGCTACGGCAAGGGCGAACTGATGGCCGAATGGGTCAAGAACATCCCCCTGCGCCGCGCTGGCAAACCCTCGGATGTGGCGGGTCTGGTGGCGTTTCTGGCCTCCGACGATGCGGCCTACCTGACCGGCCAGGCGATCAATATCGATGGCGGCCTGATCATGTCGTAAGGGTTTGGTATCCTCACCGACATTGATTCATTTATTGAGGCTTTCATGAGCCAGATCGAAGAACAGCGCCTGATCACCAAGATCGCCAGCCTCTATTACGAAGAAGGGCTGAAGCAGTCCGAGATTTCCGAGCAACTGGACCTGTCCCAGTCCTTTATCAGCCGCGCCCTGCGCCGGGCGCTGCAGGAAGGCGTGGTGAAGATCAGCGTGATGCGCCTGCAAGGCCTGCATCTGGAACTGGAAACCCAGTTGCAACGCCGCTACGGCGTGCGCCGGGTGATCGTGGTGGAAGCCACCGAACCCGGCAACGATGAAAGCATCAAGCAGGCCATCGGTTCGGCGGCAGCGCATTACCTGGAAACCAGCCTGTCGCCCCAGGACCATATCGGCATTTCGTCGTGGAGCAGCACCATCCGCGCCATGGTCGGCCATTTGCACGCGCAACCGGGCAAGCAAGGCGCCCAGGAAGTGGTGCAATTGCTCGGCGGCGTGGGCCACAAAGGCGCCTTCGAAGCCACCCTGCTCACCCAGCGCCTGGCCACTTTGCTCAACTGCCCGGCATTCCTGCTGCCGTCCCAGAGCATCGAGCAGTCGGTGGAAAGCAAGCAGCGCATCGTGCAGATGGAAGAGGTCAAGGAAGTACTGCAGCGCTTTGACAGCATCACCCTGGCGATCGTCGGCATTGGCGACCTGGAACCCTCGCAACTGCTGCGCAACAGCGGCAACTACTACACCGAAGACATGCTGCGCCTGCTCGCCGAACGCGGCGCCGTGGGCGATATCTGCCTGCGTTACTTCGACGCCCAGGGCAAACCGGTACTGGAAGAAGACGAAGAATTCGTGGTGTCGGTGGCGTTGCCCAAACTGCGCTCGATCCAACGTGTGCTTGGCCTGGCGGGCGGGCTGAACAAGGTCCAGGCGATTCGCGGCGCCCTCAAGGGCGGCTACCTCGACATCCTGATCACCGACCTCGACACCGCCCAGGCCCTGAACCACTAACCCCTTTTCTGGAGACTGCCGCCCATGACGTCCAAGCTCGAACAACTCAAACAATTCACCACCGTGGTCTGCGACACCGGCGACCTGGAAGCCATCAGCCGCCTGCGCCCGGTGGACGCCACCACCAACCCGTCGCTGCTGCTCAAGGCCGCGGCCATCCCGGAATACGCTGAACTGCTGCGCAGCGCCGTCGCCCACTCCAAGGGCAATGTAGACCTGGCCTGCGATCACTTCGCGGTGTCGGTGGGGGCTGGCATCCTCAAGGTGATCCCGGGGCGTATCTCCACCGAAGTGGATGCACGCCTGTCCTTCGATGAAGACGCGCTGTGGGCCAAGGCCAACCAGTTGATCGCCCTGTACGACCAGGCCGGTATCGGCCGTGACCGTGTGCTGATCAAGCTGGCCTCCACCTGGGAAGGCATCCGCACCGCCGAGCGCCTGGAAAAAGCCGGTATCCAGACCAACCTCACCCTGCTCTTCTCCTTCGCCCAGGCCGTGGCCTGCGCCGACGCAGGGGTGTTCCTGATCTCGCCATTCGTGGGCCGCATCTACGACTGGTACCGCAAGAACACCGGCCTGGACTACACCGGCGCCGAAGACCCGGGCGTGCAGTCGGTGACGCGCATCTACAACTACTACAAGGCCAACAACATCCCGACCGTGGTCATGGGCGCCAGTTTCCGCACCCTCAGCCAGATCGAAGAACTGGCGGGGTGTGATCGTCTGACCATCAGCCCGGACCTGCTGCAAAAACTCGCCGAAGACAACGGCACGCTGGCACGCAAACTGGTGCCGGGTGCCACGGGCGAAGCGCGCCAGCAACTGACCGAAGCGCAGTTCCGTTGGGCGTCGAATGAAGATGCGATGGCCACCGAAAAGCTCGCCGAAGGCATTCGCCAATTCGCGCGAGACCAGGAAAAACTCGAGGCCGTACTGGCTGCGCTGTAACGCAGGTTTTATGCAGGAGCGCACAAGCACGCTCCTGCAAAAGCCGCCGCATTACTGCGGGCTGCGTTCGTCCAATGCACGCGCCGCCAACGCGCCCAGCACCCCGCCGACAATCGGTGCCAGCCAGAACAACCACAGTTGCGCAATGTACTCACCGCCGGCAAACAACGCCGGGCCGGTGCTGCGTGCAGGGTTGACCGAGGTATTGGTCACCGGGATCAGGATCAAGTGAATCAGGGTCAAGGCCAGGCCGATGGCAATCGGCGCGAAGGCGGCGGCCGGGCCCGGCGCGGTGACGCGCATGATGATCAGCACAAAGAAGAACGTGGCGATCACTTCAGCCACCAGCGCGGCCTTCATGTCGAACAGGCCTGGGCTCAACGCACCGTAGCCGTTGGCTGCAAAGCCGCCCATTTCGAAGTCTGGCTGGCCGTTGGCAATCACATACAGCGCCGCAGCCGCGGCAATCGCGCCGATGACTTGCGCCACGATATAGGGCAACACCTTAGCGCCACACACACGCTGCCCCACCCACAGGCCGACGGTCACCGCCGGGTTGAAATGCCCGCCGGAAATTCCTCCCACCGCATAGGCCATGGTCAACACGGTCAGACCAAATGCCAGGGCCACACCGGCAAAACCAATGCCCAACCCAGGGAATGCCGCCGCCAGAATGGCACTGCCACAGCCGCCGAACGTCAGCCAGAAAGTGCCCAGAAACTCTACAGTCAAACGCTTTTGCACACGCGACTCCATTGCTACTCAGGTGCCATCACACGGGATGTGTGCGGTCCTGGGCGACGGTAGCAATGCGCAACAAGATACTCCGTGAGACTTGTCTGGTTTTTACGGGGTCTTCTTTACCAGTCTTCGGTCAATACATGAAACACGTGGATCGCCAGATAGTGGCCTGTAGCCACTTTTCGAGATAGCATTGCCTCTTTAGGTCTTACAAGGAAGAAAGGCATATGCCGCATAAGTTGGAGTTCTCTGATTGGCATCCCTGGACAAACCGCAACGAACTGCCCGGTAAACAATTACCCGGCGTTTATTACATTGCTCGCAGCGAAAGCAAACCTGACTCACACACCGGGCATGAGTTAACTATCTACATCGGTGAGACCACCGGGCAGACGCTTGCCAAACGACTGCAGCAGTTCAATGTGTCTGCGTTCAACGAACGGCCAGGTCACTCAGGCGGCAACACCTTCAGACAGACCCTGAGGGAGACCACGCCGGTCGAACACCTGTGGGTGTCCGCCTGCCCGGTTGACATTGGAAGCCCTCAAACGAAGGCCTATATCAAGCACTTGGAACGCAAGCTGCTTTGGGAATACGTTCAAACCTGGAAACGTTATCCAGTGTGCAATCGCTCCTGATTGCCGAAACCGATTGAGGCGTCACGCCGCAGAAATCAGAGCGCTATCAAAACGGCCCCTTTGTCATCACCCGCTCATCAATAAACCGCCGCAACATGCCAATGCGCTGCGTGTAAGCGTTGCTCAGACAGCTCACCTGCGAACCACAGGCTTGACGCTGTTTGAGCCATTCGGCCTGCCCGTCCATCAACGAGCCGCGCCCGCCCATGGCCATGAAGTGCTTGTTCAGGTCGTAGAGCAACGCCATCGTCACATCCTGGTCATTCAGGCTGACGGTCTTGCAGATGGTGATTTCGTCAGGCGCCTTGGCCTTGGTGCAATCGAAACTGGCGGCGAAGCTCGAAGGGCTGACCAACAGTGCCGACACGCTGGCAAGCAGCGCAAGCACCAAAGGTTTGATCGTCATAAGGTCTCTCCTCACTGACGGGGTACACCCGTCCCGAACTTGCGAATCGCCAGGCAATACCCAATCAACGCCACTGCCGCCAGCAAGCCGCCCGCCGCGCCGATCCAGGCGAAGCCGAACTGGCTGCCAACCCAACTGCCCATCAGGGCGCCGCCGCCGATGCCGATGTTGTAGATGCCGGAGAACATAGCCATGGCCACGTCCGTGGCATCCGGCGCCAATACCAGCACCTTCGATTGCATAGCCAGGCCGAAGCCCATGATCGCCATGCCCCAGAACACACTCAGTGCCACTAGGTACGACTCGGCACCGCTCAGGGGTAACAGCAGCGCCAGGCAGGCGGCCAGGATGGAGACCGCGCCGACCACGAACAGGTGCGGGTTAAAGCGGTGTACCAGGCTGAACAGCAGCGAGCCGATAATGCCCGCGCCGCCGAAGACCAGCAGGATCAGGGTCACGGCGCCGCCACTCATGCCGGCCACGCCTTCGACGAAGGGTTCGATGTAGCTGTAGGCGGTGAACTGCGCGGTCACGGTCATGGCGGTGAGCACGTAGAGCGCCACCAGCGCCGGGCGCTTGAACAGCAATGGCAAACTGCGCAGGGAGCCGGAGTTCTGGCTGGGCAGCAACGGCAAGGTGCGCGCCAGCCAGAACACCAGGGCGGCCGCAAAGGCGCCGATCACCAGGAACGTGGTGCGCCAGCCCATGGCTTCGCCCAGCAGGCGGCCCAGGGGAATGCCCAGCACCATCGCCAGGGAGGTGCCGGTGGCCAGCAGACCGAGGGCTTGCACCTGCTTGCCTTCTGGCGCCAGGCGCACCGCCAGCGAGGCGGTGATCGACCAGAACAACGCATGGGACAAGGCAATGCCGACCCGGCTGAGCATCAGGATGCCGAAGCTGGTGGCAACACTGGACAGGACATGGCTGGCGATAAACAGGCCAAACAGCACGATCAGCAATTTGCGCCGCTCGACGTTGCGGGTCAGCAGCATCACCGGCAGCGAGGTCAGGGACACAATCCAGGCGTAGATGGTGAGCATCAGGCCGACGCTGGCGATGGGCATGTCGAAGCTGGCGCCAATGGCGCTGAGCAGCCCGACGGGGACGAATTCGGTGGTATTGAACACAAACGCGGCCAGCGCGAGGGCGATGACCGGTTGCCAGTTGGCTTGGGGGGTTGCGGCTGAAATGCTCATTGAAGGGCGCGGTACTCTGGCGATGATCAAGCGGCCGCCCAGGACAAGCGCCGCCGCCGAGCATTCTATAGGTTTGCGACCTGGTTGTTGACGCTCATCCCGCTCAAATTAACCTCAAGCGCCCTCAAGGCGAGGTCATGGTGACCACGTAGGCCCCCGATTGAATGGGCTTGCCCCGTGAATCCACCAGCACATACCGCTGGTCGTAATAGCGCCCCTCGCCGCTGTCCGTCACCAGCTTGACGTTGGCCGCAGCGTTGCCCAGCGCCTGGACGCTACGGGCTGGCCGCACGTCGAACTGGCTACCGCGTGACGCTTGCGGGCAGTTTTTCAACAGCATCGCGGCGCCGCCCGGTGCGTCCGGCACACAACCGGGCTCGACAATGCTCCCGTGAAACTGAATGACGCCCGAAGAGGCGGCCATGCAGCTTCCCGCCCACACCGCAAGAAAGCCGGTAACCAATGACAAACGCTTGAGGTTCATGCCGACGCTCCTTCTTGTGTAGTTAAGAAGGTAGTCGTCCACGACGGCTCGGACTTTAGGCCGTTTGTCGCTGGGGCACCGCGTAGATCAACGCCTGCCCCACCCGTGGGTGCTCCAGGCAATAGGCCGACAGGTCGAAACGCTCGCTCGCGCCCAGGCTGGCGTTCACCAGCACCAGGTCAAAGCCCATACCACCGTAATCGAGCAGCGTGAGCATTTCATCAAGGCTCGACACCGGCGCAATGGCGTAATAACCCTGGCGGTTGAAGTCCTGTTCCAGGCGCAGGCGCTGGTGGTGCTGCGGGTCGGCGATCATGATGCGCAAGGCTTTATTGATCATGGCTGGCTCCAGCGGCGCAGTTGCGCGTCGCCTTGCAGCAAGCGCAACAGGTCGGCGCCCTGCATCGGCCGCGCATGCCAGTAGCCCTGACCCTGGGTGCAGCCCAGTTCCAGCAGTTGCTGGTGTTGCTCGGCGGTTTCGATGCCTTCCACCACCACCGACATGTCGAGGGTCTTGCCCAGGGCCAGGGTGCTGCCGATCACCGCGCGGCAGCGTGGCTCATGGGCCAGGCCACGGACGAATTCGGCGTCGAGCTTGATCTCGTTGAACGGCAACTGGCACAGGCGCTGCAACGAGGAGAACCCGGCACCAAAGTCATCGATGGACAGGCGGCACCCCAGCATGCGCAGGCGCACCAGGTTTTCCAGGGACACGGCTGGCACTTCCAGCAGGCCGCTCTCGGTGAGTTCAAAGGTGATGCCTGCGCACGGCGCCTGGTAGGCACTGAGCAGGCCTTTGATGTGGGCGGTCAGGCCGGCATCGGCCAACTGCGCCGCGTGCAGGTTGAACGCCAGATCCAGGCTCAAACCCTGGCCCTTGGCCTGGCGTTGCAGGGCCAGGCCCTGGCGCATCAGGGCAAACAGCAGTTCGTCCATCAGGCCGGCTTTTTCCATCGCCGGCAGAAACACCGCGGGCGACTGCACCCCCTTGAACGGGTGGTTCCAGCGCGCCAACACTTCCACCCCGAGCACGGCACCGGTCTGCAGGTCGAACTTGGGCTGGTACCAGGCCTCCAGTTGCTGGTCGAGAATGGCCTGGCGTACCTGCGGCTCATCGGCGATGTCCAGCGGCGACTGCACCTCAGGAACCACCGGGCGCTGGCTCAACGCAAGTTCCAGCAACGGCTGCAGGGCTTCAGCCTGCAACGGCTTGCCAATATCCCCAAGCATGTTCACCCCCAGCAGCGCGCCCATCTGGCGCACCGCGCGGCGCACGTCCCAAGGCAGGCCACTACTGACGATGATCGCGCCCACCTGCCCGGTGGCACTGATGCGCTGGATAAACTCCAGGCCATCCATGCCATCCATTTGCAAGTCGCACACCACCACATCCACACTGCCGGCGCGGTGCAGCGCCACCAAGGCCTCGTCGCCATTGGCAGCTTCCAGCACTTCGCCACAGCCCAGTTGCTTCAACAAGCTGACGGCCACGGAACGTTGGAACAGATGGTCCTCAAGTACCAGGACCCGCAGCGGTAGAAATGACATGAAAAAGCCTCAGTAATAGTCAATGGTGAAGGTGGCGGTGGCATTCGCCGGACCGGCCGTGATGCGGTCTTCGGTCTGGATATAGCGGGCCTTGAGCGGTATGGAATAGCTGGCCCCTTCATCGGCACGCGGCGTGATACCACTGGCGCGCAAGGTGGCCAGTGGCAAGGGCGTGCCGTGGCTGTCGGCCACCTGCACCCCCACACCGGTAGCGGCCGGGCTGTCGCCGGGCGCGCTGGGGTTGACGTTCAGAATGCCCTGGGTGGGGTTGACCGCCGCCAGCGTCGGGTCGATGCGCACCCGCAGCACGTTGCTCTTGCGTGAATCCAGGTTGCCCACCACGCCGCTGCCGCCATCGCTGACCCAGGTCGGCCCACTGCTCTGGTAGTAGCCGTTGAACGCCGGGCAGTTGTTCAGGGCAATGGAGAAATCCTTCCAGGGCGTGAAGGTGTTGCGCCCGGAAAACTCACTGAGCTGATGGCTGCCCATGGGCACCGCGACGTCCGGCGTGGCGCAGGTGCGCGAGACGATATTGATGCTGCCGGAGAAGTTGAGGCGGATCATGTCCATCGTCATGTCGGTGATCAGGTTGCGACCCGGCGATGGGATATTGCTGCCATTGACGACGCCCGCAGACACAGGCCCGGTCTTGATGAAAAGCACCGTGAACGAGAGCGTCCCCGTGCCCAGCGAAATCACGCAGGTGACGGTCCAACCGGTGCAGTTCATCCAGTTCCAGTCATAGGGCAAGGCATCATTACCATGCGTCACTACGATGCCGATCCCGGGCACGCCACTTTCATAGATTTTCCCGGCATAGGGGCCCGAGGACCAACTGCTCAACGGCATCGGCGTGCGGGTGAAGAAATTGCGTTCAATCGCGTAGGTGCTGATGTCGTTGCACGTGGTTTTGATGACGCTGGCGGGCGCGAACGTCTGGCGATACACCTCAGCCCCCAGGGGCACATCACGACCCACCGTGATGTTCGTCCCCAACAACGGCATGGTGGCTGTCACACCCCGGTTTCCCAACGGATTGTCGTCCGAAAAGCGGCACACGGCGGCGAACGAAACCTGGCTGCCGAACACACTCAACACACACGCCAAAATGGCCAATACAGACTTCATATAACCTCCGAATCAGTTCGACCGCGCGGCACTGAGCCGCGACGTGTCCGTTGGTGAGGCACACACCACATCCAGCTGGCGCAGTTGCTGGCCGTCACTTTTGCCGGCGGGCAGCGGCAACGCACATTGCTGGCCGGCCTGGGTTCCCCAACTGATCAACAAACGCCGCGCATCCTCCTTGACCCGCGCATACAGCTGGCCACCCTGCCCCACCACGCCCACGGACACGCCCCGGTCATCGGTCACGCTGGCACCGAACGGCAGCGCACTGCCATCGGTGAGCGTCACGTTGAGCAACAGGGCTTCACCGGTGCTGGTGCCGTACTTGAGGGCCACCACCGCACCGGCGCGCGGGGCGACTTGCTGGCTGGTTTCGGTGAGTTCCACGTCCAGGGAAGAGCCGATCGGGTCGATCGCCACTTCGTTCAATTCATAGGGGCGCAGGTAAGGCACCACCGCATTGCCTCGGCCATCGAGCTTGAGGCCCGGGAAGCCGACCACCTTGGCGCCCTGGGCACCTGGCGCGCTGATCACGGCCATGGTTTCGCCGCGATACGGGGTAAACGTCACGCCTTCGGGGTGGGCGACCACGCTGCCGCTGGCATTCAGCGACAGGCTGTCGTAGCCCTGCCCACGACTGACCGTGCCACCGACAATCGCCTTGGGCCCGATGTATTGGCCGTTGACCGAGGTGCTGTTGGCACCGCTGGCACCTTCATGGCCACCGGTGAGGCTGTATTGATACTGACGATCCTCGCCGGCAGTGCCGCTGAGGGTCGCCTGCTCGCTGTAGCTGCCCTGGGTGTCACGCATGACCCGCGCCGACAGTTGCGGCTGGTGGGTGGACTTGCCGAACTCCAAAGGCATGCTCACGGTGAACAACAGGCTGGTGTCCATCTCGCCCAGGCCGACACGGCCGCGGTTGGCGCTGATGCCATAGCTGACCTGGCGCACTTGTTTGCTGTAGCTGAACTGGTATTGCACATCGCGGCCCGGCTGGTTCCAGTAATTCTGGGTGAAGCCGCTGAACGCCACCTGGCCCCACGGGCCGAGGCTCTGGTTGGCGGTGAGGGACACACGGCTGCGCGGGCGTCCGAACAGGCTGGTATCCAGGCCCGTACGCTCGGCATCCAGCAGTTGCATCGCATTGGTGAAATCCAGGTAGTCCTGGGTGGAGAAGCGCGTGGCCGCCACGGCGAAGTTGCTGCCGGTGCTGAGGATGTTCTTGCTGTAGCTCATGCGCACGCTCTGCCCTTTGGCCTGGCCGCTTTTAAGGTCGGTCTGGGCCTGGGTCACATCCACCGCCATGGCGCCAATCGGCGTGCCGAACGCCAGCCCGCCGAGCAGCGCGCGATAGGCATCGCTGCCCTGTACGCCGCCGTAGCCGGTGAAGATATTGCTCAGGCCCAGTTGGTAGGTGCCTTGCACCAGCTTGGCCTGGCGGTCGAGGTAGTTGCTGCGGGTTTCACCGGCGGTCACGCTGAAGCGCGAGGTGCCCGGGCGCAGCAGTTGGGCGGTGGCGGCGTAAGGCACGACGAAGCGTTGTTCGCTGCCATCGGCCTCGTACACGGTCACGTCCAGGTCGCCGCCGTATCCGGTGGCGTACAGGTCGTCGATCACGAAGGCGCCGGGCGCCACGGTGGTTTCGTAGAGCAGGTTGCCGGCCTGGCGCACCGTCACCCGTGCTCCGGTGCGGGCAATGCCACGGATCACCGGTGCGTAGCCGCGCTGGGACTCGGGCAGCATGCGGTCATCGGTGCCCAGTTGCACGCCGCGATAGGCCAGGGTGTCGAAGATCTCGCCGCTGGTATTGGCCTCGCCCACGGTCAGTTGGCTTTGCAGGCTTGTCACGTCGCGCTGGGCGTAGGTGTTGAGGGTCTGGTAGTCCTGGCCCGAGTCCTTCTGCCAATTGAGCGAGCCGTTGTGGCGCAGGCGCCAGTCGCCGAGGTTCAAGCCGGCATTCAGGCCCAGGTAGGCCGAGTCGTAGGTGCCAAAGTCGGTCTTGTTGTGGTTGGCGTTGAAGGTGTAGCTCAAGGTGCCGGCCGTGACGCCACGGTCCCACAGTTCAGGGCTGACATACCCACGGGCGTCCCGGCGCAAGGCCACCTGCGGAATGCTGATATCCAATTGCTGGTTGTCCGGCGAAAAGGTCGCGATGGCGCCTTCGATCAACTGGCCCAGCTCCAGGCACGTGGCGCCGCTCTCCAGGGCGGCGCTCGCGTGGGCCGACAGCTTGTGCATGTCCACGCCAATCAGCTGCAGCAGGCCGCTGTTGAAGCACACCACGGGGTGGCTGCCATCGGCATCGGCGTTGATACGGATGTCCTGACGGCTGACCAGGCTGCCGTTGACCGCCACATCCGCCCGATAGTTGCCCGGCAGCACCGGGTTGCTCTTCTGGTACGGGGTGAGGTCGAGGCTGCGGGAATCCTCGGGCAGGAAGGCGTCGTTGAACTGCACGTCTTCAGCCCACGCCGACGGTGCCAGGCACCCGACCAGCGCGGTGATGACACCCACTGCGAGCGGGTTGAGGGCAAAGCGCGGTTGCGCCTGCGGGCCGTGGCCCAGGCCTGGAATAGTCATGGTCAGTTACTCGTGCGCGATGGAGGTCAGGGCTTGAGCGGTTGTTGCATCGGCATCAGGGCGCCGTAGTCGTTGATGGCGTTGAACTCGACCTGGCCTGCGCCCGGCAAGGCCTTGAGGCCATTGACCGCAAACACGCGGGTCGCACCCGGGTCGACCATGCCGTTCTCACCTTCGAAGCGCTGGTTGCCGGTCGCGAGGGTCAGTTCCACCAGCGACACATGGAACGCGCTCGGGTTGTAGGCCTGCAGCGCATAGCCCTGGCCCTGCGGGATGACCTTCCATTGCAGCCCGGCGGGTGCATCGGTGGCACTGCCCGGCAGGCCATCGGGGCGGTAGAAAATCTTGATGCGCGAGCGAAACGCCATTTGCAGCACATTGAGGTCCACCGGGCCATCGGCCTTGGGCGGGATCTCCAGGATGTTGAGCCAGTACACCGACTCTTTATCGCTGACCAATGGCGCGCCGGTGAACATCAGGCGCAGGCTCTGGCCCTTGCTCGGGTCAATGCGCGACACCGGCGGCGACAGCACGAACGGTGCCTTGGAACTGGTGGGGCTGGCGTTGATATCACCGGTATCCACCCAGGCCTGGACCAGCGCGGGGTGCATCCCGTTGTTGTTCAATTTGACGGTGATTTCCTTCTGGCCCGCGGGGTAGACCAAACGGGTACCGGTGATCACCACACCGGCCATGGCCTGGGAGCAGACCAACGTGGCGAGGGCCACACATGCGCTACGGCGGAGCATTTTCAGGCAGGACATAACACACCTCATCAGCCGCACATCGGCGCGCCGCACAGGCCGCGCGCAGATGTGACTGGGGCTTACTGGTAGTCGACGTTGTACGTGATGGAGCTGACCACGGTGCCGGCGGTGGTGGTGCCGGTGGCGAAGTACTGCACGGCGTACGGCATGTTGGCCGCACCGCTGGCGTCGATGGTGTTGCGGGTGGTGCGGGTGAGCTGGTTAGTGTTACCGGCCTGGATCACCGCGCCGCCTTGGGCGTCAACCAGTTGCAGCTGCACATTGGTGGCGGTGCCGGTCATGTTGTTCAAGTTGCCAGTGACCGGGTCTACGGTGGCGCCCGAGTTGAAGAACGCAGCAGCCGTGGCGGCAGAACCGACGCAGTTGCTCAACTGGATGTTGAAACCCGTACGGCCTTCGGCCTGGCCGGCAGCGGTCAACAGGCTCGTGGAGATGGTTGGCAGGGTCACAGTGGCAACGGCCGGGCTGACAACGCCGTCAACGGCGATGGTGCAGGTCTGGTTGACCAGCTCACCGTTGAAATTGATGGTGCCATCGGCAGCATTGGCGAACTGGGCGCCGGTGGCGCAAACCAGGGCTGCGAGCGAGAGGGCTTTGATCTTCATGGTGCAACTCCAAGGGGAAAGTTTTAATCACTGTCGCCATGCACGGATGAGTTGCCAGGCGCCGGATACGCGCCTGAAATAAACAAAGCATCTGCTGTGTCGACGAGGTTTATCTTCCGCCTTGGAATTACCCAGCCCTGTAGTATCCATCCCCGCAACATGTAGGAAATTTCCCACACCAAAGATCTGTAGTGAGCGGGCTTGCCCCGCGCTGGGCGCGCAGCCGTCTCAAGCCAGTCGACGTGTTTTCAGGTAGAACGCGGTGCCTCTGGCGCGAGGCAAGCTCGCTCACTACAAGCGTGGTGGCCCTGTAGTGAGCGGGCTTGCCCCGCGCCGGGGGGCGCAGCCGCCCCAATTCAGTCGACGTGGTTTTTAAGGGAGTGGGCATTAGAGCCAGGCGGCGTCCCAAAGCGAATAGTCACCCACCCGTTCAACCAGGCCTGCGCGCAACGGGTTGGCCACGATGTAACGCGCCATGGTGCGAATGTCGTCCTCCACCCGCACAGCCCTGTCGTAATACCCGGGTTGCCACACGCGCTCTTGGCTATGGCGGCGTCTGTTGATGGTCAATGTGCTGCGTGACTTGATACGCCGTACCACGTCGGCCAGCGTTTGCTGCTTCAGTTCAAACAACCAGTGGATATGGTCGGGCATGATGACCCAGGCCAGGGAGTCGACCAGGCCTTGTTCATGGACCCGACGGAATTCGGCAACCAGCAGGCGGCCGAGAAACAGGTCGGTGAACAGGCGTTGGCGGTGGTGCACGACGGCAGTGATGAGGTAGCTGCGCCCGTGTTCCGAATAACGGCCACGACGCAGGCGATGGGTTTGAGGGGTGGGTAGCAAACCGCTGCTCCTGGGAACGTCCTTGAGAGCACTAACGCTAGCCCACCTCCCGCCTCCGCCCCGCGCCATCCAGTTACCGAACGTGTCTGTACCCCACACCACGGACACGGGCGTTGTAGTGAGCGGGCTTGCCCCGCACCGGGGGCGCCGCCGTCTCAAGCCGGACGCCGTGTTTTTCCAGGGAGTGCGCGGTGCCTCTGGCGCGAGGCAAGCTCGCTCACTACAAGGTGTGTGGCAGCCAATTTGGGCGCCGTGGATTTCAGGGACAGGCGTGTGGCGGTGCCAATTGGGGCGCCGTGTTTTTCAGGGGGTGCGCGGCGCCTGCGGCGCGAGGCAAGCTCGCTCACTACAAGCCAGGTAGGTGTCGAGGTGGTGTTCGAGTTGTTCCATGGCTTGTTGCAGGGCGTCGACGGCGTCGGTCAGTACGGCCGAATTGAGCCCTTCGCAGGCGGTTTCCAAGGCTTCGCAGGCCTGGATCAGGCGTTGTGCCTTGATGATCCGCGCGCCGCCCTTGACCCGGTGCGCCAGGTCGGACAGGCCCGTGACGTCGTGCTGGGTGAACAGCTGCATCAGGCGTGACATGTCCTGCTGGTTGCTGGTGGCCAGATCGTGCAGCAGGCTTCTGATGGAGGCCTCGTCGCCCCGGCTGAGTTGTTCCAGGCTGGTGAGGTCGATGTCGTCCGGCAAGGCCTCGACCGGCGTCGGTACGCTCTCCGGGGTCAAGGAGGTCAGGCGTGCACTGAGGTCCTGCAGGCTGATGGGCTTGAACAGGCAATCATCCATGCCGGCCTTCACGCAGCGCTCTTTTTCTTCAGG
This sequence comes from Pseudomonas sp. GW821-FHT05H12, assembly GCF_059419385.1. Classification (NCBI taxonomy): domain Bacteria; kingdom Pseudomonadati; phylum Pseudomonadota; class Gammaproteobacteria; order Pseudomonadales; family Pseudomonadaceae; genus Pseudomonas; species Pseudomonas sp. GW821-FHT05H12. Next base: position 12,728 of record NZ_JBWKRS010000043.1, on the reverse strand, counting down.
TTGGGCATTGGCGGTCAGGCCAATAATCAGTCCAGGGTGCTGGTCCCTGGCGCGTTCTTCATCACGAATCGCCCTGGCCAGTTCATAGCCATTCATCAACGGCATATTGCAGTCGGTGATCACCACGTCGAAATGCTCCGCACGCCAGGCCCGCAAGCCATGGGCGCCGTCCTCGGCATCCACCACGCGGTGGCCGAGGTAATGCAATTGCTGGGTGAGCAGCAGGCGGTTGGCCGGGTAATCGTCGATCACCAGCACCTTCAATGCCTGGGACGCCGGCATCTGCACCGGCTCGGCAGCCGGCGCATGTTCCAGCGCCGCCAGGGTGGGCAGGCTGGCGCGCATTTCCACTTGGGTGCCCTGCCCCAGCACACTGTGCAGCACCAGGGTGCCGCCCATCATTTCGCACAACGTGCGGCTGATCATCAGGCCCAGGCCAGAGCCGCCACGCGCCGACTGCCCATGGTTGCTGGCCTGGGCAAACGGGCTGAACAGACGCTGCTGGTCTTCGCTGGAAATGCCGCTGCCGGTGTCTTCCACCCGCAGGCAGATCGCCAGGCGCTCATCATCGGCGGCAGGTTCGGCGCTGACCCGCAGGCGCACCTGACCTTGGCCGGTGAACTTGATCGCATTGCTTAACAGGTTGGACGCAATCTGCTTGAAGCGCAGCGGGTCCACCAGCACCTCACGGTTGATACTGGCATCCAGGTCGAGGATCAACTGCAGCTGTTTCTGCCGTGCCAACCCTTCGAAAATCCGCGCCACCGATTCCACCAGTTCACGCAGGTTGGCGCGCTCCGGTGCCAGGGACAGGCGGCCGGATTCGATGCGCGCGATGTCGAGAATATCGCCGATCAGGTCCAGCAGGCCGCGAGCCGCGCCCGACGCCACTTCGATGGAGAAACGGTCGGTGACGCCCTGGTCGGCCTTTTTCATTGCCAGTTCGAGCATGCCGATAATCGCGTTCATCGGCGTGCGGATTTCATGGCTCATGGTCGCCAGGAACGTGGTCTTGGCCCGGTTGGCCGCGTCGGCACCTTCCTTGGCTTCGCGCAGGGCTTCAAGCAGGTGCTGGCGTTCGCTGATGTCGATCCAGCCGCCGATCATGCCGCTGACTTCACCGTCACTGCCGCGATACGGCAGCATCCAGTGGTAAATGGTCAACACGTTGTCCGGCCCCATGGTCAGGCGGCGGTCCTGCACCCGGGGTACCCCGTCGGCCATCACCTGCAAATAGTCTTCGTGGTAGGCGGCGGCTTCGTCGGCGCGCTTGAGCACGCCTTCGACTACCGTCTTGCCAAGCACGGCGTCACGCTCCACGCCGAACACGTCCAGGTAACCGCTGTTGCAGATGCGCAACCGCCCTTCACGGTCACGCACATAAATAGGATGCGGCGTGCCGTCGATCAATACGCGCATGAACTCCATCTGGTCGTTCAAGGCGATCTGTGCCTGCTTGCGCTGGCGCATCAACATGCGCAGGTAGGCGATCCAGCCGAACGCCACCAACAGCAAGACTGCGGCAACGGCAAAGCCTTGCAGGATCAGGGCACGGTTGCGCAGCCAGTAGCTGTCATCCACAGCAATTTCACTGCGCCAGCGGTTGGTGACTTCGTCCATCTCCTCCGGCGGAATGCTCAGCAGTGCCTTCTCCAGGATCGAATACAGCTCCAGCGCACCACGCGAGGTGGCGAACGCAACCCGCGCCGATTCGGTGCCGACCGTGGTGGTGATGCGCAACCGGTCGCGGTACTGGCGCGAGATCATGTAGCGCGCCGTGATCAACGAATTGACCGCCGCATCGGCCTCCCCGTTGGCCACCTGGGCCATGGCTTGCTGGGCGTTCTGCGCGTTGACCAGGGTGATGTTCGGGTACTGATCCAGCAACTGGTCGCGCACCGGGTTGCCGGTGATCACGGCCAGGCGCTTGCCGGCCATGTCATCCAGGGTGGCCGGGCTGTTCGGGCCGGTGCGGCTGACCAGCACGTAAGGGGTGCTCAAGTAAGGCCGCGTGAAGCGCATCTGGCTTTCACGGGATTGGCTGGGGGTAACGGTAATCAACAGGTCGGCTTTGTCCGTGCGGATCTGCTCGATCATGCCCGCCACCGACTGCGTGTTGCGCACGTCGAACTTCAAGCCGGTGCGCAGCGCGACCTTGGCCAGCACATCGGCGCTGATGCCACGGAACTCGCCGTCTTCGTTGAAAAACGAGAACGGCACGAAGCTGTCGTCGACCGACACCCTCACATGAGCGTGCGCGGCCATCCAGCGCAGCTCGCTGGCACTGAAGTTCAGTGCAGTCCGCCCCGGCATGCTGCCGCCACCCGCGCTCCAGCGGCGCAGGATGGTCATGCGCTCGCCCTGGGGGATCGCCGCCAGCGCGGTGTTGATGATGTGCAACAGGCGGGTGTTGGCCTGTGCCACCGCAAAGGAGAAGTTGCTGACCTCCATCCGCGAGAAGTCGGCCAGTTGCACGTTGTTCAAGTAGTTCTTGTTGATCAGGTACTGGGCGCTGATGGAGTCGCCCAGGTACACGTCGGCATTGCCGAAGGCCACGGCGCCGATCGCACTCAGCGTCGAGGGATAGAGTTGCAAGGTGGCCTTGGGGTAGAACGCCTCGACTTCCTGCGGCGGCAGGTAGTGGTAGAGCATCGCGATCTTCTTGCCGGCCAGGTCCTCGGTCAGGGTCTGGCTGTTGGCGACCTGGGTGACCAGGGTCGGCTGGTCCTCGGCATAGGACGTCGACATCAGCAGGTCGTGGTCGGCCTGCTCAAAGCCATTGGCGGTGCCGAGAAAGTCCACTTCGCCGCGCTTGAGCGCCTCGATCACATCGGCCCGGGAGGCAAAGCGGCGCACTTCCACCGGGGTGCGCAACAGTTCGCTGAGCAGCTTGGCGTAGTCGGCGGTGATGCCTTCGTAATCGCGGCCGTTGGTGGTCATGCCAAACGGCGAGTAATCCGGGGCGGACGCGCCCAGCACCAGGGCGCCCTTTGCGCGCAGCCAGCTCCAGTCCTGCTCGGCGAGCGAGACGGCGTACTCCGACACATGGGAACGGCCCAGGACCTGATAGGTGTCAGCCGGCGCGGCCGCCAGCACGGCGCTGTTCAGGGTGCCAGCGAGCAGTGCGCCCATCAGCCATTTGCGCGAGGAAGTGTTCATTCAGACCAGGTTATTGCGCTTGGCGAAATCGGCCAGGTACACCACCGACTTGACCTTGAGCTTCTCGATCAGGCGGGTCTTGTAGGTGCTGATGGTCTTGTTGCTCAGCAGCATTGCGTCGCCGATTTCCTTGTTGCTCAGGCCATTGGACAGCTGCTGCAAGATGGTCAGTTCGCGGTCGGACAGGCTCTGGATCAATTCCAGGTCGGTGGTTTCAGCGTCACTGCGGCGTACCGAGCTGTGGGCCAGGTTGGGGAAGAATGTGTAGCCGCCCATGACCGCCTTGATCGCCTTGATCAGCTCATCCAGGTCGTTGGTCTTGGAGATATACCCCGCCGCGCCGGCCTTCATGCAGCGCATGGAATAGAACAGCGGCGACTGCGAGGTCAGCACCAAAATCTTGCACCGCAGGCCCAGGGCGCAAATGCGCGCGATCACTTCCAGGCCGTCGAGCTTGGGCATGGCGATATCCAGCACGATCAGTTCAGGCTCGTGTTCACGGGCCAACTGCACCGCATCGGCGCCGTTGTCTGCCTCGGCCACGACCTCAAAGCCTTCCTGCTTGAGGAGCATCTTCACCGAGGAGCGAATAAACGGATGATCATCCACGACTAAAGCTTTAAACATAACAACCCCTGTGAGACACGCCGCCACAAAATACACGAGCGCGACCTGAGTGTAGGAAATTTCTTAGAGCTTTGAATAGCCCGATGCCTGCGCTTCCAGCCACGGCAGCAAACGGTAGCCCGCCATGGGCCGGGCCAGGTAAAAACCCTGGCCCAGTTCACAGCCCAGGGCCAGCACACCGTCGCGGATCTGCGGGTCGCTGACCCCCTCGATCACCAGGCTCATGCCCAGGAACCGCGAGAGTGCCAGGGTGCTGCTGACCATGCTGGGGCTATGGCGTACAAAGCCGCCGTCCAGCTTGAGCTGGTTGAAAGGCAGTTGGCAGAGCAGCTTGAGGGACGTAAAACCGTTGCCGAAGTCGTCGATCGCCAAGCCACAGCCCAACATGCGCAGGCGCAGCAGGTTTTCCTGGACCGCTGGCGAGGCGTTCAGCAAACCGTTTTCGGCAAACTCGAACACCAGGGAAGCGCCGGAAAAACCGTGCTGCCCAAGGGCCCACTGAATGTGGGCGACCAAAGCACCACTGAGCAATTGCGACGCGTGCAGGTTGAACGCCAGCTCCAACTGCATGGCCTGGCGGCGCAACACGCCGAGCAGGCTGAGGCCTTGCTCGAGCAATTGCTTGAACATGTCGTCAATCAGGTCATAGGCCAGCACAGCGGCCAGGAAGTCTTCGGGCAACAGCACGCCCCGCGCCGGGTGCTCCCAACGCACCAAGGCCTCCACGCCCGCCAGTTGGCCGGTGTGCATGAAGAACTTGGGTTGGAACCAGGCGCGAAATTCACCCAAGGCCAGGCCACGCTGGATCTCCAGCTCACTGGGCAAGGGTTTGACGGGGGAAGAGGCCATGCTTACCAACCACTTTGCGGGTGCGAATGGGGTAATAGTGGCTGGGAATAGTCTTGATCTATAAGGGAAACTTCCCACCTATACGTAGGAAATTTCCCAGGAGAGGATTAAGGATCGACCTGCGCCATCAGCTCCGGAATCGACTCCGGGCGCTTGGCATAGCGCTGCGCCAGGGCGGCGCAGACCATCAGCTGGATCTGGTGGAACAGCATCAGCGGCAGAATCAACACGCCCATGGTCGCCCCGGCAAACAGCACCTGGGCCATCGGCACACCGGTCGCCAGGCTCTTCTTCGAGCCACAGAACAGGATGGTGATACGGTCTTCCTGGTTAAAGCCAAAGGCCTTGCCCAGCAGCGTGGACGCCACCAGTACCAGGGCCAGCAACACGCAGCACGCCACCACCAGGCCACCCAGTTCCCACAGCGGGACCTGGTGCCAGATGCCTTCGTTGACGGCCTCGCTGAACGCGCCGTACACCACCAGCAGGATCGAACCCTGGTCGACGAATTTCAGCCAGGCCTTGTTGCGGCCGACCCACTCGCCGATCCAGCGACGGGCGATCTGCCCGGCAATAAAGGGCAGCAGCAGTTGCACGCTGATTTTCAGGATCGCGTCGACGGTCGAGCCACCGTCGCCATGCACATTGAGCAACAGGGTGACCAGCAACGGCGTCAGGAAAATCCCGAACAGGCTGGAGGCCGCCGCGCTGCAGATCGCGGCCGGGATATTGCCCCGCGCCAGGGAGGTAAAGGCAATCGCCGATTGCACCGTGGCCGGCAACGCGCACAGGTACAACATGCCCATGTACAGGTCTTTGCCGATCAGCGGCGACAGCACCGGTTTGAGCGCCAGGCCCAGCAGCGGGAACAGCACAAAGGTCAGACTGAACACCAGCAGGTGCAGGCGCCAGTGGCCGGCACCGGCCACGATGGCCTGGCGCGACAGCTTGGCGCCGTGCAGGAAAAACAGCAGCGCGATGGCCAGGTTGGTGACCCAGCCGAAGGCCACGGCGGTCTGGCCGCTGGCGGGCAGCAGGGAGGCGAGGATCACCGTGGCAATCAGCGTCAGGGTGAAGTTGTCAGGCAGAAAACGCGGGCGGGTCATAAGCAAATCTTCCAGGGGTTGCCAAGAGCATCCTCGCGACTCTAACGTAACGGCTTGTTACCGACTAACGCCAATGAGCCAGTAAATGCCGCCTAAAGGACATGACAAGACCGTCCGCCGCACGGTGCCCGGGCTTTCCAGCCTGCCACGCCCGGTGTATGGGCGCACCGAATCGCTGCCCAACCGGGCGCTGACCCGTCGGCACAGCCACCCGTGGGTGCAATTGTCCTACGCGATTTCCGGGGTGCTGGAGATTCAGACCAGCGTCGGTCGCTTCGTCGCGCCGCCCCAGCGCGCGGTGTGGATCCCCGCAGGCGTGCCGCACCGGGTGTTCAGTTCGCCGCACACCGAAATGCGCAGCCTGTACCTCGATTGCAGCGTGACCACCTGGGCGGCCGAACGCTGCCATGTACTGGAAGTGAGCAGCCTGTTGCGCGAGTTGATCCGCAGTTTCAGCGAGTTGCCGGTGGAGTATGCCGAGGACGGGCCCGACGGGCGCCTGGCCCAGGTGGTGCTGGACCAACTGGCGGCCGCCCCCCAGGTCGACCTGATGCTGCCCCTGCCCCTGGACCCACGCTTGCGCCAGATCTACCGCAGCCTCAACGCACACCCGGAACAGCAGACCACCCTGGGCCAGTGGAGCCAGAAACTGGGGGTGAGTGAGAAGACCCTCAGCCGCTTGTTCCTCAGTGACACCGGCCTGACCTTTCGCGCCTGGCGCCAACGCTTGCGCCTGCTGACGGCCCTGCCCGCCCTGGAGCAAGGCGAACGGGTGACCGACGTGGCGCTGGGCTGCGGGTATGAGTCGACGTCGGCGTTTATCAATGCGTTTCGCCAGCAGTTCGAGGCGACGCCGGGGGAGTTCTTTCGCTGAGCTTTATCCCGGCAACGGGATCACGCGCAAGGGCCGGACCGACTTGTAGGAAAAGCTCGAATAGATCTCCTTGACGCACGGCAGGGTCTGCAACACCTCGCGGGCAAACTCGCCAAACGACTCCAGGTCCCTGGCCACCACTTCGAGCAAAAAGTCATAGCGCCCCGACACGTTGTGGCACGCCACGATCTCCGGAATCTCGAGCAGCCGCTGCTCGAACTTGCGGGCGATTTCCTGGGTATGGCTTTCCATCATGATGCTGACAAACGCGGTCACCCCATACCCCAGGGCTTTGGGCGACAGGATCGCCTGGTAACCGCTGATCACCCCGCTCTCTTCCAGGTTCCGCACCCGTCGCCAGCAGGGAGACGTGGTCAGGGAAACGCGGTCGGCCAATTCGGCCACGGTGAGGCGAGCATTGCCCTGCAGGGCGTTTAACAGGGCTTTGTCGGTGCGGTCCAGACTCACGGGCATAACGTGCCTCTATTCATTATTTTTATAGAAGATTCATCCCAGGACGCGGGATTTATGCGCATTTTTTGCAACGTTCATCTCTGGTTATGAGCATAGCATTGTAGGAAATAAGGAGCGTCCGACATGAACAATAAACACAATGCATTCGGCTTTTCTACCCGCGCCATCCACCACGGCTACGACCCCAAGGACCACCACGGCGCGCTCGTGCCGCCCACCTACCTGTCGGCAACCTTTGCCTTTCCCACCGCCGAATATGGCGCGGCGTGTTTTGCTGGCGAAGCCAACGGGCACTTCTATACGCGCATTTCCAACCCGACCCTGGCCCTGCTGGAATCACGCATGGCCACCCTGGAAAACGGCGAGGCCGCGGTGGCGTTCAGCTCCGGGATGGGCGCCATCGCCGCCACGTTCTGGACCCTGCTGCGCCCCGGCGATGAAGTGATCGTCAGCCAGACGCTCTACGGCTGCACCTTCGCGCTGCTGCACCACGGCATTGGCGAATTCGGCATCAAAGTGCGCCACGTCGACCTTACCGACCCGCAGGCATTAAGCGCCGCACTCTCCCCCGCCACGCGCATGATCTATTGCGAAACCCCGGCCAACCCCAACCTGCAACTGGTGGACATTGCCGCCGTGGCCGACATCGCCCACACGCACGGCAACATCACGCTGGTGGTAGACAACACCTATTGCACCCCTTACCTGCAACGCCCCCTGGACCTGGGCGCAGATGTGGTGGTGCACTCGGCCACCAAATACCTCAGCGGCCATGGCGATATCACCGCGGGCATCGCCGTGAGCAGCCATGCGCTGGCCCAGCGTATCCGCCTGCAAGGGCTCAAGGACCTGACCGGCGCCGTGATGTCGCCTCAGGATGCGTCGTTGTTGATGCGCGGGCTAAAGACCCTGGCCCTGCGCATGGACCGCCACTGCAGCAACGCCCTGGCCGTGGCCGAAGCGCTGCAGGCGCACCCGGCCGTGGTGAGCGTTACCTACCCCGGCTTGCGCTCTTTCCCACAGTACGAGTTAGCGGCGCGGCAAATGAGCCAATCAGGCGGCATGATCGCCTTCGAACTCAAGGGCGGGATCGACACTGGCCGACGCTTCATGAACGCACTCAAGCTGTTCACCCGCGCGGTCAGCCTGGGGGATGCCGAATCCCTGGCCCAGCACCCGGCCAGCATGACTCACTCCACCTACACGCCCGAGGAACGGGCGGCCCACGGCATCAGTGAAGGCCTGGTGCGCCTGTCGGTGGGGCTTGAAGATGTCGCCGATTTGCTGGCGGACGTGCAGCAAGCACTGGCCAAGTGCACACGCACAACCCCGCGTCATACCCCGATGGTTGCTCACGCCGTCAGATAAGGCTCAAGCACGGCACTTTCCCACAACGGTGGTCGGACAGGTCCGACCACCGTTTTGTGTTTTTAATGTCGACTTTTTACAGATTGGATCCCCATCCTTTCGCCAGGCTGTACTAGCATACGTTCCGACGGGACGCATTATCACTGTGGGTTATTCGCACTTGTTACCTTCTTAATCCCCGTCGCTATATAGCCGAATGCCTGCACTTGAATCTCATGGACGAATTGATGAACTCACACCTGTTCCCACATATAGGCAAGGTCATCGCCAGCACCGGCAGTCGCCATTTCCCACGCATGCTGCATGACCTCATCCTCACCCAACTGGCAGTGGACGCCACGCATATCTCGCAACTACGGGTGAGTTCCGAAGGGCAATTGCGCCGCAAGATCAGCCCCGTGTACACCGATTCCATGACCGCGCTGGGGGAAGAACAGCCCGCGGCACAACTGCACCTGACGCGGCGCAAAGACGACATGCGCTATGTGCTGTCGGTGTACCGCGCGAGCCAGTCCGACAGCTTTTCGCCACAGGAACGCAGCATGTTGCAGGACTTTTCCTCGCTGTTGCTGCCCATGGTGGAAAAACACATCGCCGCCATCCAGCCGTGCCGCACCGACAGCGAACTGCAGGTACCGCAAAGCCAGGGCATCGACACCCTGCGCCGGCGCATTGAAGAACGCCTGGTGCAATCGGGGTTGACCTTGTCCAACCGCGAACTGGAAGTGTGCGTCGGCCTGCTGGCCGGGCGTACCGCGCCGGAATTGGCGGAGCAACTGGCGTTGAAGGTCAACACCATCGAAAGCTACCTCAAGCGCGCATCGATAAAGCTGGGGATCAGCGGGCGGCATTCGTTGTTGCGGTGGATGTATGCCACTGAAGAAACCACAGCACTTTAAGGCACCGCTGAACAAATGTGGGAGCTGGCTTGCCTGCGATGGCGGTGGGTCAGCTACCCTTGGGTTGACTGTTACACCGCCATCGCAGGCAAGCCAGCTCCCACATTTTGACCTTCATCGTTCGTGAAGCATCAATCCCGGGCCAATGCCTCGATGGGGTCCAGGCGTGCGGCGTTTCGTGCCGGCACAAAGCCGAACACGATGCCGATCATCGTCGAACAGGCGAACGCCGTGACGATCGAGCCCAGGGAGAACACCATTTCCCATTCCTTCACAAACAACGAAAACAGATAGCCAATGGCAAATGACAGCGAGATGCCGATCATCCCGCCGATCAGGCACACCATCACCGCTTCCACCAGAAACTGCTGACGGATATCTGACTGCCGCGCGCCCACCGCCATGCGGATACCGATCTCGCGGGTGCGCTCGGTCACCGACACCAGCATGATGTTCATCACCCCAATGCCCCCCACCAACAACGAAATCACCGCAATCAACGACAACAGCAACGCCAGCGAACGGCTGGTTTTCTGCACCGTCTGCATGATGCTGTCGAGGTTATTGGTGAAGAAGTCCTTGGTGCCGTGGCGTTGCAGCATCAGCTTGTTGACGTTGTCTTCCACCACCTTGCTCGGTTGGCCGTCCTTGATGCGCACGGTGATGCTGTCCAGGTGGCGTTGCCCCAGCAGCCGCCCCGCTGCGGTTTCATAGGGCACCCACACGTTCAGCGCCTTGCTCGCGGCGAACATGTTTTTGTTGTCGGCCGTCACCCCGATCACCGTGCACGGCAGGTTCCCCACCAGGATCACCTGGCCGAGGGGGTCGATGTTCGGCCCGAACAGGCGCTGGCGGGTGTTGTGGTCGATCACCACCACCTGGGCCTGGCGCCGCGCATCGCTTTCGCTGAAGGCAATGCCTGCCTCGAGCTTCAAGCCCTTGACCTTGAAGTAGCGGTCGCTCACGCCGTTGACCTGCGCATCCAGGTCGATGTTGCCAAAGCGCAGCAACAGGTTGCGGCCCACCACCGGCGTGGCGCTGTCGACGTAATACAGCTGGTTCAACGCTTCCACATCCGACGGCATCAACGTCTCGATGGCCGAGGCACGGCTGTCGCCAAAACTGGTGCCGGAAAAGATGTCGATGGTGTTGCTGCCGATCGCCTGGATGTCCTTGAGCACATAGCGCTTGGCCCCTTCGCCGATGGCCGAGATCGACACCACCGAGGTGATACCGATGACGATCCCGAGCATGGTCAGCAGCGTGCGCATGCGGTGGGACACCAGCGCGACCCAGGCCATGTTGAACGCTTCCTTGAACAACCCCAGGCTGGCCACCAAACGCCGGGCGCCACTGCGCTTGGGCTCGATGGGCGCCTCAGTGTTCAGCTCCAGCCCGACGCTGTCGTTGGCCTTGTCACTGACGATCTCGCCATCGCACACCTCGACAATGCGCTGGGCATTGGCGGCCACCTTGGGGTCGTGGGTGACGATGATCACCGTGTGCCCGGCCGCGTGCAGCTCGGCGAGGATTCGCATCACCTCCTTGCCGCTGTGGGTATCGAGGGCGCCGGTGGGTTCATCGGCCAGGATCACCTCCCCGCCATTCATCAAGGCCCGGGCAATACTCACGCGCTGTTGCTGCCCGCCTGACAACTGGCTGGGCCGGTGGGTGGTGTGCCCCGCCAGGCCCAGGCGCGCCAGCAGCTCGCGCGCGCGGCTATGACGCGTGGTTTCCGGCGTGCCGGCGTAGATCGCCGGCATTTCCACGTTGTGCAAGGCACTCAAGTGCGCCAGCAGGTGGTAGCGCTGGAAGATAAAACCGAAGTAGTCGCGGCGCAGTTCCGCCAGTTGTTCATCGCCCAGGGAACGGGTTTCGATGCCGTTGATCTTGTAGCTGCCGGCCGTGGCGTAATCCAGGCCGCCAAGGATGTTCATCAGGGTGGACTTGCCCGACCCCGAGGCGCCGATGATCGCGACCATCTCCCCGGCCTGGATCGTCAGGTCGATGCCCTTGAGCGCAATGAACTCGCGCTCGCCGGCCATGAAACTGCGGGTGATGCCCTTGAGTTCCAACAGTGGCTGGGTCATCGATCAATTCCCCGCCACGGCCGGCGTGGCGTCGCCGATCACCACTTTGTCACCTTCGGCGAGGCCTTCGAGCACCTGCACCTTGACGTTGTTATTGATGCCGGTTTTCACCTCCCGCGACACCGCCTTGCCCTTGGCGTCGAGCACCCGCACCGAGTAAGTGCCGTCGTTGTTGCGCGGCCCCAGCGCCGCCACCGGCACCATCAGCGCCGCTTGGGCGGTGTCGAGCACGATGCGCACCTGGGCCGTCATGGCGATGCGCAGGCGATGGTCGGGGTTGGGCACGTCGAACAGCGCGTTGTAGAACACCGCCGTGTTCTGCTTGGGGGTGCCGGCGGGCTGGGTTTCGAGGAAGTTCTGCGGTGCCGGTTCAGTGCCACGCAGCTTGGCGTAGTAGCGCTTGTCCGCTTCACCGAGGATGGTGAAATACACCTGCTGGCCGGGGCTGATGTGAATCACATCGGCCTCGGAGACCTGGGCCTTGACGGTCATGGTGTCCAGGTCTGCCAGCTTGAGCAGCACCGGCGCCAGTTGGCTGGCAATCACGGTTTGGCCTTCCTGGGTGACGATGCCCACCACATCGCCGTCGATGGGGGCGACGATGCGGGTATAGGCCAGGTTGACCTTGGCGGTGTCGATCTGGATGTGGGCGCTTTTGATCTGTGCGTCCAGGGACAGCAGGTTGGCCTGTTGCACCTGGTAGGTGGACTCGGCGTCTTCGAAGTCCTGGCGTGAGACCGATTCGTCGATTTGCAGGCCTTTGTAGCGTTCGTACACGGACTTGGCTTGCTTGAGTTGGGCGGCCGTGGCGCGGCGTTGGGCCTGGAGGTTTTCTTCGTCAACCTGGGCCTTGCGCAGGGTGTTTTGCAGGATCAAGGGGTCGATTTCGGCGAGCCATTGGCCCTTCTTGACCTTGTCGCCGACTTTGACTTTGAGGGATTTGAGCTGGCCGGAGACTTGGGCGCCGACGTCGACCTGTTTGATGCCTTCGAGCAGGCCGGTGGCCAGGACGGCGTTTTCGATGTCACCGCGTTCGGCGGTGGCGGTGAGGTATTGGGGGGCGTCGGCGGGGGCTTGGACGGTGTAAATGAGTAGGCCGATGGCTACGGCTAATACCGTTAGCATTCCCAGCTTGCGTAACTTTGACTTTTCCATAGATGGCCTTTGATCGGGTACATATCCGTTGTTTGGGTAACGGCTGAAATGGGTTCCGCCCTTACGGCGGGTCACTTTTGGAAAAGAGCCCCAAAAGTAACCAAAAGGGCTCTTGCCCCAACACTCG